>NZ_CP132334.1:1504166-1805000 GCF_030758415.1 Parvularcula sp. IMCC14364 | reverse complement strand
AAAAACATAGGGCTCTGCGAAGTCGCAAGACGACGTATAGGGTCTGACGCCTGCCCGGTGCCGGAAGGTTAAAAGGAGGTGTGCAAGCACCGAATTGAAGCCCCGGTAAACGGCGGCCGTAACTATAACGGTCCTAAGGTAGCGAAATTCCTTGTCGGGTAAGTTCCGACCTGCACGAATGGCGTAACGACTTCCCCACTGTCTCCAACGCAGACTCAGCGAAACTGAATTCCCCGTGAAGATGCGGGGTTCCCGCGGTCAGACGGAAAGACCCCGTGCACCTTTACTACAGCTTTGCAGTGGTATTAGTGACAACATGTGTAGGATAGGCGGGAGGCTTTGAACTTCGAGCGCCAGTTCGTAGGGAGCCATTGGTGAAATACCGCCCTTGTTGTTATTGATATCTAACCGCGGTCCGTTATCCGGATCCGGGACCCTGCATGGTGGGTAGTTTGACTGGGGCGGTCGCCTCCTAAAGAGTAACGGAGGCGCGCGAAGGTAGGCTCAGAACGGTCGGAAATCGTTCGTGGAGTGCAATGGCATAAGCCTGCCTGACTGCGAGACTGACAGGTCGAGCAGAGTCGAAAGACGGCCATAGTGATCCGGTGGTCCCGTGTGGAAGGGCCATCGCTCAACGGATAAAAGGTACGCCGGGGATAACAGGCTGATGACGCCCAAGAGTCCATATCGACGGCGTTGTTTGGCACCTCGATGTCGGCTCATCGCATCCTGGGGCTGGAGCAGGTCCCAAGGGTATGGCTGTTCGCCATTTAAAGCGGTACGTGAGCTGGGTTTAGAACGTCGTGAGACAGTTCGGTCCCTATCTGCCGTGGGTGTAGGAATATTGAGAGGAGCTGCCCTTAGTACGAGAGGACCGGGGTGGACGTATCTCTGGTGGACCTGTTGTCGCGCCAGCGGCATAGCAGGGTAGCTATATACGGACGGGATAACCGCTGAAGGCATCTAAGCGGGAAGCCCCCCTCAAGACTAGTATTCCCTGAGAACCGTGGAAGACCACCACGTTGATAGGCCAGGTGTGGAAGCGCAGCAATGCGTGTAGCTTACTGGTACTAATTGTTCGATAGGCTTGATTATTCCTCATGCAAGTTACCTTTGGTAGCGAGCATGAAAGCAAGCGAAGCTCATGCGTGGCGAACGATCCGTTTCAGGATCTTTTGCTGCGAACTAAATAGTGTTCAGGCAATTCAAAAAATATACTCTCGCAAATCTGGAACCGTTTTTGCCGGTCCGGTGGTTATGGCGCGGAGCCTCCACCCGATCCCATCCCGAACTCGGTCGTTAAATTCCGCAGCGCCGATGGTACTACGTCTCAAGGCGTGGAAGAGTAGGTCGTCGCCGGGCCTGCAAAGATGGTTTCAGATTACCCCATGTTTTTAAAAAACCGCCCTTTTGGGCGGTTTTTTTGTGTCCGGTTTTCAGGTTGATATTGCGACAGGCCATTCCTGCCGTATGATTGCCATTCATGATTGATCGGTATGGGTGCCAGTTGAGAAAAAAAATCATTGTACATATCGGTTACCCGAAGTGCGGTTCATCAGCGATCCAGCATTTTCTTTGCCACCATCAGCAACTGGAAGGTAGCGGGTTTTCCTACCGATATTTCGTGATGGGCAAGGACGGGATTTTAAGCGCTCAGGACATTACGGCCAGATCAAGAAGGAGCCTTTCTGGTTATGTTGCTTCTGTCGGCTCCCTCACAGATGCGCTGCAAGCTCTACTACACACACTGGAAAAAGAGGATGAGACAGGCGCCGTGCCGATCATGTCCCAGGAGGGGTGGGGCAGTAATGATGATATTACTGATCTGAAAGTATTTGCTGCTGAACTGACACATGAAATCGAATTGCATATTGTCGGCTATGTCAGGCCACAGATTTCCTGGTTACAGTCTGCCTGGTGGCAATGGTATGCGTGGCGCGGCGATGGCTTAATACTTGATGACGCATGGAAATGGCTAAGGCACACGGTCAAATGGCAGTCGCGGTTGCAAAGATTTTCAGGTATTCCGTGTGTTGCGACAGTCTCGGCGCGCCTTCAGAACGCTCATGCCGATATAACGCGGGATTTTCTGGAATATCTTGAGATAGACAAGGGGGCATATGCTGCTGGCAAGCGAATCAATATGTCAGTTTCCGCAACCCACGTTGCTTTGTACAGGCGCTTCCCAAGATTACGCACACCACATGATTCGCGCGCGGATCTCCTGATTGATAAACTTCTGCCAACACACCGACCGCCCCCATTTATCCTCACAAGAGATTTCGCACAGCAGGTGGTGGAGGAAGTGCACGAAGATAATCATGCACTGCTGAACGGGTTGGACGAAATCGCACAAGCCAAAATGCAGGCTGACCAGCGGTGGTGGTCGGTCGAGCCGTATGCAGAACATTGGGGAGGTACCAGAGGATGAATTTTCCTGTGTTCCGTAAGCTCAGAAAAGGGAGCGGTAATTTCTTTATCTTTTGTGATCATGCCAGCAATTTTATTCCGTCAGAGTTCGGTAATCTTGGTCTTCCAGAGGCGGTATTGGAGACGCATATCGCCTGGGATCCGGGTGCTCTAACTCTCGCAACAGAACTTGCGCGCCTGCTTGAGGCAGATCTGACGCAGTGCACTTTCTCCCGTCTGCTCATAGACCCAAACCGCGCGCCAGATCAGGTTGGCCTGATCCCAGAAGTAAGTGATGATATCGTTATTCCCGGAAATCAGAATCTCTCTGAAGGCGCCATTAAGAGACGCAACAGTATGTATGGATCATATCATACAGCCCAGAATGTTGCGTTGAACGAAGTGGTTGAACAGGGCCATTCCCCATTCATTCTCTCAGTTCACAGTTTCACGGCCAGGATGAAAGGCGCCCATGAAGACCGGCCATGGCAACTGGGTGTTCTATGGAATCATGACGAAAAGACCGGTCGCAAAGCCGTCCAGTTATTGTCAGATGCCACAGGTTACGCAGTGGGCGATAATGAGCCGTATGATGGTCACTACTACAATCATGCACTCGATCGTCATGCCGCTCCGCGCAGCCTGCCTCACATGACCCTCGAGGTCAGGCAGGATTTGATAAGCACGGTTGCGGAAGCCCATAATATGGCCAGACTTCTCGCGCCCGTCTTCCAGAAGCTGGCTGATACCACTGCCGGAATCAGCAGCTGAAAAATATCTGTTGATATGACAGCTTTTTGACAGAAACCCCTTGATTTAAGCAGATCACAAGGGCATATGATCGCCTCTTGGTTGATGCGGGATGGAGCAGTCCGGTAGCTCGTCAGGCTCATAACCTGAAGGTCGTAGGTTCAAATCCTACTCCCGCACCCAAATAATCCCAGGTACTGATAAATCTTACACCGCAGCCATGGGCTACCTGCGACTGTAAATATTGATATATTCTTTGGCATTGGGTCTGCGGGCAAAACTCATTGGTAAATTGAAAAATCCCTTAATGATTTTAGCCGAGAAACTTCTGATAATTGGTGAGTGTGTCAGTTGAATACTAACTGATTTGGTCAGGAACAGCGCATCAGGGAGGAGCAGTTTTGAGTACGGAAGTCATCGCAGCATTGTGCATGATTGCATCGGCTCTCGGTCATGCGGTAATGAATGTTTACAACAAAGGCGCTGATGATATTGTGCTCTTTCGCGCCGTATTTCTTGGCATTTCTGCGACTTGTTCAATCCCGTTTCTCTTTTTTCTGCCTTTTCCGACTTTTGAAGTATGGATGCATCTCGGCTTTTCACTGGTTATCCACGCGGCTTATACGTTCTTTATGCTGAACGCACTCCAGAAGGGTGATCTTGGACTTGTTTATCCAATTATGCGGGGGCTTGCGCCAGTTTTGGCAGCGTTGATTGCGTTGTTCTTTCTCGGTGAGGAACTGCCATTGCTGGCCGTCCTAGGACTTATAGCGGCTTGCGCGACGTTGATTGCTTTTGCCTGGCCGGCTAAAGGCGGCACTTTGAATAAGACAGCAATCATATATGCTCTACTAACTGCCATCATGATTGCCTTTTATTCCGTGAACGATGCAGCGGGGGCCAGAGCGATGGGTAACCCGTTAGTCTATATAGCGTGGTTTTTTGTCTCGGTCAGTCTGCCAATAGCCCTTACCTGTTTCTGGCTGCGCCGGAAGGTTTTTGTGAAAGAGGCACCGGGAATTGTGCGTAAGGCGTTTCTTGCTTCTCTCGTCGGTTTTTCAAGTTACGCTCTTGCCCTTTATGCGCTGTCTCTTGCGCCGGTTGCGCTGATGGTGTCCTTGCGGGAAACCAGTGTTGTGTTCGGCGCAATTCTGGCGACGGTCATCCTGAAAGAACCTTTCGGTCAGCGCCGTATCCTGCTTGCCGGTTTGTTGGCTTTTTTCCTTGTTCTCATGCAGGTCACCGCAAACTAGGGTCTGTACCCAATTTAACTGATTGATTTGTTTGTGCAAAGCGTGATTCAGGGATTTCCGAAAGGGAGTCTTAAATGGCGCGGTTTGATTTGTCGGATGAAGAATGGGCGGTGATTGAACCGTTGTTGCCAAAGGTTAGCCGCGGCCCGAAGCGCAAAGATGATCGTACGATCCTGAACGGCATCTTTTACATTTTGCGCACAGGCGCGCCATGGCGGGACTTGCCGGAACGATATGGACCGTACACGACTGCTTACAATCGGTATAACAGGTGGGGCGAGCGCGGCGTCTGGAAGGGCATATTCGATGCGCTCGCTGAAGAATGTGAGGACAGTCTGATCTTCATAGACGCCTCGATTGTCAAAGCTCACCGCGCAGCGAGTGGCTCAAAAAGGGGGAACTGGCGGAAGATATTGGACGCTCACGGGGCGGTCGCACAAGCAAAGTTCACGTGGCCGTAGATGAAAATGGCAGGCCATTGCGCATTGAGGTCACTGGCGGCCATGTTCATGACAGCCAGGTGATGAATGTCTTCCTCGACTGGGAGATGCCGCCTCTGGCGATGGTCCTGGACAAAGCCTATGGCAGTGCGAAGATCAGGCGCGATATCGCCGATGAAGGTGCGTTGGCGGTTATTCCCGCCAAGTCCAATGCGCGCAATCCGGTCCCGCATGACACCAGCCTTTACGCCATGCGTAATATTGTCGAGCGGTTCTTCTGCAAAATGAAAGACATGAGACGGCTGGCTACACGGTTCGAGAAATCTCGAAGGAACTTCATCAACATGATATATCTCTTCGCAGCAAAATGCTGGATCAATTGAGTCCACACCCTAGATGGAAATTAGCAAGCGCATATCCGGGTATCTCGAAACTAGTGAGCCAGTGCACCAATATACTTTGTGTAGAGACGGGCTTGCAGTCGAGATATTGGAATATGGCGGCATTATCACTAGGATTTCAGTGCCGGATCGAGAAGGTACAGTTGGTAACATTGTCCTGGGATATGAAATGTTGCCTGCTTATATTGCTGACCGGCATTATATCGGTCGGTTGATTGGGCGAGTGGCAAATCGTGTATCTGGTGGACAATTTTCGATTCAGGGCAAGACGTATCAGTTGCCGCTCAACTTGCCGCCTCACCATCTGCATGGCGGTCCTGGGGGTGTCAGTGATTCGCTTTGGCAGGGGGCGATTGCAGATGACGGGCGGTCTTGACGTGCTTCCCAAAAACTGGACCATTTATGGCTGGAATTTTCTAATTTAGGGTCCCTTTACGGGACGAGGAGAATTCCATGAAACGAACGAAGTTCACCGACGCACAGATAGCATTTATTTTGAAGCAGGCAGATGAAGGAACGCCAGTAAAGGAGGTTTGCCGAAAGGCAGGCATCTCGGATGCCACCTTCTATAACTGGCGGAAAAAGTATGCTGGGCTGATGCCATCCGAGATGAAGCGGTTAAAACAGCTGGAAGAAGAGAACAACAATCTGAAGAAGCTTGTGGCTGACCTGTCTCTCGACAAAGCCATGCTGCAGGACGTTATCAAGCGAAAGCTCTAAGGCCTGCTCGCCGCCGGGATCTTGTGAATGATCTGATTGCTGTCTGGAAAGTCAGTGAACGGCGTGCCTGCCGTGTCCTGCAGGCGCCGCGATCGACACAACAGTACAAAACCCGGCGAGACGGTCAGGCCGATCTGAAGAAACGTATCAAAGAGATTGCTGAAACCCGGGTCAGATATGGCTATCGGCGCATCCATGTTCTTCTGAAAAGAGAAGGATGGGCGATAAACGCGAAACGCGTTTATCGACTCTATCATGAAATGGGGCTGCAGCTGAGGAACAAGACGCCCAAACGCCGGGTAAAGGCAAAGCTGCGCGATGACAGAAAGGAGGCGACAGCCGTCAATGAAACATGGGCCATGGACTTCGTTCATGATCAACTGGTGACAGGACGTAAGCTGAGAGTATTGACTGTAGTGGATACATTCTCCCGGTTCTCTCCAGTGATTGATGCAAGGTTCAGCTACAAAGGAGAAGATGTCGTCAGAACACTGGAGCAGGCTTGCCGGGTGTTCGGCTATCCAAAGTCTATTAGGGCGGACAACGGTCCTGAGTTTATCTCTCGAGATCTTGATCTGTGGGCATACACAAAAAACGTCACACTGGACTTCTCACGGCCGGGCAAGCCGACGGATAATGCCTTCATTGAAAGTTTCAACGGCAAGTTCCGGGCGGAATGTCTGAACACGCACTGGTTTATGAACCTTGACGATGCGCGGGAAAAACTGGAGAACTGGCGTAGAGACTATAATGAGTTTCGACCCCACAGTGCGATTGGCAATATCTCGCCTGTCGAACTGGTAAATCGAATGGCGGACCAATCACCGCCATGATCATCAAACCGGAAAATCCTCCGGCCAGGTGGTCCAACATCGGGGAGCACTTCAGTCTTTAATAATGCGATATACCAGTCCGGCGGGGGAAGCAGGGTATCCGGGGGAAGTGTCTCTTTCCATGCGCATTTCAATGCCATCGTCAACCGAACTGGTATTTGAGCATCATGCCGTGGCCGATCAGGAAACACCGATCAACCTTACCCGGCATGATTATTTCAATCTTTCGGCAGGCAGATCAGCTGATATACTTGATCACCAGTTGTGGCTTAATTCCGAAAAGATTACCGAGCAGTCTGATGAAGGTTTGCCGACTGGCAGGCTCGTGGATGTCAGCGGTACTGTTTTTGATTTTAAGCAATCCAGGTCTGTAGCGCAGCATGGGGAGCTTCATGACGGGGGCCTGACTGATGGTTTTGATCAGAATTATGTTCTTGCAAGCGAGGAAAGTCGATTGAAAGTGGCCGGGCGCGTGCTTGATCCGATATCTGGCCGTGGACTTGAAATTCTGACAACGCAACCATGTGTGATGTTGTACACGGGCGGGTATCTGACACCTGCGACATCGCGTTTCAACAGGTTCGCCGGACTGTGTTTGGAAACACAGTCTTTTCCCGATGCCATGAACATACCGGAATTTCCATCGACGATCATTGGCCCGGACAGGCCCTATGGTGAGAAAGTGGTCTATCGGTTTTTCCAGGATTACATATAGTAGTGACTGGAGAATTTTATGACCAACAACAAGCTGATCAAAAGAGAAAACTCAGATGCACTGCAGGCGCACAGTTTTCGTTATTATGACTTTGCCATGTCTGCCTTTGTGGCAATCCTGATTTGTTCAAACCTGATTGGAGCGGCCAAACTCTCGCAAGTGGATTTGCCCGTAATCGGTACCCAGATATTTGGGGCTGGCATACTCTTTTTTCCATTGTCTTATGTCTTGGGGGATGTGCTGACAGAAGTTTATGGCTATGCAAGAGCGCGCCGGGTGATCTGGGCTGGTTTTGGTGCCGTGATATTCATGGCACTGATGAGCTGGGTTGTAGTCGCATTGCCGCCTGCCGATATCTGGGCTGGTCAGCCAGCATATGAAGAAGTGTTCGGACTGACGCCGCGAATTGTTTTCGCCTCTATTATTGCTTTTTGGGCTGGTGAACTTGCCAATGCGTTTGTGATGGCGCGTATGAAAGTCTGGACGGAAGGCAAGCACCTCTGGACGCGCACCATCGGTTCAACTGTTGTCGGGCAGGGTATCGACTCCCTGTTGTTTTATCCGATAGCCTTTCTTGGCGTCTGGACAACGCAGGCAGTGATTACGGTACTGATTACAAACTATCTGTTGAAAGTCTTGTGGGAGGCGATTTTGACGCCTGTAACATACCGGGTGGTCAACACCCTCAAGCGTTTGGAGGGTGTTGACATTTATGATCGCCAAACGGACTTCACACCATTTTCAGTACGCCAGTGAATGAACCTGATATTGGTCATATACCAGTTTTGAGTTTACCATTCCTTGGCAGGTATATCGTACCAGTCATCTGAATACTTTATGTCGTATTCTTCGCTATATGAGGCATGCGCGTAAAAGTTGTCATTTTGGAAATTCTTTACAAAGACGTACCCATTTTCGCGGAGAAGCTGGTTGCACTCTGCATTCGCCCTTTCGATTGTAAGAAGTCCGAAGATATATTTATTGAAGTCAATAGATCTAAGCACGCGCGCTTCTGCGCCTTCCACATCCAGAGAGAAATAGTCGATAATCTTGGGAGCGTCACACTCGTCAAGTATCGATGTTAGTGTGCGTGCCTGCATTTCGATAATCTCGGCTGTCTTTAGCTCATCCGCTCTCACTCGATAGTTATTATCTGTATCGTCAGCGACTATGCCGCTTCCCTGTCGACGGTCCGGGCGAAACATGACGGTTTCAGGCTCATCATTGACTACTGCCTTTAGGCAAGTAGCTGTGCGGTTTTTAATTAGTTTCTCGAATTGATCGTCGATAGCTTCAATCAGAATGCCATTCCAGTTACGATATTTTTCAAAAAAAAGGCTGTTGGAGTGAAGGATGCCATCCGCTGCGCCCAACTCCAAGAAGTATCCGTTACGTTTTTTTTTCAACGCCTTGTCGACCCAGAAATCCTGTTTTTTCTGTGAATTATAGGCTTCGTTGTCTTCACTCATTGTGTTTTCCATTGTTGTCGCATTGTTGAAATACGCTTTTTCAGGTCACCTATTGAGCGTCAAGGCAATACTTCAACTGGGCTTATTGTGTGATAGCGCGCGCAGATAAATATCCCCCGCGCGCTATCGCGGTTATTAATCAAGCCGTTATCATCACCCGCCAGCGCCCGGGAGTGTGTAGGAAATGCTGGCACCAGGGCCCAGGGGCCAGCCGAGATAAACCCAGGCCATCATGAGCACCACACCGGTGATCATGATCCAGATGGAGTAGGGGATCATCATGGCGGTGAGAGAGCCGATGCCGAATTCCTTTACCCAGCGCTGACAGAAAATCAGGATCAGCGGGAAGTATACCATCAGCGGGGTGATGATATTGGTCGCACTATCCCCCACACGGTAAGCAGCTGTAGCACCTTCAGGTGATACGCCAAGCAACATCAGCATGGGCACGAGCACAGGTGCGAGCAGGGCCCATTTGGCTGAGGCCGAGCCGACAAACAGATTGATCATGCCCGAGAAGACAACAATCACACCAAGTAGAGCCCATAACGGCAAGCCGGAATTCTCAATAGCATCTGCGCCATGGACTGCAGAAATCAGACCGAGATTTGACCAGATGAACATCTCCACGAAGTGAGCGGCAGCAAAGGCCAGCACGAGATAATAGCCGAGGTCCTTCATGGCCTCGCTCATCATGTCGACAACGTCCTGCTTGTCCTTGATAGTGCCAGCTGCCGAGCCATAGGCCCAACCTGCGGCCAGGAACAGGATGAAGAAGGCTGCTACAAGAGACTGAAAGAGGGGACGCAACTGCAGCACCAGCTCTGCATTGGCATTTGCTCCTTCGTCATCAATCAGGGGCGTACCCCACGGCCAAAGCGTCATCAGGGCCCAGGCAAAAACGACGATGAGGCAGGCAAAGCCTGCGTTGCGCAAACCCTTGCGTTGTTCCGGGGTGATGGGTTCGTTATTGTCTGAAACAGAATTGGCGGCATGGCCTTCTGGTACATACTTGCCGAAGCGCGGTTCAATAATCATGTCAGTGACAAACCAGATAATTGGCGTGAACACCACCGTCATTGCTGCAATGAAGTACCAGTTGCCGGCAATGTTTGCCACATAGCTTGGGACCAGCACTTCGCCGGCCTGCTGGGTGATCCCGAAGAGCAGGGCATCAAGCTGACCCGGTGCGATGTTGGCCGAGAAGCCGCCGGATACACCGGCAAAGGCTGCTGCGATCCCCGCTAAAGGGTGTCGCCCGGCTGAAGCGAACAGCACGCCCGCCAAAGGAATCAAAACGACATAGGCAGCATCTGCGGCGTGGTTACCGATCATGGCAACGAGCGCAACCACCGGAGTCAGAAGGAACTTGGGAGCACCGCTGACAGCCGCACGCATCGCTGTTGCAAAAAGGCCAGAGCGTTCAGCAACGCCCGCACCGAGCATGACGACCAGTACATAGCCAAGCGGGTGAAAATGCGTGAACGTTTTGGGCATCTCAACCCAGAGGCGCTGGATATTCTCCGCTGAAAGAAGACTTATCGCGTAGATGATCCCGTCTTCCTTGATGCCAAAGCGGTCAAGGCTGCTTTGGCCCATGCCTGCCAGAACATCGTCATTGAGCTTGGCAGAAAGGCCAAAGAAAGAGGCTACAATGGAAACCAGCATCAACGCTGCAATAAGATAGAAAAAGATGAAAACAGGGTCCGGTAATTTATTCCCGGCGCGTTCAATCAACCCAAGGATGCCACGTTGTCCGCCCGTGGCTGTCGCTGTCTTTGCCATACTGTTCCGTCCTCATCTGACTGCGCAAAAGAGGACGTTAGCGGCTTTTGATCGCCTTGGCAAAACAGCTATCCAGGTGTTGGGCTGAAACCTGTCGGCGGCTGTCGCAGCATGTTTTTTCATGTAAATGCGTCCCCATTGTTTCTACTTGAAGCCTGCCGATGAAGGCGGAAAGAGATCCAATATCAAAGAGCCCGAGTGCTCGCTGATATTTCTGCATCGGGTATCGATACAGAAGAAAAAGCAGGCAATTTTAGCCTTGGTGGCGTGTCGTCAGCTTTGCTAGTAAAATTTCACAATAGGAACAAATATAGAACATTTGGGCTGGAATGTCAAGTGCGAAGGGCTGGCGGCGATTTTTATTACCTAGACACTACGGCTTTCGTAAAACTCTTCGAGCAATGCAGCATAGGCAACGCCATTTTCACCAAGCCAGGGCGTCAACTGGGAGAGAATTGAAAACACACCTTCATGGATCAGGGCCGCTTCCTTCCGTCTCGGGTCTTTCAGGGAACAGTATTGTATCCAGTAGGTGATTTGCAGCGCGATACGTTCAGCCAAAAGATCACGCCCTGTTTCACTTATCGCAAGGACGCCGGCCTTCTGCATTGACGTGAGAATGGCAGTTGCCACATCCTGCTTTAGGGCCAGTACGCGCCTAAAGCGGGGTTGCAGGCTGGGACAGCGCTCAAGAATTGTTGGCAGGGAATTGTAAAAAAAGCGGAAGTCGTGGATTTCTTCGAAGATAATGTAGAGATAAATCCAGTTGTCTTCCAGGGCCAGTGGCTTGGCGATAGGCGCATTCAGCACCTGTCGTATCTCTTCTTCGAAATCATCGAACAGCCCTTCGATGATCGCGTCCTTGCCCTTGAAGTGATAATAAAGGTTACCCGGTGAAATATCGAGGACAGCCGCAATCTCGACCGTTGACACTTCTGCTTCGCCCTCATCATTGAAAAGAGCAAGTGCCGTCTGAAGAATGCGATCGCGTGTTTTGGGTTTGGCGGCCATTCAGTGTTGCCCGGTGTTCGGGCGCAGCACTATTTTCTTGTGGCCCGTTTTTTTGACGCCGTTTTTTTTCTGGCTGGCGACTTGGTCAGAGATTGAACCTGTTCAAGCAGAAGATCAACCTTGTCCTCAAGCCGTGCCAGGCGACCTTCCAGGTCGCCGCCGTCTGTTTCAGCGACACCATTTGCCGGAATAACAAGGCCAAGGCGTTGGCGCATTTCGTGAATTCGATCATCCAGCGCGAAAGGCTGCTTTGGCATCCGTTCCATCAGGTCCTGCCGTTTTTCTTCGAGGTTGTCCTCAATCTCTTCTCCGCGTGCGACCAGTTCGTCAAAGCGACGGCTGGTGTCTTCACCGATTTTTTCAAGGGATTCCTGTGCATCTGAAAAGGCTTTGCCATAAGCGCCCACACCTGCGAGCCAGATGCGCCGTGCAATATCATTCGCCGGGGTATCTTTTTTTGTCATGTCCTGTTCCTCGATAGGTTGCACAAAAGAAAAAGGGGCACTGATCACAGTGCCCCTCTAAACATGTCCCGTTAAGCAGCTTTGACTGCTTTATCGAGTGAAGTGACTTTGCGCTTCAAAGATGTGATTTGCTTGTTCAGCTCAGCAATCTCGTCATGCAGAACTTCAACTTCGCTGCTGTCTTTGCCAGCTTTTGGCATCAACTCACGAACGCGTTCGATCTGATCGCCATAACGGTCCTCAGCGCGCTCACGTACTTCCTGAATACGCTCCTGGGCAGCATCTTCCATTGCTTCGCCTTTGGCGACCAGTTCGTTCCAGACATCACCAGTGTTCAGGTTCAGCTTTTCCAGACGCGGCTGGAGACGCTCGAAAGCGGCGCCATACATGCCGATATAAGCCAACCAGCCATTACGGGCCATTTCGACTACTTTAGGGGTTTGTTTTGTTTCAGCTTTTGCCATTTCAAAAATCCTTTCTTCATGAAGGTCATCCGAGCCATTCGATGGACTCTTTCCTTCGATGATCAGAAGATAGGCAATAGAATTAGAATGCTCACCCTAATTCAGGTCGCCTCAGATTTTTTATGAGAAAGCCCGACCGACATGGCTGTCAGTCGGGCTGTATTCGTTATGAATCAAGGCGCATAAATTGGCCATTGTCAGGGCGATTATAAAGCCCATGCCCCGGGCAGTATTTTTTTACTGGTCGGTTTCCAGCATCACAGGTGCCCCAAAGCCAACATCTTCCATGCGCGGGGCCTGCGTTTGCGCATCCCCGACGACAAGCCAGTTCATGGCATCTGGTCGCAGATAGTTCTGAGCCAGCGATTTGAAGTCATCGAGGGTCATGGCATCAACGCGTTCCGCATTTCTGGCCAGGTAGTCCTCCGGATAGCCATAAGTGCTGATGTCGTCGAGGAGGCCCAGTTTATCGCCCAGTGTTTCTGTTTCCAGCGCGAGTCCGCGCAAGAGAGCACCTTTCATGATCTCAAGATCATTCTCAGTGAATTCAGGACCGTAACTGGCCAGAATATCGCGGATCAGTTCGATGGACTCCTTTGTCACATTTGAGCGGACACTGGTCTGCACGGCAAATGTGCCCCGGTCTTCCGCGCCGCTAAAGCCGGAGCGGATACCATAAGTGTAACCGCGATTGACCCGCAGCTCTGTATTCAGCTCTGAGGTGTAGATACCGCCCAGCAGGAAGTTCATGGCTTCTGCCAGTGGATAGTCGTCATCTGTTGCCGCCAGAGATGGACGCGCAGCGATAATGACAGACTGCTTGGCGCCCGGAATATCATAGAAGAATATCTGCGATTCCGTAATCTCCGCAGCCAACGGCAGAGATACGGCCGCCGGGCCTTGTTTTGTCCAGCGTGTGGCCAGCCCATCAAAGGCTGATGAAACATCCGCAGACGTTACATCACCAACCACCTGAAGCCTGGCATCAGCGGGGGTGTAGTTTGCTGCATAAAAGGCTTTGAGGTCTTCCAGGCTGACTTTTTCCAGTTTTTCAATCGTGCCATAGGGGCGATAACTGAACATATGATCGTCAGGGTAAAGCAGTTGCGCTGACTCGCGGGCAGCAATCGCATTCGGGCTGCCGGCGGCCTGTTCCAGTTCATTGATCCGTTGGCGTTTCAACAACTCGAATTCTTCTTCATCCCAGCGGGGTTCGAGCAGCATTTCCTGAACAAGTGAGATAGTCTCGTCAAAATTCCGCGCGAGCGTCTCGCCCTGTACGAACGTGCCATAGCTGCCTTCATTTATACGAATGGAAGAGCCCAGCATGTTAATCGCGTCTTCCAGTTCGGCTGTCGTTTTGCCGGCTGTACCTTTTTCAAGCATATCGGCGGTCATATTGGCGACCGCAGGCTTAGCCGGGTCACCGCGTTCGCGACCAGCACCAATGGCCAGAGAGAAATAGACAAGGGGTGTTTCAGTATTCTCGATACCGTAAACATCAATCCCGTTGCCCAGTGTATCTCGCCAGACTTCCGGTGAGCTCAGGTCGTAAGGCTCCCCGAATGGCGGCTCCACTGTCCGGTCAAAGCTGGAGGGTGTTGGAGTGAAATTGCGGATCGTGGGATCGAACTCTGCAACTGTTTCCGCCCCCTGAACGATTTTCTCTTCTACCACTTCAGCCTGTGTTGCGCCTTCCAGCGCCAGTTTCAGTTTACCTTCAGGCACGAAACTGGTCGCGACAAATGGCTTGTCCTTGATGTAGGTATTATAGACGCGCATGACATCTTCCGTGGTCACGCCAAGCATCTGGCTGATATCCTCGTTGATATAGCCAGGGTCGCCCGTAAACAGATTATATTCACCGAGCTGAATTGCCTTGCCCAGAGCACTCTGGATGTTGTCGTAAAAATCAACTTCCAAACCTGCCTTGATCCGATCCAGGTCTTCCTGGGAAATGCCGTTTTCTTCAAAGCGCGCCAGGCCCTGCTGCAGCGCCGGGACAAGACCGTCGAGGTCTTCCCCCGCATTCGAGTTGATAAAGAGGTAGAGTTCACCGGCAAGTTCTGACGTGCTGTTGAACATGCTCACATCCGAGGTGAGTTTTTCCTCATCAATGAGGACTTCATTCAAGGGTGCGCGCTTGCCCTCTGACAGATAGGCAACGAGAATCTCCAGCGGATAGCTATCCGGGTGGAACTGCTCGACTCCTGGCCAGACCATGGTCAGCAGGGGAACGGTTGCAAAGCTGTCTTCATGGTAGAGTGAAATATTTTCGTCCAGCTGCGCTGCACGGGGCTCTTGCCGTTCAATCTCTTCTCCGCGCGGAATTTCAGCAAAATACTTTTCAACCAGTCGCTTCGCTTCGGCCGGGTCAAAATCACCGGAGATGGTGACGGTGACGTTATTGGGCACATACCAGCGGCGATAAAATGCCTGTACGTCTTCAAGGCTTGCTGCCTCGAGGTCTGCCAGTGAGCCGATTACCTGCCAGTTATAAGGGTGGTCTTCAGGGTACATGGCTTTGCCAATGACATAAAAATTATGGCCATATGGCTGGTTATCGACCCGTTGACGCTTTTCGTTCTTTACGACCTGCTTTTCATTGATGATAACATCTTCTGTCACTGTATTGATGAAATAGCCGAGCTTGTCGGCTTCTGCCCAGATGATTTTTTCAAGCGCATCTGCCGGGACAGCCTGGAAATACTGGGTCATGTCGTTGGTGGTGAAGCCGTTGGTGCCTTCGCCGCCAATGCGGGTATTCATTTCATCAAGGCCGCCATAGCCGAGATTTTCAGAGTCCAGAAAAAGCAGGTGCTCGAAAAGGTGGGCAAAGCCTGTGCGGCCTGGCAATTCACGCGCCGAACCGACATGCACGGCCAGATTGATTGCGACCACCGGGTCAGATTTGTCTACATGCAGAACAACATCAAGGCCGTTCTCCAGTTCATATTTTTCTACTGCCACGGAAAGCTGGCTGCTAGTATCAGTCATTTCCGGCGTAGCTGGTTCTTGATAATTGTCCGCTGAAGGGCTGTTACCACAGGCTGCTAGTGACAAGGCGGCCAGTGAGATTGCAAGCAGGCTGCTGCGCGAACGCAGTGTCTCAGAAAAACGTGTCATGGGGATCCCTCGTATAATCTCATTCATCTTATACTAGGCCACGTCTGGTGCCGCCCCAAAATTACGAAATGTACAAGGTCTGCTGCGATTATTCCGGCTTTTCGATACCCGGCAGGCCATCGATGCTTGCCGCGTTCGATACATAATACTTTGCTTCGATGTCACCAGCAGATTTGTCGGCGTAGTAGCGCTTCAACTGGTCGCGTTCTGATTTGAACTCGTAGAATGGCACACCCCAGCCGCAGGAGTCCTGAATGCGCGTCACACGCACACATATGATGTTTCGCGCTCTGTCATGGGCAGGGAACAATTTCATGAGGTCGTTGAACTCAGGATGGTTGAAGTCGATGGCTTCGCCTTCGCCGTAAAGTCGCAGGATTTTCGCTGCGCCTTCCAGCGCGCAAAACATGAGTGTGATCCGTTTGTTTTCCTGCACATGAGACAGCGTTTCGATGCCGGAGCCGCCGATGTCCAGATAAGCGACGGTCAGCGGATCTATGATGGAAAAGGTGTCATACCCTTTGGGAGAAACATTGACATGGCCATCGGCAGCCAGCGGGGCTGTTGCCACAAAGAACATTTTCTGGGCCTTGATGAAAGACGCCCAGCGCTCATCTATTTCTTCGTAAATTTTGCCCATTTGTTCCTTTCCATACTTTATTTAATCAGTCTGAAGAACCTGTCTTCCATCGCGGCGTCCCTGAAAGCCCCGGTGAAACAGCGTGTCACGCAGGAAACGCCAGTCTTGTTGATGCCACGGGTCGAGATGCACTGATGTTCTGCATCAACCAGCACAGCGACACCGCGCGGTTTCAATACACGATCCAGTGTTTGTGCGATCTGGTTGGTCAAAATTTCCTGGCTTTGCAGACGCTTGCCATAAATATCGACGAGTCGGGCCAGCTTGGAAATTCCAACCACACGGGTGTCCGGCAGGTAAGCAACATGCGCTGTCCCGATAATGGGGGCGACGTGATGCTCGCAGTGACTGGTCACGCGAATGTTCTTCATCAGAACAATGTCGTCATATCCTTCAAGTTCCTCGAAAGTGCGTGACAGCACGGCTTCAGGGTCTTCATTATACCCCTGAAACCAGTCGTCATACGCCTTGACGAAACGCTTGGGCGTATCGATCAATCCTTCGCGGGCCGGGTCATCACCGATATAGGCAAGCAAAGTGCGCACTGCTGCTTCTGCTTCAGCGCGATCAGGGCGTCTCAACATTTCTTCACTCATGATTGATCCTTCAGCCATGTTTATACTCTCTTCAATTTTTCGGTTACAGCCGCCATCTCCAGCGCTGCCAGGGCAAACTCTGCGCCCTTGTTATCCTTGTCACGGGCGGCCCGCTGCCAGGCCTGTTCTTCGGTATTGACCGTCAGCACACCAAAAATAACAGGTGTGTTGCCGCTTAAGGAGGCGGATGTAATGCCGCGTGCTGCTTCGCCAGCCACATAGTCAAAATGCGGCGTCTCACCACGGATGACGCAGCCCAACGCAATAACGGCATCAAATTTTTCGCTCTCCGCCGCCAATGTGCAGGTGAGGGGAAACTCGAAAGCGCCGGGGATGATGATTTCTTCTATATTTTCTTTGGTGACACCCTGGGTTTTCAGGGTATCAAGACAGGCAGTGCGCATCTCGGAGATGATTTCATCATTCCATCGTGTAAAGATGATGGCGATGCGGCGGCCTTCACCGTCATGCACACCTTCTATTGCGGTGGTCAATCCTTCGGTTCTCATTCAGCGGCCCGGAATACAGCTTCCGTCTCCCGTCGCCAGCGTTGGATCTGTTCAACTGAAATAATCCTGATACCGTGTTTCGCGCCAAATTCTTCAAGGTCTGGCAGGCGCGCCATAGTGCCGTCATTATTCATCACTTCACAGATAACGCCACCAGGGCGCAAACCAGCCAGCTTCGCCAGATCAACGCTGGCTTCTGTCTGGCCGTCACGCTCCAGAACGCCGCCGTCGCGCGCGCGCAGAGGGAACATGTGGCCTGGCATGACAATATCTGTTTTCTTGCTCATTGGGTCCATCAGTACCTGGATGGTGCGCGCCCGGTCATGTGCAGAAATGCCGGTTGTGACTCCTGTGGCAGCTTCCACTGAAACCGTGAAAGGCGTGCCAAAACCTGATTGATTATCCTTTGGATCGACCATCAGGGGCAGGGCGAAATGGTCGATGATCTCGCCAGACATTGCGCAACAGATGAGTCCCCGTCCTTCACGGGCCATGAAATTGATCGCGTCTGGCGTGATCAACTCTGCTGCGAAAGCCAGATCACCTTCATTTTCGCGGCTCTCGTCATCCACAATAATGACGAATTTGCCCGCGCGGAAATCTGCGATGGCGTCTTCCAGATTAGCTAATGGCATGGTGGTCTCCTTGCGCTTGAATTGGCATTGCTGTGCCAAGCAGTTTCTCGACATACTTGGCGATAATATCTGTTTCGAGATTGACCCGGTCTCCAGCAGATTTGCCAGGCAGGGTAATGTGTTCCTGTGTGTGCGGAATAAGCGTAATGTTGAACCAGTCAGGGCCAACATCGACGACTGTCAGGCTTGTGCCATCAATGGTGATATAGCCCTTGGTGACAATGTACTTCATCACTGCCGGGTCAGTCTTTATCGTCACCCAGATTGCTTCACTGTCCTGACGAAAGCTGTCTATCACCCCTGTCGTATCTACATGCCCCTGAACATAGTGACCGCCCAGTCGGGTATCCGGTGTCGCGGAGCGCTCCAGGTTGACCCGTCCGCCCGTCACAAGATCTCCAAGATTTGTGCGGGCCAGCGTTTCCGGCACGGCGTCGACTGTGAAAAGCTCATGAGTGTGACGTGTAACGGTGAGGCAGACGCCGTTGACAGCGATTGAGTCACCAATAGCCACATCTTGCAGAACCGTGTTGGCGCTGATCGCCAACGTATATTTGCCGTCGGTCTGAGAAATATCAGCGATCTGGCCGATTTCTTCTATGAGGCCTGTGAACATGATGCCTCCATAGACTTTGCAACAACCTGTCCGCGCATGAGCATTGTCGCTTCAAGGTTTTCAATTTCTGTGTTCTGTAGACGGAACGCGTCACGCAGAAACTCTATTCCGACACCGCTAACAGGGCCAGGGGCGTTGCCGCCAATGACGAGTGGGGCGATAAAAGCCCAGACTTCGTTCACCAGTTGTGCATCAAAAAAGCTACCCAGTGTCTTGCCGCCACCTTCAACCATGCAGGACAGAACGCCGCGCGTATGTAGCGCTTCGAGTAATGCCTCAAGCTCTGGGCGCCCGGTCGCGGAAGCTGGCAATCTCACAACATCGACCCCGCGTGCACGCAGCGCCTGTTCTTTCAAGGCTGGCATGGCGGCAGTTGTGGCCAGCAGTGTCTTGCCCGGTGTTGTTGAGCGGAACACCTTGGACTCGATCGGCACCCGTCCGCTTGAATCCAGAATGACCCGCAAGGGATGGGCTGCGTCGCGATGGCCGGCGGGCAGGTTTGGTCTTGCCGTCAGGCTCGGGTTATCGGCGATAACTGTATCTACACCGACAATAATGGCGTCACAGGCCTGGCGCAGGTCGTGTCCGCGCAAGCGTGCGGCATCGGACGTGATCCATTGAGATTCGCCGCCACGCGTAGCGATCTTGCCATCCAGGCTCGCGGCGAATTTGGCGATGACATAAGGGCTGCCTTGCTGAATGTGATGCAACCAGAAACGAATGAGATGTCTGGCTTCATCCGTGCACAAGCCCGTCCTGACAGTAATGCCTGCAGCACGCAGGGCGTCAGCACCGCCAGCAGCGACCGGGTTCGGGTCCGGGACGGCATAAACGACTTCTGCAATACCGGCCTTGATCAGCCCGGTTGAGCAGGGGGGATTGCTGCCATGATGATTGCAGGGCTCAAGCGTCACATAGGCCGTTGCGCCGCGCGCTTCATCACCAGCTGAACGCAAGGCGTTCGCCTCTGCGTGGGCTGTGCCGGGGCGCGCATGAAAGCCTTCGCCAACAATCCGACCCTCCCGGACAAGCACGCACCCGACCATCGGGTTAGGGGAAGTGTACCCCTCAGCCCTTTTGGCGAGATCAATCGCGCGCATCATGTATCGGGTGTCATCACCCATAAAAGCCTCGTCTGTCAGACTTTCAGGGCGCAAAGGCGATTGCAGTCGCGTACACACAAAAGTGTGCACACAGTTTCCGCAATAAGGATCAACTCCCGGATTCCGGGTGCTGTCCTGCCTCGAACTTTCTACCATCCGGACTATACCGTCGGCTTCGGACTCTCACCGAAATCCTGCATCCACTTCAAGCCATTCGGCTTTCTGCTTCCGCTCGCGGGCTTGTCAGCACTGGAATATTTCCTGCTGCATTACCGCCGGTGGGGAATTGCACCCCGCCCCGAAAGTTCATTTGTCCTATAAATATAAGATGCAGTGACAGCCTTGGCAAGCGGCGCATACAGCACCGGGGCATGGATGGTGTACGTGGCGATTTAATCTGTTTGCTCTGACCGGGAGCTGGCGCTAATCACGGCCTTGAAACAAGAGAATGGCTATGTCTGTCGATCATATCATCGTCTTTCAGTATCTGAACATTTTCGGGCTGTTCGTGTTTGCCATTTCTGGGGCGCTGACAGCCCTGCGCAACGATATGGATTTTTTTGGCGTTGCGCTGATCGCTTTTGTCACCGGCGTTGGCGGTGGCACGATCCGCGATGTCATGCTTGGCGCTTTTCCTGTGTGGTGGATTCGCGATCCCTCGGCTGTGTTTATCTGCCTCGCCGGCGCAATCGTCGCGACACTGGCTCAACCGCTCCTGTCGAACCGGTTGAAGGCATTGATCTGGGCTGATGCGCTTGGCATGGCGGTCTTTGCGATCCTTGGGGCGCAGGCGGCGCTGGCCTTGCAGGCGCCTGTGGTCATCGCTGTTTTTATGGGCGCAATCACGGCGACATTTGGCGGGGTCGTGCGAGATGTTTTGCTGAACGAGCCACCACTTATTCTGAAGCAGGATATTTATGCCACTGCAGCGCTGTTGGGGGCGGGCATTTATATGCTGCTGCTCTATACAGGGCTTGATGAGGGCATAGCGGCACCGGTCTCTGTATTGCTGACATTTGCGGCGCGAGCTGCGGCCATTGTTTTCGATATTCCGTCCCCAAAATTCGGTCGGGCCCGGCGAAACCCGTAAAGCGTATATCAGGACGCCGGTTCAGTAGTCTCTTCAGCGACTTCGAGAGAATTTCCGGTCCGTTTGATGTGCAGATCGCGCTGCGGGAATGGAATTTCGATATTGGCTTCCTTCAGTTTCTTGAAGATAGCGACCCGCAACCTTGTGCGAGTCGTCAGTGAACTGTTGATGTCACGAATAAAGCCACGCAGCTCGAAGTTAAGGGAGCTGTCCGCAAAATCGATAAAGGTGATCAACGGCGGTGGATTATCAAGGATCAGCTCATCTTCTTTGGCGACCTGTGTCAGGATTTCAATAACCCTGTCAGGATCAGAGTCGTAGGAAACACCAACAGGTACAATCACGCGACCAATCTTGTCCTTGTGCGTCCAGTTTGTGACCGCGCTGGAGATCAGCTCTGAATTGGGAACAATAATCGAGGATCTGTCGAAGGTTTCGATTTCAGTGGAGCGTACACTGATGCGTTTGACATATCCTTCACCGGAACTTGTGACAATCCAGTCCCCCACTTTGATGGGGCGCTCAAAGAGTAGGATCAGGCCGGATACGAAATTGTTGACGATGCTTTGCAAGCCAAAACCAATGCCGACGGAAAGAGCGCCGGCAATAATTGCGAGATTGGACAAGTCAAATCCGAGTGTACTTACGCCTACGGTAAAAGCGATCACCAGGCCAACATATCCCATCAGTGTCCGCAGTGAGTTCTGCACGCCCGCATCAATTCGAGACTGTGGGAAGATCCTTGTTTCAGCCGCTTTCTGGAAGATACGGGTTGCGTACATGACCCCGATGAAAAGCGCGACAGCCGTGAGAATGTTGGCCACGGAAATCCGGACAGAGCCAATGTCGAAGCCAAAAAACGCGTCAGTTACGCCATCACGTACATCAAGCCAGTCTGCACCAAGAATGATAAGTGCGGGTGGTATGAACGCCAGAAGGGAAACTACGTCTATGCTGAGAGAGAGCCAGAAGTAAAGCAGGTTTTCCTGATCGTCATCAGACTTTCTTATGCTGGAAAATTTCCGATCAAAAAGGCGAACCACTTCCCGCAATAAGGCACGCAAGACCCAGATCATCGCTGCCAGGCCCGCAAGCGCAAAGACCCGTGTCGTGAGGAAATGGCCGAACGAAATATATCCGAGCACGACAGCCAGAATTGCGGCGAAAGCGGCAAAGCGGGTGAGGTGACGGGCTCTGCGTGCTACCTTATTTTCGCCTTTGGCAGGTGTGTCTTCACTGGCTTCTGAAGACGGGGCAATGCCCCATAATGTGCGTCGGCAAAGGAACAGGAGCAATGCCCCCAGTAAAATTGTGCTGACACTGTGCAATGACGTGACAGCAGCACTCTGGTTGCTGAACTCGACAGCGATTTTGGCCAGCACCCTGTCGATGCCGAGCACCGCGACGACGGCCATCAAGGCAAAACGAAGTTGTGGCCCCGAGGAGGGCTTGATGGGCAGGACACGCCATTGTGGCTGGCCAAAGGAGAAAGCCCCGACCACAGCGCCGTCTACCAGCAGCAGTGCTGCAATCGAAAACCAGATCACGTTGAACAGGCCTTCGCTGCCCTCATCGGGCACGCCGTTCAAGCGCAGCGCTTCGGTGATGATATACAAACCAATCAGCCCGGGAATAACCCGTGCTGACGCGCGTGCGGCGGCTACCAGAACACGGCGTGAGGGCAGGGGCTCGGACCGGGCCATGCGTGTTGTAACTTCCCTGTCGAGGCGGCGCCGAATTGGAATAAACAGGGCCAGAGCCAACACGATGCCAAGGGTCAGGCTGGCCGGTGTGGGTACGAGGCGTTCTTCCGTGTTCACCTTGTTATACCAGGTGCTAAAATTTGTCAGGACCGTTTGCGTCCCTTCAATACTGGCGACCCGGTATGCCTGCCAGCTTGCCGGTAATAGGGGTGATGCATCGCGCGTAAAGAGTTGCTGATAAAAAAGATCTTTGCGCCTGGCAGAGATGTCCTCGACCATCCTTTCCGCCTCTGCGATGTTCAGATCAGATTGCCGTAAATAGCCATCATAAAAAGCCAACGCTTCATTCAGGCGCATACGCTCGGCCGCGATGTCCGGCAATTCAGGTGGTTCGTCTTGCGCAGGGGCAGTCCCCAGTCGCTGCAGGTCAGCGCGAATTTCTGCGACCTGTTCGCGTAAGGGCCCGGTGCGTAATTCTCCTTCACGCTGCAGGTCGCGCGTCTGGCTGCGCAGGGCCACCAGATCAGCCTCAGGATTTTCCAGTTGACGGGATATCTCTCGCAGCTCTTGCGTGCGCGCTTCGATACCCGCGCGAATAGCTTCAAGATTTGACTGCGCCAGAGCGGTGGACTGGAGAAAAGTGACAACCAGTGAAATCAGGAGAAATAACCGGGTCACATTATATCCATTTCAGTTTGCGGAAGTACCACAGGAGCGCTGTGGAAATCAGTATCAGGAAAACGCTGAAAACGCCAAATGCCCACGGAACATTCGCTCCTGGTATGCCGCCGATATTAACTCCTAGGAGGCCGGTAAGGAAACCAAGCGGCAGAAATACCGCGGCAACCACAGACAAGACGAGCATGTTGCGGTTCATTTCTTCAGCCCGTTTATCTGAAAGCTGTTCGTACAGAACAATGCTGCGCTCTCGCAGGGCTTCCAGTTCCTCCACAAGGCGCATAATTCTGTCGACGGTCTCGCGCACGGCAATACGTTGTTCATCAGTTATGAAGCTGACAGGCTCCATGCTGAGCCTGTTCAGGGCATCCCTTTGCGGGGCAACGTAACGCCGCAGGATGATCGTTGTACGGCGCAATTCTGAAAGGTCGGCACGCATAACGGTCTGATTTTCGATGCTTCGATCTTCCAGTTCATCGGTTTTGTCTGTGAGGCTGGTGATAACCGGATCCATTTTTTCAGTCAGACCGGCAGCAAGATAGCTGATAAAGTCTGCTGTGGTTGGAGGCGGATCATTTGCATCCATGCGGTCACGCAATGAAACAACAGCCATCAGACGCCGCAAGCGGACCGAGATGATGAGGTTTTCTGTGACCCACAAACGAATTGACACCATGTCCTCCGGATCACTGTCTGGATTGAGGTTGACGCCGCGCAAAATGAGGATCAGTCCACCAGCGTGGCGTGTGCAACGGGGGCGGGTGTCCTGCCGGGTCAGCGCCTCGGTAACAAACTGATCACAGGTTGAAGCGATCCAGCTGCGCGCCTGCGAATGATTGAGGTCAATGTGTATCCAGCGATAAGCGACACCGCTCGGCACATTGGTTTCGGGGGGCTCTCCAGGCACAGTCTCAACTTTGCCATCTGACATCACGTCACAGGCATAGAGTGCGAGCTGTTCAGATGGTTCGACATCCATGCCGCAAGTCTCCCTTCTTTTATGTCAACATTAACCGTGTTCGCGGGTTTCCAAGCTGGTTGAAAGCAAAAAGAAACCCGCCCCTTTAAGGGCGGGTTTGCTTCGCTTGGTATCGCAGGAATTCAGCTGGCGGGACGTCTTGGTCCCGGAGGCTGAAATTGCCTTATTCGATTTCAGACAGAAGCTCCGGTGCTGTCACCAGTTGGCGCACACCATGAGACTTGGTCTCGTTGAATACATTGCCCTGTTCTGCCGAGCGGTTCAGGGAATTGATGTCAACCTTGGCGCAGTTCGGGCGGACACTCCATGTCACTTCCAATGGTGAACAAACGGCCTGGGTATAAGACGGGCCAGTCGTTGAGCCACGGAAGACTACAGGTGTGCCTGTGCCCGTTGGCAGCGCTTTTGGCTGGTGCAGCCCTTCACCAGGACCGGCATAACCAAAGTCTGTGAAATCAAGCGCATTCGGGTCATTCACGACCAGGAAGCTTTGTGCTTCGACACGCAGAAGCGGGTTTTCGCAAGTGTCGCTGAGGCAGGAGCCGAGACCTTCACCCGGCTGGATGTCACAGGAAGTGTGAACCCAGTGAACTTCAATCGTATCACCTGGCTTCACATCGCCATATGCGCTGCTTTCCGGCATCGCCAGTTCAGCTTCTGTCAGCGCTGATGTGCCGTTACAGGCGTACCCGCCATTCACGCCGTCTCCGACATAAACACTGAAACCCGGTGCTTTATGTTCGGCATTGGTGTGTGTGTGGATATTGCACAGGTTCATTTCAGTCGAGGCAGGTGCCATTGTGAACTTGTTTTCGTTGGTGCCTGTGGCACTTGCGATGTCGCGCGGTGTTTGCGGGCCAAAACCTTCGCACAGAGCGGGCTCCGTCGCCGCAGCCAGTGTTTCCTGCATGTCGTCGGCAACATCGGAAAGAGTTTCTTCTGCGTCGTTAACAGCCTTGGTTACAGTTTCTTCCGCTTCTTTTGCCGCATCGGAGATTTTTTCTTCAGTTGTTTTCTCACCACCGCAAGCTGCGAGCAGTACAGCGATTGAACAGGTCAGAATAAGTGATTTAACTAGTGTCATGGGACATAATTCCTCGTTACCACGGCCAACAGCTAGGGCGATTGTGGCGATGAATCAATGAGACAGTGCAAATCCTATCAGCTTGATAGGGGCAAGCGTAAAGGGTTTCATCATGTATCCAGTTCTTTGGAACCGGCTAGAGCTTTCCCGCAGAAACTGACCGTTTCGTGAAGTTTGCGTAATCCGCGACGGGTCAAGGGCACGCCATCCGTTCAAGCCTGTGATGGTGGGAACATTGCCATTTTTGAAAGGAATACGAGATGATGAAAACAGGAAAAATAACAGGCCTCATATTGGCGGCTGGTGCGGGGAGCCTCTTGCTGGGTGCCGCTGTGGCACAGGCAGAAGAAGGCCAAAAGGGCCCGAGACAGGACCGTGACCGGTTCTAGAAAGCTGACACGAATGGTGACGGGCTTATTACCAGAGAAAAGCAGGCCGCCATGCGTGACGCTGCTTTCGCCCGCATGGATATGGATGGCGATGGCTATCTGACAGAACAGGATCGTGCGGCGATGAAAAACCAACGCGAACTGCAACGTGAAGAGAGGCGGCAGGCCCGAAAATCTGAAATTGACCTCGATAATGATGGCGTGATTTCACGTGAGGAATTCATGGCCGCTGAGAACCGGAAGCTCTCAAGACTGGATACAGATGGTGACGGGGCAATCAGCAAGGCTGAAGCTGAAGCCGCGATGAACGAACGACGCGGCAGGAAAGGTGGAGGCCGCAAAGGCCAGGAATAGGTATCACTGAGGCCGGGCACTGATCTTTCGAGCCTTTGCCCGGCCCGGTTTCACTTTTTGGTGCTTAGCCATCACCATGAAAATGATCGTAGATTCGCCGGGCAAGAGATTGGGAAATACCCTCTACCGCAGCCAGGTCTTCTGCCTTGGCCCGAGACACAGCTTTTGCGGAGCCGAAATGCAGCAACAGGGCGCGTTTGCGCTTTCCGCCCACACCATCAATTTCGTCCAGTGGGCTGCTGCTTAATTGCTGCTTGCGTCGTGCGCGGTGAGAGCCGATGGCATATCGGTGTGCCTCATCACGCAGGCGTTGCAGATAATAAAGGACGGGGTCGCGTGGTGGCAGCGTAAACGGCTCCTTGCCGGTGACGAAAAACTGCTCCCCTGTGGCGCCCATAGTGCGATCTGTGCGTTTGTTGCCCTGTGCATCTTCCCGGCGTCCCTTGGCGACTGAGATAAGCATGATCTGACCCGTTTCAGTGTCAGGGCCAATATCAATGCCTGTTTCCTGCATGGCTTTTCTGGCAGCGGAGAGCTGACCAGCGCCGCCGTCAATGACAATCAGATCGGGCCATGTCTCAGATCCCGGCGTGTCTTCTTTCAATAACCGGGAAAAACGTCGTGTCAGCACTTCACGCATCATTCCGAAATCATCGCCGGGTGCCAGATCATCCGACTTTATATTGAATTTTCTGTACTGATTTTTCCTGAAGCCTTCTTCACCCGCCACTATCATACCGCCAACAGCATTGGTGCCGGAGATATGCGAGTTGTCGTAGACCTCGATCCGGGTCGGCGGTGTCTCCATACCGGCCTTGTCTGCAAGTTGTCGCATGAGTTTTTTCTGGGCAACGCTTTCCGATAAATGCCGTCCCAGCGCTTCACGCGCGTTCATCAAGGCGTGTTGCACAAGATCGCGCTTCTCACCACGTTGAGGCGTGTGCACATCTACTTTACGCTGTGAGCGGATCGTCAAGGCCTCAGACAGCAAGTCGGCTTCAGCGATTTTCTCGCTCAAGAGGATCAGTGGCGGTGCGTCACGGTTTTCATAAAACTGGGCCAGAAATGCCCCGAGAATATCTGCTGGTGAGTCTTCCGCGGCATGTCGGGGATAAAATGAATGGTTGCCCCAGTTCTGCCCCGCCCTGAAAAAGAAAGTCTGCACGCAGGACTGGCCGCCAGTGCAATGGATTGCAAATACATCCGCATTCGTCACTGTGCCGGGGTTAATATCCTGCGCTCCTTGTACGAAGGTGAGCGCCCTGATCCGGTCGCGCAACCCCGCAGCTTTCTCGAAATCCAGCTCGGCAGCAGCCTGTTCCATTTCCCGCGATAGCTCGCTCTGGATCCTGGAATTGTTGCCGCGCAGAAAGTCTGTGGCTTCCGCCACCAGCGCGCCATATTCATCATCAGTGACCAATCCCACACAAGGAGCGGCACAACGCTTGATCTGGTGCAGGAGGCAGGGGCGTGACCTGTTTTCGTAAAAACTGTCCGTACAGGTTCTTAATAAAAAAGCCTTTTGCAGTGTGTTGATGGTGCGATTGACGGCACCTGCCGAGGCGAACGGACCGAAATAGTGGCCAGTGCGTTTTTGTGCGCCACGGTGTTTTACGATTTGTGGTGCGGGATGGTCTGTCGCGATGAGAATATTTGCGAAAGACTTGTCGTCCCTCAGTAACACATTGAATTTGGGTTTCAGCTGCTTGATGAGGTTTGCTTCAAGCAGCAGGCTTTCTGTTTCTGTCTCGGTGACAACAAATTCCATACTGCGGGTCAGGGATATCATCCGCATGATCCGGTTGGAATGTCCGCCAAGCTTGGTGTAGCTGGCGACGCGCTTTTTGAGTGATCGTGCCTTGCCAACATATAGCACGTCCTGTTCTGCCCCGAGCATCCGATAGACACCGGGCCTGTCAGGCAGCAGCTTGACCTTGGCCGCAATCAGCTCAGCGCCGTGTAAAGGTGCGCTGTCTGTGCTTTGTGTTTCCTGATTGGAAGATTGATTGGTCACAAGAAAGTAATAGGGCGCTGCCTGAATGAGATAAAGCCATTATAAGCAGCTTCATGTCGAGGCAACAGATGCACAGGTTTCACCAGCATCGTCGCGGCGGGCAAGGGGCTATAGTTGAGGCTTCCACAATGCGTCAGTCGTACTGGGAAGCCTCTTAATTATCTAGTTACCCATCTGGGAATCACGCAGGGCGCGAAACTCGTTGCCATCATACCAGTTGGGTTGAATGTCAGAGTAGGCCATATAGCCGCCGACATCCCGCAGGATTTCCAGTGTTGTCATGATCCCGCCTACTTCCCAGTCCTCGGAATATTCATCCGCCGGCTTATGATAGAGATTTGCACGGTAGTTTTCGCTGATAGCCGTACCGGCAGCTTCGCCACCGACAACCAGGTCGATACCATTTTTGGAATAGAGCATGGGTACACCCTTTTTCGCCAATGAGACGTGGTCTGAGCGATAGAAATAGCCCTTTTCAGGCTCAGGGTCAGGGCGCAGATACATGCCGCGTTTGTCTGTTGCCGCTTTCAGCAGGTCTTCCAGTTCGGAAGCGCCGTAGCCAATGACGGTGATATCCTTGCTGACCCCACCGGAGAGCATGGCATCAATGTTAATGCCGCCAACAGTTTTGCTGAAGGGCACGAGCGGATCTTCAGCGTAATAGGCTGACCCCAAAAGGCCTGATTCTTCAGCTGTCACGGCAACGAAAAGTATGGAGCGTTCCGGTTGCATGTCCGCATCAGCAAAAGACTGTGCAATATTCAGGATGCCTGACGTTCCAGTGGCGTTGTCGACCGCGCCGTTGGATATAGTGTCACCATCGCCAGAGCCGCCACCAACAGCGGCAAATGTGCGGCCAAGGTGATCCCAGTGCGCCATATACAGAATATACTCATCTGGTGCGCTCGCACCTTCAATATAGCCGGCAACATTCTGTGATGAATTGCGGTTGATGTTGTTCTTGATCTTGCCGCTGGCAGTCAGGCCTGTCATGGGCACAGGCGTGAAATCAGGGGAAAGGGCATCTTGTTGTGCTTGCGCAAAGTCGAGGCCCGCTTCAGCAAAGAGACGCTCTGCAACGGATTCCTGAATCCAGCCTTCCAGCGCCACTCTGTTCTCGCCGCCGTCGGGGCGCTCAAGGTCCAGTTGCGGGCCGGACCAGCTACCCTCGACAACACCCCAACCATAAGCGGCAGGCGCAGTCTGATGCACAACGATGGCTGCAGCTGCACCCTGGCGGGCCGCTTCTTCATATTTATAGGTCCATCGACCGTAATAGGTCATGGAATTACCGTTGAAGAGATCGGGGTTTTGTGTGGCATATCCCGGATCATTGACGAGCATGACCACGGTTTTGCCTGAAACGTCGACGCCTTCATAGTCATTCCAGTCATATTCAGGTGCAACGACACCATAGCCGACAAAGACAAGCTCTGAGTCTTCAAAGCTGACATCTTCTACGACGCGTTTGGTCCAGTAGACACTTTCTTGCCTGTATGGAAGAACGGAGGAGGCCCCATCGGCTGTTGTGATTGCGAAACTGGATTGTTGTGGGATCAGGGTGATCTCAACCAGCGGCACATCCTGCCGGTAACTGTCGCCATTGGCCGGCTTCAACCCCATCTCCTGCATCCGCGCTTCAAGCCAGTCGACCGTTTTGCGCCCGCCGGCAGTGGCCGGTGCGCGGCCTTCAAAATCGTCAGAAGCCAGAGTCTGCAGGTAATCCCGGAATTGTGCTTCCGAGATGTCCGGCAATGCAGGCAGGTCCGGTATTGCGGTGGAGGGTTCTGCGACAGCTTCAGTGGTAACTTCTACTGTCACGTCCTCGTTTTCGGCCATAGCCTCGGGTGTACTTTTCTCACCGCCGCAGGCAGTCAGCGCTGCTCCTGCGATGCCCAGCATCAGTAAATGTACGAACTTCATGATGTAACTCCCTTGAAGTTGGATGATTGTTCAGCGTTTCTTGTGACGAAGGATTTCGACACCGGCACCAGCGGCCGCAGCAATCGCATTGGGTTTATCCACCCGCACACGGGCAGAAAGGCCCATGGGGTGTGCGAGACACATCGCCGCAATACGCTCTGCCAGCGTTTCGACAAGTTTGATATGACCTTCGCCCAGTATCGCATCAATATTTTTTACGATCCGATTGTAGCAGACAACGTCTTCAAGCTGGTCCGACACGGGGTTTGAAGGCTCGGTCACTTGCATCTCAATATTGATGATAATCGGCTGCGACTGGCCCATTTCTTCTTCATAGGCGCCAATAAAAGCATCAACACGCAAGTCCTTCACGAAGATGATACGCTGTGGCTGGGTCGCCTGATCCTGGTAGAGCCGCAGATCAGCCAGATTTTCTGTCGTCTTTTCAGCCATGCTTATTCGTTCACCAATAAATCCGGCGTTTCCCAGGCAAGATGCTGGCCGCCATCAACGGCAATCATCTGTCCGGTCACTGCTTTAGCTGATAGTAAATACAGGAGAGCAGCTGCAATGTCATCCGGTGTCGCACCATAGCCCAGAATGGTCGCGTCGTTCTGTTTTTGCCAGTCCTCGTCCGATTGGCGCTTGTTTTTCAATGTCGGGCCGGGACCAATCGCATTGACCCGGATGCCTTTTGGGCCAAGAGCCTGCGCCAGTGTCTGCGTCGCCGTCCATAAAGCTGCTTTTGATAACGTGTAGGTGAAAAACTTTGGCGTGAGTGCCCAGACACGCTGGTCGATAATGTTGATAATCTGATTGTCTGCATCAGCGTCTATTTGTTGGGCAAAACGCTGTGCGAGCATCATGGGGGTGCGCAGGTGTACGTCCATGTGCGTGTCCCAGCTTTCATCCGTGAAAGTCTCGACGCTGTCATCTTCGAAGGCGGAGGCACAGTTCACCAGAATAGATATTGGCGCTTTTGCTTTTGATCCCGCATTTGCAATCAGTTGTCCGACATGGGCACGGTTGAGAAGGTCAGCCTGAAGCGTTGATGCTGCGCCGCCATTCTTGCGGATCTCATTTGCCAGTTCTTCCGCAGCGAGGTTCGAGGCGCGGTAGTGGATAATGACGTGATAGTCTGCGTGGGCCAGTGCAACGGCCAACTGTCGACCGATACGAACGGCGCCGCCGGTGACAAGAGCGGTTCTGGAGGGCTGATTACCGGTCATGAGAAGGCAGGCATCATATGAGAACGGATTTCGATCCGATGAATATGATGTATCCCACATAAGCGAGGCACATGCCCACAGCCAGTACTCTGTTGAGGCGCATCCCGGTGAATATCAGGATTGCCAGAACTGCTGTGCTTGCCAGCATCACCGGCATGTCGATGCTGCGTGCAGCATCTGTAAAATATGACGTTCCGGCCAGGCCAGCCGTGCCGCCGACAAAAAGGAGGTTGAAAATGTTTGACCCGACGATGTTGCCCACCGCCACTTCAGCCTGCTTTTTCAGAGCAGCAGCAACCACGGTTGCCAGTTCGGGCAGGGAAGTTCCGAACGCAACAATCGTCAAACCGATAACTTCTTCGCGCACACCAAGCTCACTGGCGATGACCGAACCGTTGTCCACAAGCAGCTTCGCCCCAAGGGGCAGGCCGATCAGACCTGCGATGAGGAAGGCGGGTGTTTTCCAGAATGCATCGTCCTCGGTAAATTCTTCAAGGTCTTCGAGCACAGGCTCTTCTTCACCGCCCGGCTGTGTCGCACGCCAGCCAATATAGACAATATACAGAAATATACTGCCCATCAGAACGATGCCGGCGGTGGTACCAATGGCGCCCAGCACATATACGAAATAGGCAAACATGATGGACGCCAGCACCATGACGGTCGCATGGCGTTTGCAGCCTGGCAGGTTCATGGCTATGGGGTAAAGAATAGCCGGCATACCAAGTACCAGCAGCACATTCGCGATATTTGAACCGATGATATTACCCATGGCAATACCGTTACTGGTCGCATCGCCTGTCAGCACGTCCTGCAAAGTGACAACGAACTCAGGCGCAGAGGTGCCAAAAGCAACAATAGTCAGGCTGATAAGCAGGGTTGGAATATTGAGCCTGCTTGCGAGGCTTACTGCGCCGCGCACGAGAAGGTCGCCGCCAACGATGAGGAGGCCAAGCCCCAGTACTATGAAAAGAATATTTGCCAGCATACCCCGTGCCCTGACTGATCTGGAATCAATGGAAGGTTACGACCCAATGGGTATCGCACCCAAAGCATATGCCTAGTCAAAACGACCGCTGCTGATGAAGTTGAGCACAGCAAAGCTCGCGATGAACAGCAGGATCACCAGAACAGGCTGGGAAGTTAATATGGATAACATCGGCATCTCCTCGATCAAATTGCGCTTATAGGCGACGTTCGCAGGGGCGTCACTCAAAATAAATGCAACTTACCCGCCCTTGGGCGTTTACATAGTGTGATAAGCTTGGCCTTGCGTTACCCCCATATATGGCGTTATGCGCGCCCAGCAATCATTGCAGCGAAGGAAATTTCATGACCTACGAATGTATTGAGACAAAGAAAGACGAGAAGGTTCTGCTGATTACGCTCAATCGGCCGGATGCGCTCAACGCCCTGAACAAGCAGCTGATGACAGAACTGGATTCAGCGCTGAAAAAAGCTGAAGCTGACGACCATATTGCAGCGATTGTCATTACCGGTTCGGCCAAGGCTTTTGCGGCAGGGGCTGATATCAAGGAGATGGCTGACAAGACCTTCATGGAGGCTTTCTCGCAGAATTTTGTCAGTGACTGGGAACAGACGGCCAAATGCCGCAAGCCGGTCATTGCCGCTGTTGCGGGCTATGCGCTTGGTGGTGGCTGCGAACTGGCCATGATGTGTGATTTCATCATCGCGGCTGATACGGCCAAATTCGGCCAGCCAGAGATCACGATTGGGGCTATTCCGGGAATTGGCGGCACGCAACGGCTGACCCGTTTCATTGGCAAGTCCAAAGCGATGGAAATGTGTCTGACAGGGCGCATGATGGATGCTGAGGAAGCCGAGCGCTGCGGTCTGGTGACCCGTATTGTGCCTGCTGACAGCCTGATCTCTGACGCTGTCGAGACGGCAAAAAAGATTGCCTCATTCTCTCGGCCTGTGGTCATGATTGCCAAAGAAGCCGTGAACCGGGCTTATGAGACCACGCTTGAAGAAGGTATCTTGTTTGAGCGCCGGACGTTTCATGCCGTGTTTGGAACGAATGACCAGAAAGAGGGCATGACAGCCTTCATCGAGAAACGGAAACCGGCCTTTTCGGATTCCTGATTATGACTGCAATCAACAGAGATGTTGTTTTATTTACAGCAGGTTAGATGGATAACTTAGTACTCAGCTTCGCCCTGATTGGTTTTCTTGGTATTGGGGCGCAATGGCTCGCATGGCGTATGCACCTGCCTGCCATCGTGCTGATGGCGCTTGCCGGGATGATTGTTGGCCCTGGTCTTGGGTTGATCAATCCGGAAGAGGATTTTGGCGAGTTTTACCGCCCCATGATTGCCGTTGCGGTGGCAGTCATCCTTTTTGAAGGCGGCCTGCAACTGAAATTCGAGGAAATACGTGGCAGTATTTCAGAAGGCGTCTGGCGGCTGGTTTTTCCGGGCGTGCCCATTGCCTGGGCTCTTGGCGCGATGGCAGCACATTATGCAGCCGGACTGTCCTGGCCTGTTGCTGTACTTTTTGCCGGCATTCTTATTGTAACAGGACCGACTGTTATCCTGCCGCTGCTGCGTCAGGCGCGGCTCTCTCACCGCCCGGCGGCACTCCTGAAATGGGAAGGGATCATCAATGATCCGATTGGCGCACTTCTGGCGGTTATCGTCTACGAATATGTAACTTACGATGCAGGCGCGCATACGACGTTTGAAATTGCCGGGAGCCTCATTCTGGGCTCCGTCATGTCGATTGCCTGGGGTGTTGTTCTTGGCCGCTTTACAGCAAGTGCGTTCAACCGTGGCTGGGTGCCGGAATATCTGAAACCGCCGGTGCTGCTCTCCATTGTCTTGATCTGTTTTGTGGCGGCAAACATGCTGCAGGAAGAGGCTGGCCTTCTGGCTGTAACGGCCATGGGCGTCACGATGGCAAATTCCAAACTTCCCAGTATCAACGACCTGCGCCACTTCAAGGAGAATATCGCCGTTCTGTTTGTGTCCGGTGTATTTGTGATACTGACCGCAAGCCTGAGCCGGGAAACCCTTGCTGAGGCGTTGAGTTGGCAGACCTTCTGGTTTGTTGCAGCCATGCTTTTTGTCGTGCGCCCGCTTGCGATCATGATTTCAACGATGGGGTCAGAGCTGAGTTTGCAGGAAAGGCTGTTGACGTCCTGGATTGCACCACGCGGTATTGTGGCGGTTGCGGTGTCCGGCTTTTTTGCCGGTGTGCTGGCGGAAGCTGGCCTTGAGGAAGCTGAACGCATGGTGCCGCTGGCTTTTGCCATCGTTTTCGCCACCGTTGTCCTGCATGGCTTTAGCATTGCCCCGGTCGGCAAGTGGCTGGGGCTTGCGTCAAAGGCGAAGCCGGGTTTTCTGATCGTTGGCTCATCTGACTGGGCAGTGGCATTTGCAAAGCGTATTCAGGAACTCGGCGCACCGGTTGTCATTGCTGATGACAGATGGGCAGCCCTGCGCCCGGCGCGTCAGGCTAATGTCCCGACTTACTTCGGTGAGATTCTCTCTGAGGTGACAGAGTATCATCTGGATCTGAATGAGTTCGGATATCTGGTTGCTCTTGGAGATAATGAGGCACACAACTCACTGGTCTGTACAGACCTTGCGCCAGAGTTGGGCAGGGCCAAAATTTTCCAGATCAACAACTCTACATCTTCTGAAAATGAACGGCGGTCTGTTGCGCGGAGCCTCAAGGGGCGGCTGTTCATGAAAAGTGGTCCGACACTTAATGAGCTGAAGCAGCGGCATCGCGAAGGCTGGTTCTTCCAGAAAACCCGAATCACGGAGGAATATACTTCCGAGCAATATTTGGCTGACCTGCATAACGGAGAGCCGGTTATCCTGCAGCGTAAGGGGATTGTCATGGTTGCCAGCAGGGAGCAGCCGCTGCAGCCAGAAAAGGGTGACACTATCCTCGCTTATGTGCCGCCTGATATTGAAGAACAGCGCGCCCGCCGCAAGGAAAAGCAAAGCAAGGCTACACAGGAAGTCGCTGAACGCAAAGAGCAGGCTATCGCTGATGTTAACCCAAAACCGGCGACATAAGTCTTTCGTAATGGTTGGTTAAAATTCATTAACCAGACGTTTAGAGGTTCGGGTTAGCCGTAATTCTGAGAGGAATTGCGGATATGCAGACGTATTACGGGCGCACCGCCAAAAAAGCGACGTTTCTGGATAGCTATGTCAGCCAGTATCGTGATCTGGTGACCAGGCGGCGCGCGAATGTTGCCCTGCGTGCGGCGCGTATCGAAGCGGAACTTGCCTACAAGGCGCGGGGCGAATTCCTTGCCAATATGAATCATGAGTTGAGAACGCCGCTAAATGCAATTATCGGCTTTGCCAACATGATGAAGGACTCGGATACCTATGGTCTGTCAAAAGAGCAGACAACGGAGTATCTGGAATATATCCTGCAATCTTCTGATCTTCTTCTGGGCCACATCAACACCATCCTGGACCTGGCCTCAGCTGAAAGCGGCGCCAAGATTGTTCGCCAGAAAATCGTATCCCTGGAACTGGTCGAGCATTCCATCGAGAAGTACCGCCCGATGTCTGATGCGGCAGGTGTTGAACTGACTTTGTCCCATGACCCGGACCTACCACTAATAGATGTTGACCCGGACAGGATTGATACTGCGCTGTCTCATCTTCTGGAAAATGCCATCACTTATTGTGAGGAAGGTGGCCGGGTTGATGTGATGTTGCGGCAAGGGCGCCGCACCGGAAGTCAGGATTGGCTTTACATTGCCGTCAAGGATAATGGTGCCGGGATGAGCAGTGAAGAGCTGGCGCGTGCATTGAAAGCCTTTGAACAGGTCCATCAGGGCCTGCACAGACGATTTGAAGGTGCAGGCATCGGATTGCCGATCGCGCGAGCGTTTATTGAACTGAATGGGGGGCGCTTTGATGTGAAAAGTCGAAAGGGGCAGGGCACGACTGTTCGTTTTGCCTTGCCTGCTATTGCGCGGGCGCAAGACGCGGCTGAAGGCTCGGCAGAGTATAGCGCAGAAAACACAGCGATCAGAGCTGCAGGGTGAGAAGGGTAACAGAAATGCAAGCGAATTCACATAAATCCCGCCCGCAGTCACCCGAGGAAATGCTACAGTCCCTGAGCAATGAGGCGCAGGAAAATACGTGGCAGGACGCGGCTGATGCTCCCCGGATGCCGGTGGGGCAGGTGGTTTCCGTCAATGGCTCTAATGTACTTGTGATGATTAACCTGGGGCGTGATTTTGCTGCAGAATACATGCCCCGAGTTGGCAGAATGATCTGCATAGAAAGTAAGAATGCTGAAATCATTGCCGGCGTTTCAGGCCTTTCTGCACCCGCTCCAGGCATGGATAGTGAGGAAGAGCGTATCCTGATCGCCGAAGTTGAGCTCTATGGAGAGATAAGGATCGCCACATCAGGGCGGCGCTCTTTCACGCGCGGGATTGCAGCATTGCCTTCGTTGGGCGATGTTGCTGCCGCGCTGGCTGAAAACGATCTGCGCTGTATCTTTCGGACAGATGATGAAAACCTGCTCCGTGTCGGTCATATCAGCCATATGCCGGATATGACCGCTCAGATGAGCCCGGCTGCTTTATTACAGGAAAATTTTGCCCTTTTTGGAGCGCCTGGTGCGGGGAAAAGTGCTGCTGCTGCCGTTCTGGCGCGGGCATTTGTAAAGGCTAGATTTCCAGTACGTACACTAATTATTGATGTTCATAACGAGTATTCACGCTCTTTTGGGCGTGCGGCCAATATTGTTCCTGTTTCTCTCGGGACGGTGACGCACTGGATGTTGTCGTTTCGCGAGTTCGTCTATCTTGCAGAGAAGGCAACCGGGCCATTATCTGAGCAGGAAAAAGACCTGCTGATCGAGTCCATTTCAGCGGCGAAGAAAAAATACATACGGGCCAACCCTTCTGCGTCATCCGCAGAGGCAGCGGAACAGGGCGTGCGCATCACGGCGGATACACCTGTGCCTTATCGTCTTGGCGATATTGTGGTTCATCTGAAGAAAGTACTTCAGGTGAACAATGATTTTTCGCTGGAAGTCATTCAGCACCTTGAAACCAGACTGGACATACTCAGCAAGGAGCCTCGCTATAAATCCATATTTGGCTCTCTTACCCTGCAGGATACTCTGACAGAGCTTCTGGCGAGTATCTTCCGTGTGCCCCTTGAGGGAAAGTCCATAACAGTGCTGCAGCTTGGTGGTTTGGAAGACGAAGTTGCCGAAGTTGTTGTGTCTTGTGTCGCGCGTTTTGCGAAGCTGTTGGCTGACGCACGCAAGGATACAACACCCTTGTTGATTATTCTGGAAGAAGCGCACCGGTTTCTGCCTGCGGATAAACAAGAAGCGCCTCTTTCCAGCAGCTCGCTACGGGCCATTGTCGAAGCAGGCAACAAGTTGAGCGTCAGCCTGGGGCTTATAACGTCGCGCTTGCGTGGTGTTTCTCCCAACGCCCTGGAGCACATTGATAATTATATGGCGATGTGTCTGCCCGGCAGGGCAGATCAGGATCATTTTCTGGAAACAGCGCCGCAAAGCGCGCCGGGTATACTGGAAAATGTTGGCGGTCTTGAGAATGGAGAATGCATTGCGGTGGGTCTGCTGGCGCCGGTTCCATCCCGGCTGAAATTCGCACGGTTGCCAGATGAGGCGGTACCGCGTGACCCGGCCAGGCTGCATACACGCGAACACACTGCACAAGGTGCGAAACCGGCAGATCTTGATATTCACACCTTGCACTCAATCGTAGAGCAAATGCGTTACAGTACGGATTGATCTGCCGGTCAGCTTTTCTCAGTCAATCGTCAAGACGACCTTGCCGGTTGCTTTGCGGTCTTCCAGAAGCTGCAGTGCTTTGGCGCCTTCTTCGAGTGTGAAGCGTTCTGTGATGCGCGGGCGGATTTTACCGGACTGGTACAGAGCAAAAAGTTCGCTCATGTTGGCCGCATGGCCCTGCGGATCACGCATGACGGAAGCCCCCCAGAAAACACCGACAATCTGGCAACTTTTCAAGAGTGTCAGGTTTAGCGGCACAGCGGGAATGCCCGCCGGAAAGCCAATAACCAGAAAGCGGCCTTCCCAAGCAAGGGCGCGTACGCACGGTTCCGCATAGAGACCGCCAACAGCATCATAGACCACATCAACACCTTCGCCGCCGGCCTTTGCCTTGATCTCTTTTGACAGGGCGCGTTGACCATCCTTGTCGAGATCGGATGGGTAGACGATTGTCTCATCTGCGCCGATCTCTCTGCAGAAGGCTGCCTTTTCCTCAGAGGAGACACCAGCAATCACGCGTGCGCCGGCGGCCTTGCCCAGTTCGATGGCCGCAGAGCCGACGCCGCCACTGGCACCGGTGATGAACAGGCTCTCGCCTGCCTGTAGATTGCCGCGATCTTTCAGTGCGTAATGGGAGGTACCGTATGTCATCATGAAGGCGGCGGCTTCTTCATGTGGCATACCGGCAGGCAGGGGCACACAGCGTAAGGCGTCTATGACGGTATGTGTGGCAAAGCCCCCTGAACTGTTCAAAAGCGCAAACACGTTGTCTCCAGCTTTCAGATTGCTTACTCCATCGCCGACAGCCTCGACGAGGCCTGCAACCTCAGAGCCTGGCGCAAAGGGGCGCTCTGGCTTGAACTGATACATATCGCGAATCACGAGTGTATCGGGAAAATTGACACTGGCTGCCTTGATGGCGATCAGCACTTCGCCCTTGCCAGGGGTCGGTGTGGGTATTTCCTGTAGTTCAAGAGTTTCCGGTCCGCCGGGCGTAACGCTCATCAGGGCTTTCATCATACTTATCCTTCTTGCAATTCTCTCAGATACTTAGCAGGGTCTTTCCATAGAAGAATAAAAACATGCAGTGGAGGGATACCCGATGAGCGAAACGCCACAGGGACAGGCTAACACGAAATATCGTACCTATGTTCTGATACTTCTTACGCTGGTCTACATGTTCAACTTCATCGATCGGCAAATCATCGGCATCCTTTCTCCTTTCATAAAGGAAGATCTGGACCTGACCGATGCCCAGCTTGGTTTCCTGAAAGGGTTTGCCTTCGCGCTGTTCTACACGATTATGGGTATCCCGATTGCCTGGCTGGCGGACCGGTTCAACCGCGTGACCATTGTATCTGTTTCTTTGGCCCTGTGGAGTGCGTTCACCGCAGCTTCCGGTGTTGCTGGCAATTACACGCAGCTCGCGCTTGCCCGTATCGGGGTGGGAGTTGGTGAAGCTGGTGGCAGCCCTCCATCACACTCCATGATTTCAGATTTCTACAGCAAAGAAGAGCGTGCCGGCGCGCTGGCCATATACTCTCTCGGGATCCCCTTCGGTATTATGATGGCTTACTTCGCCTCTGCGTTCCTGTTGGGCGGTGGTCTTGGCGAGAACACTGCTGGCTGGCGCACTGTGATGATTCTTCTCGGCATCCCTGGTGTTCTGTTCGCGTTGATCGTGAAGTTGACGATCAAGGAGCCCCCGCGGGCCAAGGCACCATCATCTGATCCTATTGCAAAGGTGAATCTTTCCTCACCCTTCGTCCTGATTGCCGCCATATCCTTCGTCAATGTTGTCATCGGGCTGGTCTTTTCAATTCTCTATTGGGAGCCCATCAGCAGCATCCAGATTGGGGTCTTTAGCTTGCCTGGGTGGATGAGCCTCCTTGGCACGCTCACCCTGGTCTTCAGCCTATATCGTCTTGTTTTCATCCAGGATTTCTACCCGCCGGTAAAAACCCTGCTATCAATTCCCTCTTGGTGGGGAATGTGCATGGGGATCGCCTGGGTTTCCTTTGCAACCTATGCCGTCGGTGCGTGGGGTATAGACTATGTTTCCCGTGCTTTCCCGGAAGCAGACCTTCTGAAATTCCTGGTGATTTTCGGCATCATCAACGGCACGACCTATGCTGGCGGCACCTGGTTTGGCGGCTATCTGACAGACAAACTGGGCAAGAAAGACAAGGGCGCATATGCTTTTGTGCCTGCTGTCGGTGTTCTCGTGGCGATACCTGTGTTGGTATTCTCAATGTGGACAGGCAGTCTGGTTGTTCATGTTGGTTGCATTGCGGTGTTCCTGTTTGTACTCGGATTTTATCTGGGGCCGTCGTTTTCGGTCGCACAGACCCTGGCGCCGGTTAATGTGAGAGCCATGTCTACGGCCCTGTTCTTCTTCATCTTGAACATTATTGCCCTTGGTGGCGGGCCGACATTTGTCGGATTGATGAGTGAGGCGTTGTCACAGGCAAATGGTGACGAGACGCAGTCACTCAGAATCGCTCTTACTTTCCTTGCCATCCCGATGATCATATCACTGTTCGCTTTTTACTGGACTTCGAAGAAACTGCCTGAGGACTGGATCAAGGCAGAAGAGCGCAACAAGGATGCGGTCGCCTAGCAGCCGTAAATGGTTGGCCAGACAGCAGAATTAAGATTATAGAGGCGTCCTTTAGCGAAGGACGTTTCTACTATGCCCAAGCGCATACTCATCACCTCTGCCCTGCCATATATTAATGGCATCAAGCATCTCGGCAATCTGGTCGGGTCCATGCTGCCGGCCGATGTCTATGCGCGGTTCGAGCGCGCGCGCGGTAACGAGGTCGCTTTCATTTGCGCAACTGATGAGCATGGTACGCCAGCAGAACTGGCGGCCCTGAAAGAAGATCAGAGCGTTGAGGATTATTGCGCCAGGCAGCATGATGTTCAGGCGCAGGCCGGGGAGAAATTTGGGTTGTCCTTCGATTATTTCGGACGCTCTTCAAACCCGACGAACCACGAACTGACACAGCATTTTGCTAACGTGCTTGAGGCTAACGGGTTGATTGAAGAGCGGGTCGACAGGCAGGTATATGCTGTTGACGATGCGCGCTTTCTGCCGGACCGCTATGTGGAAGGGACATGTCCTCATTGTGATTACGAGAAAGCCCGTGGCGACCAGTGCGATAATTGTGGCAGATTACTTGACCCGGTTGACCTGAAAGATCCGTATTCGGCTGTTTCCGGATCGCGCAATATTGAAGTGCGGGAAACCAGGCATCTTTATCTTTTGCAGTCAAAGCTGCAGGAGCGCGTTGAAAGCTGGGTGGAAAACCAGACCACATGGCCATTGTTAACGCGCTCGATCGCACTCAAATGGATGAAAGAGGGCTTGCGTGATCGCTCGATTACGCGCGATCTCAAATGGGGCATACCAGTTTCTGTTGATGGCAATGACAGACCCGGTTTTGAAAACAAGGTCTTTTACGTCTGGTTTGATGCGCCTATCGCCTATATCGCTTCAACGAAGGACTGGGCCGTTGCCAGTGGCGGGGACTGGGAAAGTTGGTGGCGTACAGACAAGGGGGCTGAAGATGTGTCTTATGTTCAGTTCATGGGTAAGGACAATGTCGCTTTTCACGCAGTCAGTTTTCCCTGTACACTGATCGGTTCTGAGGAGCCTTGGAAAACGGTTGATACACTGAAAAGCCTTAACTGGCTTACCTGGTATGGTGGTAAATTCTCAACATCAGAAGGGCGCGGCATTTTCATGGATCAGGCTTTGGAAATCCTGCCAGCAGATTACTGGCGCTGGTACCTGATGGCCAACGCTCCGGAAAGTGATGATACGTCGTTTACACTTGAGACATTTGCTGCAACGATCAACAAGGATCTGGCGGACGTACTTGGCAACTTTGTTAATCGTATTACCAGGTTCTGCAAATCGAAATTCGGGGAAGAAGTGCCTGCTGGTGGTGAGCCTGGCCCGATAGAAAAAAAGCTCTATGCTGATCTGGATCAACGTATAACGGCTTATACTGAGTTTCTGGAGAAGATGGAATTTCGCAAGGCATGTGCGGAGTTGCGCGCGATCTGGTCTGCAGGGAACGAGTATTTACAGGAGGCGGCCCCATGGGCTGTGTTCAAGGAAGACCCGGCGAAAGCGGCTGTTAGCGTCAGGACAGGGCTTAATCTGATAAGGCTTTTTGGTGTCCTGTCTGCACCGATTGTACCATTCACAGCAGAAAAGCTACTGGCCATTTTTGGTGAAACGCAGACTGCGTGGCCAGCGGCAAGCGCCTCTACCTTACTGACAGCATTACCTGCTGGGCAGGAATTTACGCTGCCAGACGTGCTCTTTTCCAAGATTGAAGAAGAGCAGGTCACGCAATGGAAAGAACGTTTCGGTGCGCCCTGAGTTCGGCGGATCTTTTTTTTGTTATTCCTCAACGCCGCCTGGAAATTCTGCTGTTACCCAGACAAAATCATTCAGAAAAGAATCGCGAACTGTTTCCGGAACCTGTGAAATATCCAGCTTGCGTTGCTCGTCCGGGTTGCCGGCAAAAGCGGCGAGGTCGGCAATTTCCTGTGCATTCAGGTTGATTTGATAGCCAAGTTCGATCTCTTGCAGTTTGATCATTTCAGGCGCGCCGCGCCACATGCGGGCGGCGAAATGGATCGGGTCAATTTCCGAGAGAAAGGTTTCCTTGTCGAGAGGGTAGGCGGCTGTGCCACCGACACCATTCACTGAATGGCAGATCACGCATCCCTCCTCGACAAACAGTCTTCTGCCGTTTTCGGCATCAAACTCATATTGCGCTACACGCACAATCGTTGCGGCATCTGCATTGGGCACTGATTCTGAGGTTGTCGGTTGGCCCGGTGCCTGAGGGTCCGCAGACGGATTGCATGCCGAGAGACTAAAAGCGGTAGCTGCGATAATCGTTGCAAAATAGAGTTCATGTTTCATTGTCTCGGTCTCTCCAAAGTCGATATGTCGATCCTAGCATGTCCAGCGCAGTCGGCACCATCATCAGGCTTGACAATAATTCTATAATAACTTTACAAAACAAAGCATATTCTATTGCGTTAGGGCACGTCAAAGGAAACCGGGAACATGAATCTGGAAATCCTGCAGGAACTACCTGCTGTCATACTGCTCCACCTTTTTGCCGCGCTGGCAGCATTTTTTCTGGGGGGCTTTCAGTTACTCGCCCCCAAGGGAACGGTGCCGCATAAAACGCTTGGCTGGATATGGTTCAGCCTCATGATCGTGGTGGCTGTGAGTGCGATTTTTATCCGAAACTTTGAAGGCTCGGCACTACCGACACTTTTCGGATTTTCGCCGATCCACCTGTTTGTGGTGCTGACTCTCTGGAGTGTTCCGTCAGCGATCATTGCGATCAAACGGGGCAATGTTAAAGCCCATGCCAGTGCAGTGCGTGGGCTTTATCTGGGCGGCATGTTGATAGCGGGCGCTTTCACTTTTATGCCCGGGCGCACCATGTACCAGATCTTCTTTGGCTGATGCTTCTGGTATCTGCCAGCTTCCTGCGCGGTGTACGATGTGCGCCAGCGGAGAATCGCGCTAGGCGGGCCCTGTAAGCAAAATCAGAGGAGATGCATCATGAAAGCAATTCTTGATGTCGTTGCGTGGAATGTATCCCTTGTACTGGCTGTGTTATCTGCCGTTCTGTTGTTTCTTATTATGCTGGGTTGAAGGCTGCCTGTGTATCAAAGCGGCGCTGTCATCTCCTTGAGCCAGGCAGAGAGATCTGGCTCAAGGCCTTCAGAAAGCTTTTGAAAGACTTCAGCATGGTAATCATTTACCCATGCTATTTCATCTTCCGTCAACAGACTTGTATCAATCAGGGTGCGCTCTAGCGGAGCCATGGTGATGATTTCGAATGACATCATCTCCCGCTCGCCACCGGCCACAGGCACGGGAGGGCGTACGATGACAAGATTTTCAATCCGTATGCCGAACTCACCGGTTTTATAATAGCCAGGCTCATTTGAGCATATCATGCCCGGCTCCAGTGGCTGTGAGATCAGCTTCTTGGAGATATTCTGCGGGCCTTCATGCACACCCAGGTAACTGCCAACGCCATGGCCTGTCCCGTGGTCATAATCCAGGCCGGCCTCCCAGAGAGGGCGCCGTGCGAGCACGTCAAGCTGATGTCCACTGGTGCCGCGTGGAAAGCGTATTGTTGCAAGGGAGATATGGCCTTTCAAAACCAGCGTGTAGCAGCGCCGCATCTCTTCTGTTGGCTCACCAATTGGCACTGTGCGCGTTATATCAGTTGTGCCATCCGGATACTGACCACCGGAGTCAATCAGGTAAAGCGTGCCACGCTCCAGCTTTTTGTTCGTCTCTGTCGTTACGCGATAATGACAATGCGCCCCATTGCTGCCAGCAGCGGAGATGGAATCGAAACTGATGTCGTTCAGCTGGTTGGACATTGCGCGGAAACTCTCAAGTTTCTGAGCGGCCTCAATTTCTGTAACATCCCCAGACTGTGCATCCTCTGCAACCCAATGCAGGAACCGGCTGACCGCAATACCATCGCGGATATGCGCCCGGCGCGTGCCGTCCATCTCTGTCTTGTTTTTGCGTGCGCGGGGCAGGGCGCAAGGGTCCGCTGCTTTGATGATCTCTGCTCCCGCTTCCTGCAACTGGTCAAAAAACCAGACCGGCGCCAAGGCAGGATCAATCATCACAGAAAGGGAGTTCTCGCCCAGTTCTGCCAAAGCTGCGGCGATCTCAGTTTCGGGGTGAATCGAAACTTCTGCTGTCAGATGCGTGCGCAGAGTATCATCGACCTTTTCCGGGTGCAGAAATAATGCAGCCGTCCCGTCTGAATGCAGAATAGCACGGCCCAGTGGCAATGGTGTGGCATGTACGTCCTTGCCACGAATGTTGAATAGCCAGGCGAGTGAGTGTGGTGCCGTCAGCACAACAGTGTCGGCCCCTGCTTTCTTTATGGCTGCGGCAATCTCCCGCCGTTTTTCCTGACTGCTCTTACCAGCATAATCATTGTCATGCGGGACTGTTGGCGCAACAGGAGGGGCAGGGCGATCAGTCCATGCAACATCAATCGGGTTCTGTGTCACGGGCACCAGTACAAAGCCGGCCCGGTCTGATGCTTTGACCAAAGCTTCCAGTCCGGCCGGTGAGTGAAGCATCGGGTCGTAGCCGATACGCGCACCAGGCTTGCCGTTATCTGCCAGCCAGGCTGATGGCGGGGTATCTGTGATATCCTCAAAAGAGAAAAAATTCTCATCGACCTGCTCCCGCACTTGCAGTGTATAGCGGCCATCGGTGAACATGACTGCCTGATCCAAAAGAATAATCGCAGCACCGGCAGAGCCTGAAAATCCGGAAACCCACATCAGGCGCTCCGCACAATCCGGCAGATACTCGTTCAGATATTCGTCATCATGCGGGACAATAAAGCCATCCAGCTTTTGTGTCGCCATGCTGTGACGAAGCAACGGCAAGTGGCTGCTGGCAAATGAGCGGTCTGAGACAGGATCAAAAGATTGAAACATGGGCGCTGGGGCTCCTTTCAGTCATCAAGAATTTCATATCAGCTTATGTGCGCTCAGGCGCGTCTGAAAACAAGCACCGGCCAGGTGTCATGATTGGTGCGCTCGACCAGATCGAAACCACTGGTCTGGTAGGCGCGAATAACCTTGTCGGTCTGTTCGGCAAGCAATCCGGCGAGCATGACCGTCGCACCGGGCGAGGTATGAGTAGCCATGTCTGTGCTCAGTTCGACCAATGGTCCTGCAAGGATGTTCGCAAAAACAAAATCAAATGGCCCTGTGGCGGTGATATCAGAGTGATCAAATCCTGCGGCGGTCAGAAAATGAATACCGCTGGCAGAATTGAAGGTGGCGTTTTCGGCGGCAATTTCCACAGAAGTCTGATCAATATCCGTTGCCAGTATGCGTGTATCCCACAGTTTTGCAGCTGCGATCGCCAGCACGGCAGAGCCCGTGCCAAGATCAAGCACATTCGCCGGGGACAGGTCCGCCAGTTTATCGAGCATTTCAAGGCACCCGGCAGTTGTCGGGTGATGCCCTGTACCAAACGCCTGGTTGGCATCTATACGTACAGGAATATCATTGGTGTCATTCGGTAACTTTTGCGCATCATGTACACCATAAAGAACAAAGCGACCGCAGCGGACAATACCCAGACCTTCAAGTGCGTGGGCTACCCAGTCCTGATCCGGCAGTTCTTCAATCTGTGGCCTTGTGTGCTGTTCGTATTCGGCAAGAAATTCGCCAAGGGCCGCTTTCTCAGGTGGTTCTGAAAAATAGGCGTCTACGCGCCAGTTCGCGGCGTTGTCCTCTTGCGCGGAGTCATCCTTGGTCAGGCTCACTGCATCCGCAGGGGGGAAGTAAATATCACTCAGGAGGTCCGCAATTTGCGACATATCCTCATGTGGACCTGTCCAGATCGCCTTATAGCTCGGCATTGCCAACCAGCCCGGCGGACCCTTTTTCTTCCCGCAATTCAGTAATCAACGGCCAGAGTTCCTTGTCCCATACTTCCTGCGTTAATGGCCCGACATGGCGCCAACGGATACGCCCCTGTTTGTCAATGATGAATGTCTCCGGTGCGCCGGTCACGCCAAAATCGATGACAGTCTGGCCGATTTCATCGACACCAACAGCGTCATAAGGGTTGCCGTAACGGGCGAGCCATGCTGCACCCTGTTCCGGTGTGTCGCGCCAGTCTATGCCATAAACAGGTATCAGGTTCGATGCCTGCAGATTCATCAGGAAATCGTGCTCATACTGACAGGCGATGCACCATGAGCCAAATATATTGATCAGGCTCACTTTACCCTTGAGATCATCCGATGCCAGAGGCGGGATTTCATCATTTACAGCCGGCAGGTTGAAAGTAGGCACCGGCTTGTTGATCATGACAGATGGCAGCACCGTCGTATCGATGCGTGTCAGCCCGAAGAACATGTAGGCAGCGAGCCCTGCGAACAGCGTGATAGGCACAAACAATAAGGCGCGTTTCATGGAAATCTCTTTTCCTGGACGTCAGCAATCAGCCTAGCCCGGCCATGTGGTGGAGGCAACATTGTCCATGTTTAGGTTGTCCACCGTTTGGCCGAGGGCTGACCAAAGAGGTGACTGTCTATTCGCTCAGATAGACAAAGCGCTCCAGATAAGCCAGTTCACTGTCACTAACATACTTGCCCATTTCCCGTTGAAACTGCTCCATGGAGGCGTACGGACGGTATTCTTCAATCTCGTGCGCAAATTTGCGAGGGCTGAGAGAGCTCGGGATCAGTTTGAGATCGTCTTCAGCGGCATTGTTCAGGTCAACCTTGATGAACATGAGTTTGTAGACTTCGCGTAAGGCTTCTTCATCCATGCTTTGGCTCAGCAGGGCGTTGAGCTCAGATGCTGTCGTATAAGGCCGACCTTCGATAAGGGCTTGTGCGGCCGCACTGTCGAGTCCCGGCAGATTGGTCAGCGCGTCCACGGGTGCGGTGTTCGGATCGACCAGTGCAGTGGTTGGCCATGGCGTGCCATTATCGGTCTCTGGTTTTTCAGACGAACAGCTGACGGCAAAAACAGCCAGTAAGGCCAGGGCAGCCACGGGCAGGGCTTTGAGCAGGGGCATCGTGAATTCCTTTGGTTTCTTTCGCTTCAGATTGCTTCACGATTAGATTGGCCCTATTCAGGTGTCAATCAAGGGGGCGTGTCCTGCGCCTATTCTGACGGGTATGTCACGTTATGGCGGATAACCGGCCAAAATCGCGCTATCTGGTCTGGCTGTTGCTCTCACTGCCAGCCATCTGGATCATGGCACGTTACCTAACGGACGTGGTCAGCTATGGGCAGGTGATTCATGCCACAGGGCAGTGGAGTGTCGGCATTCTTCTGGCGACCCTGATCATAACGCCGCTGCGGCGCATTTTCCCGCGTGCTACCTGGCCGCGCAAACTGGTGGCCTATCGTCGGGCTCTGGGGGTCGCAAGTTTTGGCTATGCTGGCCTGCATACGATTGTATATCTGCATCGCAAATGGGGCAGTGGGTTGATTGTGGAAGAGGCTGCAGAGCCTGCATATCTTACCGGCTGGATTGCTCTGGTGATATTTCTTGCGCTTGCAGCAACAAGCAACAACCGGTCAGTGCGGATGCTCGGGCGTGGCTGGAAGATGCTCCATCGCACTGTCTATATTGCCACGGCTCTCACCTTCGCACACTGGATATTGGTCATTTTCAACCCTGTCGCTGCATGGGTTTGCCTGGCGGCGGTGGTGATATTTGAAACAGTCCGTTTCCTGCGCAGGTAGGGGCGTCTTCGTACCCGTCCATTTTGATTGACCCGCATATTCTGTAGGCAGGAGAAGTTGGTTGCGGTGCAAGCCATGCCAGCCTATAGATTTTCTGCTTTGCATGATCGGAACGTAGCGCAGTCTGGTAGCGCACTACACTGGGGGTGTAGGGGTCGTGGGTTCGAATCCCGCCGTTCCGACCATTAAATCAATTGCTTAGCTCTTTTCAGTATAGTGGGCGCTGGTTCAATATTGGTTCAAACGTCAGGTCTGGTCTTCATAACTGGAAGCAGGCTTGTTCATCCACAACATCAGTGGTTTCAGGGGAAAAGCCCAGACGGTGCCGGCGATAACGAAATATATGCCGAGGATCGCCCAGTGCTGCGGTAAATAATCTGACACAGTCACAACCAGTCCTATATAGAGCAGGAAAGCTGGCAGGAAGACGAGCAGACCGATGAGTTTCTTCAGGCTGGGATCGAGTTTCATGGTGTGCTCCTCCGGGGCGTTCTGACAGATATATGGGGCATTGCCAGGCTGGTTTCTACTGGCAGCTTCGCGGAAAAAAGAGGTGTAATTGTGGTGAATTCCGCCGATTTGATGATACCCGCCGGGGTGCGTGACAAAAAGGCTGCCAAGGGTCTGGCCCTCTGGCTTTATGCCATGTGTGCGCTGGTGGCGCTTATGGTGACGGTTGGGGGGGCAACGCGCCTCACGGATTCCGGCCTGTCGATCACGCAATGGGATCTTATTATTGGCACTTTGCCGCCCATGAGTGAGGAGAAATGGCTTTCAGAGTTTGAGAAATATCAGCAAATTCCGGAATTTGAGCGGGTGAACAGTACGATGGACCTTGAAGGGTTCAAGACCATTTACTGGTGGGAATGGGGCCACCGGAATCTCGGACGGTTCATTGGCCTTGCCTACCTTATCCCGATGCTCTGGTTTGTTTTTTCCGGCGCGGCGACATCAAGACCCTTGAAGCTGCAACTGGGGGGCATCTTTGTGTTGATATGCGCACAGGGTGCCATGGGTTGGTACATGGTCTCAAGCGGTCTTGTGGACCGTGTTGATGTCAGTCAGTACAGGCTGGCCGCGCATCTGGGTCTGGCAGTGATAATATTCGGCCTCTTGTTCTGGCTGGCCATGAAGTTCAGCCTTTTCCGTAAAGCACCGCCTCCGCAGAAGGGCAGCAGAAGTGTCTATCGCTGGTGGACAGTCGGCATGATGCTGGCTGTGTTCATACAGATTGTTCTGGGGGCTTTTGTGGCAGGCTTACGTGCTGGCAAGACCTATAACACGTGGCCCTTGATGGATGGCCGCTTCTTCCCGGACGGATATTTCATCGGGCAGGCAGACTTTCTGCACGCTTTTGAAACCATGGCAGCCGTTCAGTTCAATCACAGAATGGGCGCTTATGCGCTTGTGGTACTCGCGGTTGCGTTCTGGCTGATCTTGCAGCGTGCCGGTGCCGAATATGGCAGGCGCGCCCTTCTGGTGACTGGTGCTGTCTTCCTGCAAGCGCTGCTTGGTATCTGGACCCTGTTGTTGGCAGTGCCGATCAGTCTGGGATTATGGCACCAGTTGGGCGCGCTTGTTGTCCTGGTTGCTGTTCTCTTTAACCTTTATCGGCTTACTGAATATCAGGCTCGGTAATGAGGTCAGGTATCTGAAGCAACAGCTCTTCTGGATCATCGCCGGTACGTTCTGCTCCTATGTTCCGCCGGTTGAGACGGTCGGTTTTGGGCAGATTGAGGATGTTCCTGACGGCTGACCAGGAAGCCAGCTTGAGGGCGAAATTGCTATCACCCTCCACAATGGCAATCGCGCCTTCGCGATAAAGACCGCCGAAGTTACTGGCGTCCGCAGCGAAGGCACTGATTGTTTCCACCGCCGTGATATCTGAAAACTCACCAAGCGTGAATTCCCCAGCAATCTCACCGGAAGAAAGATCGTAGGCATGGATCACATATGGTCCTGAAGAAACCATCGCCAGCAAGTAGCCAGCCCCTTCAGCCTGAAGTGCTGTTGCCAGTTCAATAGCTTCCCCTGCAGGCAGATCAACAAAATCTGCAAAACCCATGTCGCTGCTAAAGGCATCAGCCACTTCTACCGTGCCGTTATCTGTCAGAAAGTAAGTATCACCCGTATAGTCATTGCTGACGCATGTCTTGATGTCAGTGCGCTGAAAAGAAACCGGAGCCTCAACTGTCAGGCTTCCGTCATCTGCAGCAATGATGCTGCGAGAAAGATTGCCATCAGGCATCAGTCCGAACAGCGCCAAGGCTTCATCTTCGGCTGATCGGCCAAAGCACAATGGACGCATGGACGCAATTTCCTGGACGTCACCTGACAGTCTCCAGTTTTCAAACGCCACGGGATCAGTTGCCATCCTTACAAACCGCAAGGCATTAATGGAGCTGTCGAAGGCAGCAACCACTTCGACGGGTGTGCCGTTCGCGGCAAGATAGGTGAGGGACAACCCGTCTGAAAACTGACCAGGGAGTGTTGCCACACCTTCCTGATCAAAGTTGATGGCAATAAGCCCGGCTGCGCCATTGGCGGCAAGAACCAGACTTTGAAAGGGAACTTCAGGGTGCTGCCATAAAGCAAGGCCAGAGACAGGCGTTTCAAACCGTCCCAGTTCATCTGTCGCCGGTATTGTCAGTAACTGGCTACTACCGACAGGCGTTGTGAGCGGGGCTTCTGAAGGAGGTGTTTCTGGTCGTGGTGTTCCTTTATTCTCGCCTGAGCACGCGGCGACAAGTGCAACACTGATGACAGATATTACTGTTTTCCGGAACGCTGGAACTGACATTCGGCCTTTCTCCATGGTCTTGAATATTTGTGGTATTTTGTTACCACACATAAAAGCTGCTGAATTTGCGTCTTTTTTTCGGCGCCCTATTGACCCGTATGGCACCTTCTCTATAAGGCGCTACCCTTATAGGAATATGGAACAATAGTCATGAAAACTTTCAATGCCAAACCTGCGGACATTGAGAAAAAGTGGGTTGTGATCGACGCTGAGGGCCTTGTTGTCGGTCGCCTCGCTTCTGTCATCGCAACACGCCTCCGCGGCAAGCACCTGCCAATTTATACACCCAATGTTGATTGTGGTGACAATGTCATCGTCGTCAATGCAGACAAGGTTGTCTTCACTGGCCGCAAACGGACAGACAAGAAGTACTACTGGCACACTGGTTATCCCGGCGGTATCAAAGAGCGTACGGCTGACAAAATTCTGGATGGTCGTTTCCCTGAGCGCGTGCTGACAAAAGCCGTCCAGCGGATGCTGCCAAAAGAGAGCCCGTTAGCGCGCCAGCAACTTTCCAATCTGAAAGTCTATGCGGGCAGCGAGCACCCACACGAGGCGCAAAATCCAGAGAAGCTGGATGTTGCTGCCATGAATTCCAAAAACACACCGCGCGGTTAAGGAAACAGAATAATGAGTGAAACAACTACACTTGAGAATCTCAAGGAAGCCGTAACCGCAGAGGGCGTTGACTTGCCCGTCCAGGAAGAGGTCGTGCTTGCAGAACCCAAGATCGATGATCTTGGTCGTTCTTACGCGACGGGCAAACGGAAAACAGCCGTTGCACGTGTCTGGATCAAGCCTGGCTCAGGCAAGATTACAGTGAACAAGAAAGACTACAGCGATTATTTCGGTCGCCCTGTCCTGCAGATGATCATTCAGCAACCACTTGTTGCAGCCGATCGCAAGGACCAGTTTGATGTGGTCTGCACGGTCAAGGGGTCTGGTCCGTCAGGACAGGCCGGGGCTGTGCGTCACGGTATTTCCAAAGCGCTGACGTACTATGAGCCAGCGTTGCGCGGTATTCTGAAGCAGGGTGGATTTCTCACCCGTGACTCTCGCGTCGTTGAGCGCAAGAAATACGGCAAGGCAAAAGCCCGCCGTAGCTTCCAGTTCTCAAAACGTTAGAGACAAATACTTTTTCGTCAAAAAGCCCCGCTCAGCGGGGCTTTTTTATGGCTTAATCAGATTGAACCAGAACGTATGATCCGGGTGCGTCTTCTATTGGTGTTAATGCGCCGTCGCCTGGTATGCGTGCCGGTACTTTCCTGCCTGTGCCCACGCCGCCCAGCCATTTATGCCAGTATGGCCACCACGAGTAATCGTGTTTCTCTGCAACGCCCATCCAGCCCTCGACGGTATCAGGCAAAGTTTCATTTGTGCGGTAATGATATTTCTTCTTAGTCGGGTGGTTGATAACGCCTGCAATATGACCGGACCCAGCGAGCATGAATGTCACCGGGCCGCCATAAAGCTGTGCACTGCGGTAAATTGATCTGAACGGCGCAATGTGATCTTTTTCACCTGACTGCATGAAGACAGGGATGGTGACTTTTTTGAGGTCAATAGTGACTCCGTCAATGACCAGTTCTTTCTTACTCAACCGATTGTGCTGATAGAACTCCCGCAGATAGAACAGGTAAACTTCCTTGGGCATATCTGTTGCGTCAGAATTCCAGTACAGAAGGTCAAAGCGTTTTGCCTCCTTGCCGAGAAGATAATTATCGACGTAGACAGACCATATCAGATCAACAGGTCGTAACATGTTGAATGTGCGGCTCATGGATGAGGCCTCAAAGATACCGCCCGCAGCATCAATCTGTTTTTCGATATTCTGGATCTGCTCCTCATCGACGAAAAGCAGAAGGTCACCTGCTTCCTCAAAGTCCATCTGGGCTGTGAAAAAAGTCGCCGATTTTATTCTGTCATCTCCTTTTTCAGCCATATGCCCAAGGGCGATTGATAGCAGGGTGCCACCGATACAGTAGCCAATCGTATCGACCCCCTTAAACCCGGTTGCCTGTTCCACGGCATCGACAGCTGCATAAATCCCCTCAAACATGTAATCTTCGAAGGTCTTGTGAGCGAGCTTCTTGTCCGGATTCACCCATGAGACAACAAATACAGTCTTCCCCTGTTCAGTCAGCCAGCTGACCAGTGAGTTCTCCGGTTGAAGGTCCAGAATATAAAACTTATTGATCCAGGGCGGGAAGATAAGGAGTGGGCGCTCATCAACTTCAGCGGTGGCTGGCGCATACTGAATTAACTGGATCAGGTCATTCTGATAGACGACTTTGCCGGGTGTGGTGGCAATGTTTTTACCAACCTTGAAAAAATCAAGATCAGCCTGTTTCATCTCCAGTTCGCCTTCACCCCGCTCCATATCTTCCAGCAGATTCTTGTATCCACGCAGAAAGTTTTCGCCTTTTGACTTCAGCGCTTCTTCCATAACCTCCGGGTTTGTAGTGGGGAAATTCGTCGGCGCCATGGCTGCCAGAAACTGCTCTGTATAGAATAGAGCTTTCTTGCGTTTGTGTTCGTCAATATCAGGCGCATCTGCCACCATATCGCGCGCATGCTGGCTCATGATCAGATAGGATTGCTTGATGAAATCTAGAGCATGGTTTTCACTCCAGGCCGGGTGGGAAAACCTGCGATCGGCCAGGTCCGGGGCTACAGTCGGGTCCGTTTTCTGGCCCAGTGCTTTCTTGCTCATATTTTCAGCAAGTCGCGCATAATCTTCCCACATTTTGAACTGAGAGCGCATGACGTTCTGGGGATTTGTGAATATACTCTGGTAAACACCCAGCATCGTGTCGGTGACGTTCAAAGGGTCCTGGTTCGGGTCTTGTGCAGCGGCTGGTGTCTTTGTCTGCTTGCCGACGATGTCTGTCAGGATTTCCTGATTATAGCCGCTGACATCCTTGATGTATTCCGTCAGTGCACCGACGTCTTCCCACACGGATTTGTTGCCGGACTGCGCAGCAGTTGGTTTTTCCACTTTATCTGATGAAGCTTTACGTTTCGCTGTCTGTTTTGGGGCAGTCGGCTTTTTAACAGAATTCTTCTGTGTGGCTGCGGTGGATTTTCGCGCCGAAGTTTTCTTGGCAACCCGTTTTTGAGGTGTTGTCTTGTTTGCCATGCTCGCGGCCTTGGCTTTAGAGGTGCGTTTCTTCGTGGTTTTCCGCTTTGTCCGGGGAGGGGTTTTGCCGGATGTGTCTGTGCTGGAAGTGTCTGCCATATCTAGCTTTGTTCTTTTTCGGTTGTCTGTAGCGCTTAAACCATCCTACAAAAGGATAGCACGGAAATGAGAGATTATGCGCGTCGTTTTTTTATTGCTGCTGGTACTGACTGGTACTGTCGCGTGTCAGAATACTGGTACTGACAACAGCATACTTGTGCAATCTGAGGCCCGAGTTATCAACCCGGAAATTGTACGTCGTATTGAAGCAAAGCGTGAAGCTGCTGATGATGTGTCATTTCCGAAATTGTCTCAGATACCAACGGAATTGCCAGACAAGTATGAACAGAGCACCGTACATGCCTATCAGGACCAGATGTTGGCGAACGGCGGTGTCCTGTCTGCCGGCATTGCCGTTGATACGGCAAACGCTGCGCAGGACAAACTTGGTCGGACCGCTCTCTGGCAAGATGGTATAAGGCAGGAGATGAGCCTCGAAGAAGCTGCGACGCAACTGGTCCGGCGCCTCGAAGCCGACAAGGCCAAGGCCAAGGCGCTGAGGGCCACGGCGCCCGCCCAGCTTGGCGGATTGCCACCCAAAAAAGATCGCTGATTTTCGGCATTGGAAACAGCAGGAGGGAGGCAACCAAGATTGCCTTTGCGAACCTGCCAGAGGAACAAGCGCATGAATGAACTGAAAGTTGGAGTGGCCGGACTCGGTGTTGTCGGCTCTGGCGTTGCAGAATTGCTGTTGAACCACGTAGACCGGCTGAGCCGCGCAGGCTCGCGTCTGACACTTGCCGGTGTTTCCGCCCGCGACAAGTCAAGAGATCGTGGCATCAGTATGGATCAAGTAGTTTGGTTCGAAAATCCCGTAGAACTGGCTTCATCCGACTCCATAGATGTTTTCGTGGAATTGATCGGTGGTGCAAGCGGGGTTGCGCATGAGGCCGTGCAAACTGCGTTGCGTCATGGCAAGCATGTTGTCACCGCAAACAAGGCCATGCTGGCAGAACACGGCGCTGCTCTTGCAGCGCTGGCAGAAGAAAAGAGATGCTCTCTTTTATATGAGGCGGCCGTAGCTGGTGGAATTCCGGTAATCAGGGGGGTGCGCGAAGGGGCAAGCGCCTGCCGCATCGACCGGCTGGCGGGCCTTCTTAATGGCACCTGCAACTATATTCTCACGCGCATGACCATGGCCGGGACAAGCTATGATGAAGCCTTGAAAGAAGCACAGGCCCTCGGATTTGCCGAGGCGGATCCGGCTTTTGATGTTGGTGGCGCTGACGCGGCGCAGAAGCTGGCAATCCTCTCAACAATCGCTTTTGATGCCGGTATTCGTTACGGCACGTTCCCTGTGGAAGGTATTGAGCAGGTCACCGCTGAAGACATTTCAGGTGCTGGCAAGCTTGGCTTCCGGATAAAACTACTCGCCGTTGCACAAAGTAGTGAGGGTGGGTGTGAGTTGCGGGTTCATCCGGCGCTGGTGAAGGAGGACCATCCGGTTGCCAAGGCAGACGGGGCGGATAATTTTGTGATTGTCGAGACAGACCCGCTTGGGCGTCTGACTTTCTCCGGGCCGGGTGCCGGGAAAGGTCCGACAGCCGCTGCCGTCGTTGCCGATCTGGTAGCCCTTTCACGCGGTGTTTCAGGACCGGTCTTCAATGCTTTTTCGAATGACCTGCAGAAAGCTAATCTTGTATCGGCGGATCGAAAACCATCACGCTTCTATCTCCGGGTTGGTCTGAAAGATGTTCCCGGTGCAATCGCCGGCATATCAGAAACGCTTGCCCAGAAAGACATTTCCATCGACAGCCTGATACAACCATCAGTATCAGCGGCAGGGGATGGCAGGCCTGATGCCATGGTCATGCTGGTAACGCATGAGACGACTCTTGCAGAAATCCGCGCTGCTGCTGACGAAATACGCCAAAAGGCGTTTGCATTGGGGGCACCTTCCATTATCAGGATCGAAGATTTCGACTGAGCCCAGAAAAAAATAAGAGGTAAATTCTATGGCCACGCAGGAAGGCTATCTTGACCGCATTCTAACTATAGAACTTGGACGCTGCACTGAAGCCGCCGCAGTGGCTGCTTCCACGATGATCGGACGAGGGGACAAAGAAAGCGCGGACCAGGCAGCCGTTACCGCTTTGCGTGATGCGCTCAATGTCCTGTCGATTGATGGCACAGTGGTCATCGGCGAGGGAGAGCGCGATGAAGCGCCCATGCTGTATATCGGTGAGAAAGTGGGTCAGGGCGGTCCCAAAGTAGATATTGCGCTTGACCCCCTGGAGGGAACGACGCTGACCGCGAAGGCGATGTCCAATGCGCTGGCCGTTGTCGCCATGGCGCAAGGGGGGACGCTGCTGCATTCTCCGGATGTTTACATGCAGAAAATTGCTGTTGGCCCCGGTTATCCCGAAGGTATTGTGGATATTGATGCATCTACTGAAGACAACATTCTGGTTTTGGCCAAAGCCAAGAATGTTGCGCCGTCAGATATTACGCTTTGTGTTCTGGATCGTGATCGGCATCAGCCTATTATTGATGCAGCGCGAAAAGTCGATGCCCGTGTTTTCCTGATACCTGACGGAGATGTTGCTGGCGTCTTCCATACAACGGAGCCGTCAACCGGAATCGACATGTATGTCGGCACCGGCGGTGCACCTGAAGGGGTGCTCGCGGCAGCCGCATTGAGATGTGTTGGCGGACAGATGCAAGGCAGGCTTCTTTTCCGTAATGATGACGAAAGAGGTCGGGCTGAAAAGGCCGGCATAACTGACCTTGATCGCAAATATGATCTGCTTGACCTGGCGTCTGGTGATGTAATGTTTGCTGCCACTGGCGTCACTAACGGCTCTATGCTGAAAGGCGTTCAGTGGGAAAGCGGTCGCGTAAGGACTCAAACGGTGGTCATGCGCTCCAAAACAGGCACAGTTCGTTATATAGATGCAATCTCCAACATTCCCACGAAGTAGCCATCTGAAACTGATCCTTGAGGCCGCATGGCAATTCAAGGACCAGAAAGGCCAGACCTGAATGGAGACAGATGCGCGCATGGTGACGAGCGAAAGAGATGAGTTACCGGTGCTCGTGGAACGGTCTCTTTCTGGCAAAAGCTGGTTGAAACGATCAACGGACCAGCGTGCTGTGGAGACGATCAGTCAGTCTCTTGGTGTTTCTCACTCTCTGGCGGAAATTATTTCTGCGCGGGGCGTTTCGCCTGAACAGGCAGAAGCGCATCTGGCCCCGTCCATAAAATCATCCATGCCCGACCCCTTGATCATGAAAGACATGCAGCCAGCGATCGACCGCTTGGCAAAGGCCATAGAGGATAAAGAAAAGATAGGCGTTTTTGGCGATTACGATGTCGACGGGACAACGGCATCGGCATTACTCAGTCGCTATTTCAGGGCGCTTGATATTGATCATGAAGTGTATCTGCCGGATCGTATCCTGGAAGGGTATGGTCCTAATCTCCAGGCATTCCGGTATTTACAGGAAAAATCTGCGTCGCTTTGCCTGACAGTTGATTGCGGCGCGATGGCCCATGAAATACTGGAGCAGGTCCGACAGGACGGCCTTGATGTTGTCGTTCTCGACCATCACCAGATGACCCTGCCTGCGCCGCGTGTCATTGCTACGGTCAACCCGAACCGGCCCGACGATCTTTCCGGATTGAATAATCTGTCAGCCGTTGGCGTCGCTTTCATGGTGCTGGTCGCATTGAACCGGCAGTTGCGAGAGGCGGGATATTTTCAGTCACGAGCCGAGCCTAAAATCATGCACTGGCTTGATCTGGTTGCGCTCGGCCTTGTTTGTGATGTCATGCCCTTGAACGGATTGACGCGTGTGCTGGTGGCACAGGGCCTGAAGGTTTTCGGGCAGCTTGATGATGATGCTGTATTGCCACCTTATCCGGGCCTGAAGTTGCTTGCACAGCGGGCCGGCGCCAAAGGAGACGCACGCGCCGACCATCTGGGTTTTTCAATTGGACCAAGGATAAACGCAGCAGGGCGTATCGGTCACGCTAACCTTGCTTTTCGCCTGATGACAGCGCGCGAGCATGGCGATGCTATGAACTGGACAGAAAAATTGCAGGACCTGAACGAAGAGAGAAAAGCGATTGAAGCGGAGGTCCTGGCTGAAGCTGTTGCGCAGATAGAGCGCGGGCAGGTGGATCCTGAGAAGCCGTATATCATTGCTGCTGGCGACGGTTGGCACCCTGGCGTGATCGGTATTGTCGCAGGTAGATTAAAGGAAAAATACAGCTGCCCGGCAATCGTCATCAGTCTTGATGGTGACACTGGCAAGGGCTCCGGCAGATCAGTAAGTGGCGTCGATCTTGGCGGTATAATCGCGGCAGCAAAGCGCGAAGATATTCTTGTTTCCGGCGGCGGTCATGCCATGGCAGCTGGTCTGACCGTTGCGCGCGACAAGCTTGAAGCGTTCAAAGACTATCTTCTTGCGCATATTGTGCGCCCTGAAGGTGGCTATGTTTCTGAAAGCAGCAGATTGGTAGATTCTGTGATCGCGGCTTCTGCCGTGACTCGCAGCTTTGCCGATGAAGTAGCCGGGGCAGGCCCGTATGGGCAGGAATACCCGGAGCCAGTAGTGATGCTGAAAGAAATGCGTGTGCGATACGCAGATATCAAGGGCGCTAATCATGTGGCGGTCACGCTCGAAGATAAAATGGGCAAAACGGTACGCGGCATCGCTTTTCGGTCAGCAACGGAACCGAAGGGCAGGGAACTGCTCATTGTCGGCAATACAATTCATGTTCTGGGCAAGGTAAAGGCTGATGAGTGGCGGGGCGGTGAAGCGGGCCAGATCATCATTGAAGACGTTGCCAGAGCATAGTTTTCTTCAAAAAATACCGCCCTGTGGCATGACTTTGCGCTTGCAAAGTCTGGATGGCGCAAATATATCACCGTTCCGACCTGATTAGTGCTCCCTTCGTCTATCGGTTAGGACGCCAGGTTTTCAACCTGGAAAGAGGGGTTCGATTCCCCTAGGGAGTACCATCAGGCCCTTTGCACAGTATTAACCTGAATTGTTTATCCTGCCCTCTGCCAGAAAAGGCAGTGTGTGAGTGAACGGAACGAACTGTGTCAGTAACAGCCTATAACAGCAGCGAAAGCTGGGCTTTGTCCAATTACGGCAAGAACGGTTTTGCTGTAGAGCGCGGCCTCTATAGCGCCAGCGAAATTGCCGAAGTACGTGATCTGTTGCTGCCTTTATTTGACGATTTTTCAGACAAGTTAGGGGACAAGATTCGGGATATTGGGGCGGTGGGCGATGTTGAGCCCGGAACATGCCAGCCCGAGATTGACCGCGCTGTCCGCCTTTGTCCTCAACTTGTGAAGACTTCCGTTTACAGGAAAGCGCGCGCATTGGCCTGTGATCTTCTGGGCCGTAAGGCGCATTATGTGTTCGATCACGCCATCAGCAAAATGCCGTTCTCTCAGACCAGTACGCCCTGGCATCAGGACAAAGGGTATATGAAGGCAAATACCGACCTGAAAACAGTCAACTTCTGGGTTCCCCTTCAGCCGACAGGCCCTGAGAATGGTACATTGGCGTATATCCCTGAAAGTCATAAACACGAGCTGCTGCCGCATCGTAGAGATGACAGCTTGCACCCGCATGTCCTTAAAACTGACGTGGACACGACAGGAGCGGTCTATCCCTGCCTGCGCATGGGAGACCTTTGCCTTCATCATCCACTCACGGTGCATAGTGCAGGGCCCAATGACACGGACCAGCCAAGACTCGCCTGGTCAATGCATTTCGGGGCTTATGGCAGGCTGGAGTACCTGAAACCCTCCAATTTGTGGGCTATGCTCAGGACCCCCCTGACTGTTTCCTGATAGCAACAGGTCGTCTTGCGGCTTGCTCCAGCGCCTGATTTTTATCCTTCTGACCTATCAGCCTGATTGCATTTTCAAGCGAGTTAAGGTTTGATTAACCACGCAAGCGGGATTGTTGTGGTCCGGTACTTCAAAGTGAGGGTGTGATGAAAAAGCTGTTAGCCATTTTCCTGAGTGTCGGTCTGGTATTCACGTCGTCTAATGCATTTGCCATTACGCCAGATGACATCAAGACAGCTATGGATTCCAAGGGCTATACCGTCGTGAATGTCAGTGAGAACACTGTTGCTGTCATGTATCGCGGCCTTGCCGTCATGATTGCCGTTGATGGCAAGGATGGTGATGTCACTTATCTCGCATATCTGGATGATATTTCCTCTGACATGCTGAGTTATGATTTTCTCAACCGCTACAATAATGACGTAAAATTTGGCCGCGCGTTTCTCGATCGTCAGGGTGATCTGGCGATACAAATGGACAGAAACTCATCAGGCGGTGTGACGCTTCAGAACGTCGAATCAGACTTCATGGTTTTCATTTCACTTGTCAGAAAATTTGTGAATGATGTTCAATCTCAGGTTTCTGCCTAAGGCCAGTAAGGATTTCGCTGTGGAAACACAACTTTGAGGCGAAATTCTTTGACTTTATGCACGAAATTGGGAAAATTTCCGTGTCAGTTAGATGACAGAAAATTTAAACACCCTTACACTACTCATTACCACATAACAGGGCCGAGTAATGTACCAACTTCCGGGGACTGAGGAAAACGAAACTGACATGCCAGAGGCTTCCTTTGAAGTAACAGGCATTGTGAAATGGTTTGATACAGTCAAGGGATACGGTTTCATAATTTCTGAGCAGGCTGAAGACGACATTCTTCTTCACTCTTCCTGCCTCAAGGAAACCGGCCTTTCATCTGCTCTGGAAGGCTCTACTGTTATTTGTGAAGCCGTCAGGCGCCCAAAGGGCCTTCAGGCGACCCGCGTTCTCAAGATTGATGAAAGCACGGCAGCAACCATAGCCCCACCCGTGAGTGTTCTGCCGCCAGTAGAAGCAACGGGAGCTTTTGAACAGGCTGAGGTCAAGTGGTTTAACAGGGCCAAAGGCTATGGTTTCCTCACCCAGGGGCAAGATTCCGAGGATATTTTTGTCCACATGGAGACTATGCGGCGCTCAAGTATCAGCACATTGGTGCCTGGGCAGGTCGTTCAGGTCTCTTACGGAAAAGGGCCTAAAGGGCTTCTTGCGGTGGAAATCAAGGAAGATACAGGTAACTGACCTGATCAAATGGCGACCCCGGTACGATTCGAACGTACGACCATCTGCTTAGAAGGCAGGTGCTCTATCCAGCTGAGCTACGGGGCCTATAGAGTTGTAACCGTGCAATAGCGTTACCAGACTCTCTCAATGCGTCCATGGTTTTCGTCTGTTTACAGCAAAATTATCCGAGTATGATTTGACTACAGGTTCGGCGGTCGCTTTTTCATCCAGTCTGTAAGGAATATTTTTTTCCTTCGCATAGGAGATCGCTGCTTCGCGCGTGTCAAATTTCAGACGTACCTGATTTGACACGGTATCGCTGGTACTCGTCCAACCCATTAGCGGGTCAATTCTTTTGGCTGCGGCCTGGTCAAATTCAAGAATCCAATGGCTTGTTTTGGTTTTGCCTGACTGCATTGCCGTTTTGGCTGGACAGTAGATTCTTGCGAACATCCGTGGCCTCTTCGTTCTCTTCAGTGATGGTCGGGGTGGAGAGATTCGAACTCCCGACCCTCTGGTCCCAAACCAGATGCGCTACCAGGCTGCGCTACACCCCGATCAAGATCGCCTTATATGATGATCAGTTTTTTTTTCGCAAGCAAAAAAGCACAAGTTTCTAAATATCAGGCAGCGCTGTTTCTTCCACTTCGCTGGTCGGGGCTGCAAGTTCTAGTTCGATCTGTAAAAAGCCGGTTTGGCCTTCAAGCAGGGTCCATTCCTGCGCGATGTAACCAGCCTTGGCGACTGTCATGGTCAGGTTTTCCTGAACATAAAGCGGGCAGGGGGTTGTGCAGGTTGTGCCATCGCCAAATTTCAGCAGTACTTCTTCAGGATATGAGGCCACGGTGAGGTAATCGACCGTGGTGGTTTCACATCCGGCAAACAGCAACAGGCACATCAATGGCACTATTTTTTTGAGCATGACCTTTGATCCTTATTCATTCCGCATTGCCTGAAAGCCCGTTTCAAGATCATTGACCAGATCAGTGATATCCTCAAGACCTGCATGAACCCGAATCAGGGTGCCCTCGTAATCCCAGGGAGTGGCGCTACGATATTCGGCCACGGGGCAGGGAATGATGAGGCTTTCAAAACCACCCCATGAATATCCCATACCAAAATAGCTGAGCGAATCGAAAAACCGCGCGAGCTGCTTTTCGGGACAGGGGGCAAGGACAAAACCAAACAGTCCCGAAGCGCCTGAAAAATCTCTTTTCCAAAGAGCATGATCCGGATGATCGGGGCGGGCAGGATGAAGAATTTGCGTTACATCGGGTTGCAGGGCCAGCCAGTTGGCCAGTTCCAGCGCATTCGCTTCGTGAACCTTCAGGCGTGATGACAGGGACCTTACCCCTCTATGGGCCAGAAAGGCATCATCGGCCGAGACATTCAGGCCCAGTTGGCGGGTTGTACGCTCAAGCCGTGTCGAAATCGCTTTGTCGTTTGTGGTCATGCTGCCCATCAGGCAATCGGCATGACCGGCAATATACTTTGTGATTGACTGTATGCTGACCGTTGCGCCAGCTTCAAGCGGATTGAAGAAATACCCGGCACTCCAGGTGTTATCCACCACAACAGGTACATTCCGGCTTCTGGCTGCTGCGGTGATCGCGGGTATATCCTGGACTTCGAAGGTCAGGGAGCCAGGGCTTTCACATAATATCGCTTTGGTTTCAGGCTTTAACAGGGCGGCTATATCACCGCCTGCTCGAGGGTCGTAATACTCGACTTCAATGCCATAGCGATTGAGGAAACGATCACCGATGCTTCGTACAGGATCATAACAACTGTCAGTTATCAGAATATGGTCGCCTGTTTTCGCCAGCGCGAGAAGGCAGGTTGTGATGGCAGACAGGCCTGACGGGGTCAGGTGCGTATAGTCACCTTTCTCCAGCTCACACAAGGATTCCGTCAAGGCCCTGTGTGACCTTGTGCCGAACCTGCCATATACATAGTCCTTATTCTTCTTCATGAAAGAATCATATGTTGGATACAGGATCGTTGAAGCGCGCTCTACAGGCTGGCTGACGGGATATGACGTGCCGTCATGCGGACGGCCCGACGCGACGAGCCCGGTCTTGATATGTCTGCCTGATTTGTCTTTCGACATCTCAACCCCGCCACTCGATCACACCTTTGCCCTGATCATATACCGAGAAACCAAGTTTCTGATATAACGGCAGCGCGGCAGGGTGGTCTGCAGTGCAGGTCTCGAGAACGACTCTTTCCGGATCGAGCGACCAGGCAAGGTCTACGACGTTGTGCAGGAACCAGCGCCCCAGTCTCTTGCCAATAAAGTCTGGCATCAGGCCGAAGAACTTTATTTCGACTGTGCCCGGCGGATGGCAGTCTTTCCGGGTATCCACTTCTGCCATACCGCAAGGGGAGCCGTTGTAGTAAAGCACGTAAATATAAACATCCGGGTTGTGAATAATTTCTGCAAGGTCTTCATCTGGCATGTAGCGTCGACTGACCCAATGAAAGGGGCCGCCCACCTGATCATACAGGTATCGATAATAATGCAGGGGCGGTGTTTCTGATCTTATCAGTGCTGTCTTGCCGGCTGGCCGAAAGGGAAGGGGAAACTGAGGGCGGGTATTCTGCTCAAGATAAGTGATGGTTACATCAAATGTCTTCTGCATATTATTTTCTCAGCTCTACCAGGGCGGAAGTGGCAAGCCCTTTTGCTGCAGAACTTCCGGATTGAAGAATGTTGTCCCGTATCTGTTACCATAGTCGCAGAGGATTGTAACGATCGTATGCCCGGGGCCCATTTGCCTGGCGAGCTTCACAGCACCAGCGATATTGATGCCTGCTGAGCCACCAAGAAACATGCCTTCTTCCTCTACCAGCTTATACAGAGTTTGCAGCGCCTCTGCATCGCTTACACGGAAGGCTTCGTTCACTTCGACATCTTCCAGGTTCGCCGTGACGCGCCCCTGGCCGATGCCTTCAGTGATGGATGCGCCTTCTGTTTCAAGAATACCATCCTTGTACCAGCTAAACAGCTTGGCACCATAGGGATCGGCAATACCGATGACGGTCTCGGGCTTGCGCTCTTTCAGCGCCATACTCACGCCGCCAAGTGTTCCGCCTGATCCTACTGCGCAGATGAACCCGTCAATCTTGCCCTCAAGGTCACGCCAGATTTCCGGGCCTGTTGTAAGATAATGTGCATCCCGGTTCGCGGTATTATCGAACTGGTTAGCCCAGATTGCGCCTTGGGGATTGGCTCTGTTCATCTCTTCGGCAAGTCGCCCGGAATAGTGTACGTAATTGTCAGGATTGGCGTACGGAACGGCGTCAACTTCTATAAGGGTGCCGCCTTGCTGGCGGACGGCCTGTTTTTTTTCTTCGCTTTGTGTGCGGGGCATCACGATCTTGATTTCGTAGCCCAACGCCTTGCCAACGACACACAGGCCGATGCCGGTGTTTCCGGCGGTGCCTTCCACAATCATACCGCCGGGCTTCAGTGTACCCTTCTGCTCAGCATCACGAATGATACCAAGTGCTGCTCTGTCCTTGACTGATTGTCCCGGGTTCAGAAACTCCGCTTTGCCGAGGATCGTGCAGCCCGTTTCTTCGGACGCCCGTTTCAGTCTGATAAGCGGGGTATTGCCAACAAGATCCGTGACGGCGGGGAAAGTCTTCATATTTATCTCCTGAGATATGACGGTACTCAGCCCGTCATTTGTCATCAAGGCGGCGTGTGCCTATTTCAGGCTCAGAACCTGCGATATTATCTAAACCACAAGCGAGAAATAATATGCCCGCATTGCGCCTGATCCTCGGTGACCAGCTCACCACGTCGATTTCATCTCTCGCGGATTATAAAAAGGGCGATGTTGTGCTGATCGCCGAGGTCAAATCGGAAGCTACTTATGTAAAGCACCACAAGCAGAAAATTCTTTTCCTGTTTTCCGCCATGCGTCATTTCGCACAAGACCTGACAGCAGACGCCATTGAAGTAAAATACATCCGTTATGATGATCCGGATAATAGTGGGTCCCTTGGCGGGGAAATCGATAAAGCCTTGCAGCAGGAAAAGTTTGAAAAAGTCATTGTTACAGAGTGTGGCGAGTGGCGGTTGTCGGAGGAAATGAACAGCTGGGCCGACCGGTTTCAGGTAGATGTTGAAATTCGGGAAGACAAGCGCTTCGTCTGTACACTGCAGGAGTTTGCAAAATGGGCAGATGGCCGCAAGAATCTTCGCATGGAGTTCTTTTATCGTGAGATGCGACGCAAAACCGGACTGCTCATGGCGGATGGTGAGCCTGTCAGTGGAAAATGGAACTTTGATGCTGATAATCGCAAGAAATTGCCGAAAAACTATTCCTTGCCGGTGCGGCCTAAAATCAGCGAAACCAGTATCGTCGAAGAGGTGAGAAGTGTCATCGAAGCCGATTTTGGAGACCATTTCGGCAATGCGAGCAGCTGCCTTTATGCGGTAACAAGGGATGGGGCCTTGCAGGAACTTGACTGGTTTATTGAAGAGGCTCTGCCCAATTTTGGCGATTATCAGGACGCAATGGCCAGTGGAGAAGATTTTCTGCACCATTCCAGACTGTCCGCATACCTCAATGCAGGTCTGCTGACGGCAATGGAGGTTTGCCAGGCCGCAGAAGAGGCGTGGCGTGATGAGCGGGCGCCGCTCAATGCCGTAGAGGGTTTTATCAGACAGATCATAGGCTGGCGCGAATATGTGCGCGGCCTGTACTGGCTGGAGATGCCGGATTACGCAAAGTCTAATTACTTTAAGGCTGAGCGAAAACTGCCTGCTTTCTACTGGAGCGGGGAGACAGACATGCTCTGTATCAGAGAGGCTGTCAGAAACACGCACGACAATGCCTACGCACATCATATTCAGCGGTTAATGGTGACAGGGAACTTTGCCCTTCTCGCAGGCATTGCCCCGAAGGAAATCAATGAATGGTATCTGATTGTATATGCTGATGCCTATGAATGGGTAGAACTGCCGAATACGCATGGCATGGCCATTTACGCCGATGGCGGCCTGATGGCATCAAAGCCATACGCAGCATCCGGGTCTTAGAGCCTGATCCAAAAGTATCTGGGTGATTTCAACGACTTATGATTCTCTTTGTTTGCTTAAGACACGGAGGATCAGATGAGTTGGAATGAAACCACCCGCACATATTATGACCGCAGTTTCCTGCGCTATGCAAGTGATCTGACGGACGACGAATGGGCTTTGATTGAACCTGAAATACCTCTTCCAAATCGGATGGGGCGTCCTCGCAAGTGGCCGATGCGGGAGATCATGAACGCCTTGTTGTATATCGCGTCTACTGGCTGCCAATGGCGCATGTTACCAAGGGATTTCCCGCCTTTTTCGACGGTTCAGAAATATTTTTATTGGTGGCGTGATGACAGATTGCTGGAAAAGATCAATCACCGCCTGCTGTTTGAATGCCGCGAAGCACACGGCAGAAGCCCACACCCCAGCGCAGGTGTGATCGATAGCCAGTCGGTTAAAACCACAGAAAGTGGCGGTATTACTGGCTTTGACGCGGGCAAAAATATAAAAGGCCGCAAGCGGCATATTCTGACGGATACGGAAGGCTTTCTGGTGACAGCACTTGTGCATGCCGCGGATGTACAGGATCGCGACGGCGCACCAGCGGTGTTGATGGAAGCGCGAGACAAATTTCCATGGCTTCGCCATATCTTTGCCGATGGTGGCTATGCGGGAGATAAGCTAAAGCGCAAACTTAAAAAAGTCGGTCCATTCCGGATGGAAATCATCAAGCGATCCGATAAAATGAAAGGCTTTAAAGTCCTGCCCCGGCGATGGGTCGTAGAACGCACATTCGCATGGTTAGGGCGATCACGCCGTCTCGCCAAGGATTGGGAACGATGCTGGACCTCAGCTATCGCATGGCTATTCATGGCTCACATCCGTATCGCAACAAGACGACTGGCAAGAGCATGTTTCATATGAAAGACTTTTGATTCAGACTCTTACATAAACCGCATGTCCGATTACTGCAAAAACTGTTCCTATAAGGTGAAAGAGAAAACAGGCGATGATGCGTGCCCGTTCAATTACCTTTACTGGCATTTCATAGATCAGCACCGGGACAAGCTGGAAGGTAATGGCCGGATGGGTCTGGTGTACAAAAATCTGGACAGGAAATCAGTCGCGGAACTGAAAGCGATCAAGGCCTCTGCAGAAAAGTTTCTGAAAAATCTGTCCTGATCTCAAGCCTTCACAAGGGTTACCTGTTTGACATCCGTGGTTTCTGCCCGAAAACCTGCCTCGCAATAGGCCAGATAGAATTCCCAGAGTTTCTTGAATTGCTGGTCAAAACCCATTGGTTGCAGGTCCTGCCAGGAGTCCAGAAAACTCTTGTGCCAACTGGAAAGTGTGCGTGCATAATCCTGACCAAAGGAGAGACTGCTCGCGAGTGTGAGGCCTGCATCTTCTACGTGCCTCTTGAACACCGAGGGGCTTGGCAACATGCCACCCGGAAACACATATCTTTGAATAAAGTCTGTACTGCGCACATAATTATCAAAGAACCGGTCTGCTATTGTGATGATCTGAAGCCCGGCCTGCCCACCTGATACAAGGCAGTCATTGATCTTGTTGAAATAGGCAGGCCAGTATTCGCGGCCCACCGCCTCAAACATTTCGATAGATGCAACCTTGTCAAAGGTGTCTTCCACATCGCGGTAATCTTGCAGGCGGATTTCCACTTTTTCGTTCAGGCCAAGACGGAACATTCTTTCGCAGGCATAATCATATTGTGCCGGTGATATGGTCAGACCTGTCACTTTAGCGCCCACTTCCTTGGCAGCATATTCGGCAAAGCCGCCCCAGCCAGAGCCGATTTCAAGTACATTGTCTGCCTCCTGCAAGTTAATGCGGGTTGCAAGGGAGGCATATTTGCTATGCTGGGCGTCTTTCAGTGACTGATCTCTGCCATCAAAGAAGGCAGAAGAATACGTCATGCTTGAGTCGAGCCACTTTTCATAAAATTCATTACCAAGATCATAATGCGCCATAATATTCTTCCTGGAGCCGGATTTGGTATTTTTGTTCATCGCATGAGCGACCGTATTCAGCCACCTCACAGCGGGATGTGCCAACAAAGTGTTCTGAATGTCGTCTGCATTTCTTGCCAGAATATAGAGCGTCTGAGCAAGTTCAGGTGTATCCCATTCTTCGGCCTGGTAGCTTTTGTAAAAACCGATAATGCCACCGAGCAAAACCCGCCGGGCAACCGCATAGTCCCGGACTTTTATAATCGCATACTGATCTATTTCATTAGGGGATGAAAATTTAAGTTTCTGACCATCCGGCAAAACCAGAACAAGCGTGCCAAAGGAAAGGCGGTTCAGGATGCTGACCAGCAGGCGAAAGAATATTGGTTTATTCCTAAGCAGCGTGTCTCTGTTCTGGTCTGTGACCAATGTGGCTGACTGAATGATTTCGGGCATGTCCATTATCTTGCTCCGGGTGCTTGCGCCCGATTACTTTATTTTCTCATAGGCATCGAGCGCGGCCTGCCGTGCAGGTTTGTGGTCTACAATCGGGTATGGATAATCCTTCCCCAGTTGAACACCGGCCTCCTTCAGCACGGCCGCGTCAGCCTCCCAAGGCGTATGTATATGTTTTTTCGGCATTTTCTGCAATTCCGGAACGTACTTGCGAACATAATCGCCTGAGGGGTCAAATCTCTCACCCTGAGTCATCGGATTAAAGATACGGAAATATGGCGCGGCATCTGCACCGCAACCTGCAATCCATTGCCAGCTTGCTGTATTGCTGGCGATATCTGCATCCACCAGCGTGTCCCAGAACCATTTCATGCCTTCGCGCCAGTCGATCAGCAGGTGCTTGACCAGAAAGCTACCTGTAATCATGCGTACACGGTTGTGCATCCACCCGGTTTGCCAGAGCTGCCTCATGCCTGCATCAACAACAGGATAACCAGTCTGGCCCTGCTGCCAGGCTTTAAGCTTTTCCCTGTCCGATACCCATGGGAATTTCCTGAATTTTTCATTCAATTCCTTGTCGAGCATTTTGGGATTATAAAACAGCAGGGAATAGGAGAATTCCCGCCAGGCAATTTCTGACAGAAAAGTCTTGGCATGGTCTGCGGGGACTTCTTCCTGCGCCAGTCTGTCCTGCGTGGCTGACCATATCTGTAGTGGACTTATTTCACCAAAATGCAGATGCGGCGACAGGCCGGATGTACCGGTTTTATCAGGCCGGTTGCGGTCATCAGAATAGCTGCCGACAGCGTCATTCAGAAAGTCTTTAAGACGTGTCAATGCGCCGCTCTGGCCCGGTGACCATTCGCTTTTGAAGCCTTGTGCCCAGTCAGGTTTCGTTGGCAGCAGTGCCCAGTCATCAAGGGCATCAGAGTTCGGTAGCGATTTAGGGCCATACAATCTGGTGACTTCCGGTAACGGCTCCCTGTTTATGCCTTTGGCCTGCATGGCCTTCCAGAAAGGCGTGAACACCCGATAGGGTCCACCGGACTGGGTTTCCACTTCCCATGGCTCAAAAAGAAGACGACCATTGCTGGTGTTAACATCATATCCCCCGCTCTGGAGATCTTCCTTGAGAATTTTGTCGAGCTCAATATCGAAGGGCGCATAGCGACGGTTCCAGAAAATGCTGTCGGCGCTCGTGCTCTCCATAATGTCCGGAATGATCTTTCGGGCATCACCACGTCGCAGTACAAGCGCGCCACCCGCTTTTTCCAGTTTTCCAGACAGCTCGTTGAGGGAATGATGCAGCCACCAGAGCGAAGCGCCACCTGCGCTCCATTCACCCGGGTTTTGATCATCAAGAATGAAGAGGCAGATCACCGGTTTGCCAGAGTCTGCTGCTGCCCGCAGCGCAGGATTATCCTTCGTGCGCAGGTCCTGCCGGAACCAGACGACGCACGGCGCGCTCTTATCTTGGGCGGATGAATTCATTCAAATGAGTTAGATGACGCCGATTGAAAGACAATCATGAATGTGCAGCAGGCCAACGGGTTTTCCATCCCGGGTGACGAAAAGCGCCGTAATGCGTTTCTGGCTCAGGATGGCCAGTGCATCGGCGGCCAGTGTTTCCGGCGTTACCGTCTTGGGGTTGGCGGTCATTATGTCGGCTGCCACCTTGTTTTCCAGTGAATCATTGAAGTGTCGGCGAAGGTCACCATCCGTGATGATGCCAAGCAGCTCACCATCAGGGGCGACAACGCCCACGCAGCCAAAACCGCCTGCACTAACTTGTTGAACAGCTTTCTCAATGGGTGTGTCGTGCTGACAAAGCGGCAATACTTCAGGCCCATGCATGAAATGGCCAACCTTGCGCAGGGCTGCGCCGAGTTTACCGCCCGGGTGGAAATTCCGGAAATCAGAAGCTGTGAACCCTTTTGAGCGCAAAAGCGCAACCGCGAGTGCATCACCAATCGCAAGGGACATTGTGGTGGAAGTGGTTGGTGCTCGTGTTTCTTCGCAGGCTTCGCGCACAGGTGGCAGCAGCAGAACAGCGTCTGCTGCCTCGGCCAGATCGGATTTAACACCCGATGTTATGGCAATCAGGGGAATGTCAAAACGACCACAATAGGCGATGACGTCCCGCAATTCCGGGGTTTCGCCGGAATTTGACAAGGCAATGACAATATCATCCTGGCTGATCATGCCAAGGTCGCCATGGCTCGCTTCGCCCGGATGGACAAAGCTTGCCGCTTCCCCCGTCGAGGCAAACGTAGCTGCAATTTTCTTTGCAATATGTCCTGACTTCCCCATGCCGGTAACAATCACTCGCCCTGTCGCATTCTCGATGAGACTGAGGGCGTGATTGAACGCGGTCGAAAAAGGCGTCTCGCTGTCGGTGAGTTGTTCCAGGATAGCCTGAAGGCCTTCAATTTCGACGGTCAGGACTTCCTGTGCAGTAATAAGATGTGTTGTCATAAATTAAGCCAGACGGATGAGTGCTGAAAACACCTTGCAGTAATTCTGTTCAGCCGCCATCTAGGACGAAACGCGGCCACCGTCCAGCGGGCTATGTACAGGATTGAGAAATGACTTCAGCCAAAAAGACAGTAACGATAGACAGCGCGAAAACGCCTGTCGACGTCGGTAACCACCTTCCATTCATGCTCTTTGCGGGCCCCTGTGCAATGGAAAGCAGGGATCATGCTCTCGAAGTTGCGGCTGCTATCAAGGAAATCACGTCTGATCTTGGCATCGGCTTTGTTTACAAGACCTCATTCGACAAAGCCAACCGGACAAGTCTTGGCAGTGCCAGAGGCGTCGGTCTGAAGGATGCGCTACCGGTTTTTGCTGAGATACGCGAAACGCTTGGGGTGCCAGTGCTGACCGACATTCACGAGCGGGCGCAATGCGCTCCGGTGAGTGAAGTTGTGGATGTGCTGCAGATACCGGCATTCCTGTGCCGTCAGACTGACCTTCTTATTGCAGCTGCCGAGACAGGCAGGGTCATCAAGATCAAGAAAGGACAATTCCTTGCGCCGTGGGACATGAAAAATGTCGTCGCCAAGGTAACCGAAGCCGGTAATTCAAAAGTGCTGGTGACAGAGCGCGGTGCCAGTTTTGGCTATAATACGCTGGTTACCGATTTCAGGGGTGTGCCGACAATGGCGCGCGATACGGGCGCACCGATTATCTTTGATGCGACGCATTCTGTGCAGCAACCGGGCGGGCAGGGCGGTACGTCCGGGGGACAGCGCGAGATGGTGCCAACCCTTTCACGCGCTGCTGTGGCAGTAGGCGTGGCGGGCATCTTTGCCGAAACGCATCCTGACCCGGACAGTGCCCCCTCCGACGGGCCGAATATGATTCCCCTGAGATATCTCAAAGCATATTTGCAGGAGTTGCAGGAAATCGACCGCGTTGCCAAGGCACGGCGCAATCTGCATTTCTTTGCTGATGCGGACTAGTTTGGTATTTTTTTGATGGGGGCTTCGCCGATTTCGACGGTATCGATAATTGGCGGCGCTATCCTGTTTTCCTGTTCCAGTAGGCTCGCCAGCGCGATAACGCGTTCTTCTGCGTTCACGCGAATGTCTTCAAAAAACAGGTTATAGTCCAGGGACTGCCACTGCTTGCCGAAGCCGTGCGGGCGCTGCAGCCAGGATTGCCGGGGCTGTGTTACGATAGCGACGCCTTCTAGGCACTGCACGCTGACAGCGTTTTCTATTATTGCCGGTTGCTCACCAAAACCGATGCCCCCTGCAGATGCCGCGCCGCGGTGTTTGTCTTTTTCGACGACGTCGGCTGTCAGCCGCCAGTCGAGGGGGTTGGTGCATAAAAGAGGGCGCTTTTCAACGGATTCCAGTGTGCCGTTGCTGTTCCATACCAGCAGGCGATTGCTCTTGCGCCAGATTTCATCCTTATGTCTCGCTTCCAGTGCATTCCACGAGACAACACAGCGCACATCCGTTGGATATTTGCAGGGCAGTGTTTCCGTCAGCGTATAGTTGAACAGGTCAAGCGGCGTACTCTGGTCTATAATATAGGCGGCGACCAGCCGACGATGAAGATCTTCGTCATTCTGGAAAAAGTCTATCAGCAACCCCTGAACATGCAGGCCACCCTGATCGTAGCCTGCAAGAATCAGGGGCCGGGCCGGATCAGACTGAGCCAGGAAATATTCAAAAGCTTTCTTGATATCGGCATATGCTGTTTTTCTTGCGGCTCGTCCCTGATGTTTCTGGGTGAAAAAAGAAAACAGCGTGGCCTGACGATAATATGGTGCATAAATATTGCTGGTTTGTGCAAATGGCCCTGCTTCATTGGGCAGTAAAACTTGCTGCAGGGTTGAGCGTGTCTCGCGATTGTCGAGCGGCGCATTCCAGTGATCCGAAGAGGCATAAGCCGTACCGGGAACGTAAAAAACATCAACGAGCTTTTCGCTGTCGGGATCAGGCCATGTCAGCCAGTTTTCCTGCTGCGTATAATCCGGTGCTTCAGGTGGCGTGTATATCTCATAGGGTACACGCGGGTTCATGACGAACTTGGCGATATTATCCTGGAAGACCCACACCGCCAGCGCCAGAACAAGGCTGACACAGAATACAGCGCTACCAATTAGAAGTCTCAAGGGCATGGTCAGGATGTCCAGTAACGATGTAATTTATCATTAGAGTGACCAACTTACCCTTTATGTCTGGCGTGTGATAGGGTGCGTGACTTAATTTTGGAACAAACAGGTCACGAAATTGTCACTACTTCTGATTACCGCTATCATGCACACTTACTGACAGATAGAGAGAAACCCCTTGGCAAAGTCACCTGACAAAGAATCCGGTTCGAAATTGATAAAGCCGCAACAGCCCAGTTTCTTGACACGTCTCAGAAACGACCTGCTGACCGGGATCGTCGTCGCGGCCCCTCTTGGTATCACTTTCTGGCTGATCTATATTTTTGTGACGGGTCCATTGGCCGACCTGGATGGACAGGTCAAACGTGTCATCCCGGCAAGGTTCATTCCGCCAAATGTGCTCGACTATCTGCCAGGGGCCGGAATCGTACTCGCTATTGTTGCGCTTATTGTTTTGGGGGCGCTGGCCAAGAATTTTATTGGCCGGACGGTTATCAAAACCGGAGAGCGCCTCGTTGATTCCATGCCGGTGGTGCGAAATCTCTACGGCTTCTTCAAGAATGTCTTTGAAATGGCCCTGCAGCAATCGGAACGCTCTTTCAAGGAAGTTGCGCTTGTGGAGTATCCGAAAGAGGGCCTGTGGGTCATGGCTTTCGTTGTGACTTCCACCAAAGGAGAGATCCGTCACAAACTGCAGGATGTGGACGATAACCTGGTCAGCGTTTTTGTGCCTACAACACCAAACCCAACCTCCGGGTTTCTGCTCTTTGTGCCATCCGGCAATTTGCGCATACTCGATATGACTGTGGAGGAGGGCGCGAAACTCATCTTCTCTGCGGGTCTTGTGACACCAGCATTTGATCCGGATGAGCGCGTCAAAGAGCTTGAGGCTGCCGCCGTGCAGTTGTCGGAACAATCGAACGATGAACCTAATAAAAAGTTCTCGCTCTTTTCCCGTACAAAAGACTAAGCAGATACAGACTGATCAGCCAGTGCTGCCTTCGTTCATGCCGCGTTGAACGTCTGCGATATGACGATCGGCCCACCGGGTCACCATGGACGACTTGTCTGATAAAGCTGATGCCAGAGCTTCACAGTATTTTGCTGGCTCACGGCATTCACTTGCCAACGCTTTATAGGCATTGAAACGGATAAATGGATCAGGTGACAATCTGATTATTTCCGACAGCGCATCACGTCCATCCTCACCACCAAGATGCAGGGCCATATTGAAAACGGCAGGGGCCAGAGAAATGTTGATGATTTGTCTGATGGCATTACGCTCCAGATCAAACGAGTACTGATCAGTCAATCTTACGCGCGGTGTATTTTCAAGGATATTCAGACTTATCGACATACTGTCAGCGGGAAGCTGTTCATGCACATCCTGTGACGCGCGGTAAAGCATGACATGACCTTCGGTCAGTGCCCGTTTTTCCGTGAACACCAGATCAGGTACGTGCTCACCGGGATAACCTGTCACACGCTCATGGTCATATTCATAGTAGTTGCTCCAGTAACCCGGCCCATAATACCCGACAGTCAGAAAGTTGAAGTTGTGGTCATGGGGACGGTTGTAGAAGAACGGTCCAGGACCTGCTGCGACAAGCGGCTGGTCTTTTACAGAAGGCCAGAAGTTCGCCCTGATATAGAAGTTGTCCTGCTGGTTGTCAGGCAAGTGTAAGAGCATAACCTGTGCAGAGTAATGATAAATATGCGGATCAGATGTGCAGACATCCTTTATTTCGGATACAGCCAGATCTGCTAGAAATGACCTGTTATTGGCAAGCCTTTTCAGTGCAGGGGCAGCTTTGAGCATATCTTGGTGAGAAGACGTGTCTATTCGGTTTTCCTTAAGCCAATGCACAAGTTCATCCAGCGTGAAGTCATCCTTTTCATTTGTGTCAATATGAACAAGCATCAGTGCGTACTTTCTGTGTAAAACATCTGGAGTGTACGGGCCGCCATGCGGCGAACATCGGGGTTGGCATCCTGTTCGCTCATCTGCCTCAAGGGGTGTTCAGCAGCTTCAGGGTCCAGCGCGACAAGTTCCCGCGCTGTTTGCCAGCGAACATAGTGGTCCGGGTGCTTCATGAGCGATTGCATGGGGGGCACGGCATCCTGTCGGTCAAACAATCTCGCAACAGTGTTCAGCATCTGCACCCGGCTGGAGCGTTGGTCCGCAGCGGAGAGGGTTTTCACCAGATGCGATACCGGGTCGTAATCCGCCATGACATTGGTGCGAAAGATGCGGGAATAAACCTGTAGCCCAATGGTCGGCCCGGCTACATCTTCATAAACAATCGTTTCTGTGCCACCTTTTGTAAAAATTCGATCACCGGTTTTATATGTCTTGGTTCGTTCATGAACGCACTGTAGATCGCCAGTCATTGCCAGATCATCCGTGATCAGGGGGGCTTGCCAGTGTGAACAGGTAAATCCGCCTGATTTCAACAATCGCAGCGAAATATCACCGGCGGAGAAGTTGATTGTCTCATTCATCCTGCCAAGGCGTTTCTGGGTGCGAAATTCAGTACTGTCAAAAGCGATCAGCATGACCAGCACTTTGGGATGGTTGATGAGAACCCAACCCGTTACGGCGCCAGTATTCAGGGCTGTCATGGGGGAGTAGTACATGGGAAAGGCCGTGTACCGGCTGGCTTCATAATCAATCAATGGCTTGACTGTATCGAAGTCTATATACTCTTCGGCCAGACGAACGATATCTCCTGCTGTTGGTGCAGGCAGTTCGTTTATTGCCTGGATGGTTCGGGCAAGCGGTGCATGTTGCCGGTAAAAATCCCGCGTTTCCTGTTGCAGGGAGAACAGCATCTCTAGATATGCGTTGGAGTTCTTCAGGACAGCCTTGCGGAAACCTGCCTCAGGGCGAGTGAAAATGGTCATTGGGTTTTCCTGTTCAGGATAGATGCGCGCCAGAGTGGCGGCGCGCATCGCGATAAATTAGTCTGACAAGAGAACAATGATACTGACGATTACACCAGTAACGGCACTGGAGGATGTTTCTCCCCAGCGCGTGTCTGGAATGCCGGCATCGTATGTCAGGACAGGAATATCTTCGATGTTGATTTTCTGCATGTCTCACTCCTTTGAAGATTCGCGCTCAATCTGCGCGTGCACAGTAAGGCATAATCAACCATAGGTTGTAAAGTGAAATTGTTACACCCTAGCCGGATTTCAGTAGCTTTACCGCTTCATCACGAGTGAAAAGATACAAGAGGGTTTTAAGGGCTGTGCCTCTTCCCGTTTCGAGCGCAGGGTCCTGAGATATAATCAGGGTGCTGTCATCCCTTGCCATGTCCAGCAATGCCTTGTGCTTTGTCGCATCAGCGATACGAAAGTCAGGAAAGCCTGATTGCGCAGAGCCAAGAAAGTCGCCCGGGCCCCGCAAGCGCAGATCTTCCTCTGCGATCAGAAAACCATCATCCGTTTCGCGTAAAACATTCAGCCGTGCCTTGGCAGTTTCACCCAATTCACCTTTGGCATTCGCCTTGTACAGAAGAAGGCAGGTAGACTGACGATCGCCACGCCCGACGCGCCCCCGTAACTGGTGAAGCTGTGCAAGGCCAAAGCGTTCCGCATGTTCGATAACCATGATGGTCGCGTCTGGCGCGTTTACTCCGACCTCGATAACAGTCGTTGCGACAAGCAGGCTGATTTCCTTGTTGTAAAAAGCAGTCACAACGGCGTCTTTTTCAGCTGATTTCATCTTGCCATGCACAAGGCCGACGCTTGCCCCGAGTGATTGCTGCAAATGCGCAAAGCGGGTTTCTACAGCCGTCAGTTCTATGTCGGCGTTTTCTTCTACCATGGGGCAGACCCAGTAAACCTGTTCGCCGCGCTCTATTGCCCGGCGCACTGCCATGGTAACATCCTCGAGGCGTTCCAGAGGCAGGGCACGCGTATCTACAGGCTTTCTGCCCGGTGGTTTCTCCCTGATCTGACTGATATCCATATCGCCATATGTTGTCAGCGCCAGGGAGCGCGGGATCGGCGTTGCCGTCATGACCAGGACGTCGGCATGTACCCCTTTTTCCTGAAGGGCAAGCCTCTGAAAGACGCCGAAGCGATGCTGCTCGTCAACGATAATCAGCCCCAGATCCTTGTACGCCACATCTTCCGAAAAGATGGCATGTGTGCCGATCAGAATATCAATGTAGCCCTTCTCCAGTCCGGACAGTTTGGCCTGTCGCTCCTGTCCCTTGTCGCGACCGGTCAGCAGTTCCACACTGACATTTGTTTCGGCCAGCAGGGGGGCGATGAATTCGTAATGTTGGCGTGCCAGTATCTCTGTTGGGGCCATCAAAGCGCCCTGAGCACCTGATTCTATGGCGCAAAGCAGGGCCAGCAAGGCGACAACAGTTTTACCCGAGCCGACATCCCCCTGTACCAGTCGGATCATTCTGGTGGCAGCGGCCATGTCCTCAAAGATTTCTGTCAGGACTTTCTCTTGATCTGTGGTCAAGTGGAAAGGCAGCGCAGCACGAACAGCTTCGCGCAAGACATTGTTGCCCTCCAAGCTGCGGCCAGCGCTGCGGTGACGATTTTGCCGTATCAATGCCAGAGCAAGCTGATTGGAGAGAAGTTCATCATAGGCAAGGCGCTGCCGGGCAACATTTTCGCCCGTGAGGTCAAGCCGGCTCTCGGGGTGATGGGCGCTGCGCATGGCATCAGGCCAGGTCGGCCATTTTTCTCGCGCCACCAATGCCGGGTCCAGCCATTCAGGCAGATCCGGGCAGCGTTCCACAGCGCCTTGAGCGGCTTTTCTCATGGTTTTGCTGTGCAGGCTGGCGGTGAGGGGATAAACCGGTTCATACAATGGTAGCGCATCGGCATTATCCGGATCAACAATATGGTCCGGATGCACGATTTGCAGTCCACCAGAAAACCTCTCGACCTTGCCACTGACCAGCCTTGTTGCACCCTGTGGCAGATTTTTCAGAAGATAATCAGAACGCGCATGAAAAAACGCCAGCGTAATAAAGCCACTCTGATCCGAGCAGATGACTTTATAAGGTATTCGCGACATGCCTTTGGGTGGGGGGGTATGTTTCTCGACGGTTATCTCGAGCGTTACGAGTTGCCCTTCCTCGGCCTGTAAAATCTGCGGGCGGGATGACCTGTCAATCAAGCCCGTGGGCAGGGTTAACAGTAAATCGATGATGCGGGGCCCCGCGACCTTGCCAATAAGAGCAGCTACCTTTGGCCCGACGCCGGGCAGATAGGTCACATCGGTGAATAGTGGGTTGAGAATTTCGGGTCGCATCAGCTGGTATTATTCCGGAACAGGTGACGGGCGCTGCATATCATATTACATATTTCCCGAAGGAGAGCATGATGACCGATCCGCGCCGCAAAAAACTACTCTACCGTGCCATGCACCGGGGCTTCAAGGAAGCTGACATTGTGCTGGGCACATTTGCACAACAGAACCTTGCTACGATGTCGAGCGATGAACTGGACCAGTTCGAACAATTACTGGAGGTGCCTGATCGTGAATTATATTCATGGATTATCGGCGAAAAAGCCAACCCGGCAAACCATGACTGCAAGATACTGGATGACCTGAAGCGTTTTCCTCTCTCAGAACACGTTATGGGCACAGCGGGGTAATGGCCAGCACGCCTCCCACGAGAAGAGCATTGCTGGCTTCTGTAACGGGGGCGGTTGCAGCTGGCACTGTGCCAGTGGGCAACGCATCGGCGACTGACAAAAGCGAAACAGTCGACTATCCGCCTTTTGCGACACGCGAGCTGTTCAAGTCAGACGATATTACGCATCCGGTATATATCGACGGGACAGGCCCGGGTGTTCTTCTGATGCATGAATTACCGGGCATGGTGCCTGAATTCTGGCGCTTTGCCCACTGGCTTAAAGAGGCGGGCTTCACGGTTTTTGCGCCGGATCTTTACGAGGATAAATTACGTGGCCCGACGCCCCCATCCCTGTCTGCAAATCTGGCAAGAGCCTGCATATCCAGGGAAATTCACCTTTTTGCACAAAATGCGTCCAGCCCTGTCACACAATGGCTGCGTAAACTGGCAACGCACATTCATGAGCAATGTGGCGGGCCGGGAGTTGGGGCAATCGGCATGTGCATGACAGGCAATTTTGCCCTGTCACTGGTGCTCGACGCCCCCGTGATTGCGCCGGTGGCCTCGCAGCCTGCCATGCCGATCAGTGTTCTTTCCAGGCGGTCGAGAGCGGCCTTGCATATGTCAGCTAAAGAAAAGCAGGCTTTGCAGGAGCGTAAGGCAGTTGATGTGATGGCACTGCGTTTCAAAGGTGATCCAAGCTGCACCAAGGCAAGATTTGATGCGATTGAGGCATTGGTCGGGCCGGAGAGGTTCAACCGCATCGAACTCGATGACAGGCACCAGAACCCCGATGGCAATCCGTTCCCCCATGCGGTGCTGACGAGAGACCTGATTGATGCAGAGGGCTCGGCGACGCTGGCGGCCCGTGACGCGGTCTTCAGTTTTTTGCAAAGTCGATTGATCGAGACGCCGTAATTGACTGTTTGAAACCAGCGGCGCGCCAGCTAAGGTTGTCCCATCAAAACGAGGAGAGAGTTCATGCGCATTACACTTTTGGCCCTGCTTGGCATATTGGCCGTGCCGTTTTTTACGTCACCCGCTCTGGCGCACTGCCAGATACCATGCGGTATCTATGACGATAAAAGACAGTTCGATGAACTGGACGAACATATTCGCACGGTTGAAAAATCCATGATGGAGATTGACCGGCTCAGCGCGGCATCACCTGCCGACTACCACATGGTTGCCCGGTGGACTGCCAATAAAGAAGAACATGCGCAGGAGATACAGGATATTGCACACGCCTATTTTCTGACGCAACGTGTCAAGGTGCCCGCGACCCAGGCAGGTGCAGAATGGTCGGATTACGTAGAGCATACGACATTGCTGCATCAGATTCTCGTGGCAGCCATGAAATGCAAGCAGACAACAGACCTTCAGCATGTTGAAAAATTGCGGGACTTGGTTGCGTCTTACAAGGCGCATTATTTCAAGGATCATAGCCACGACTGATCCGTACGCCCCGCAGTATAACTGGAAACCAGCATGAACAGGGCATTGCTCAACCGGCGCTTGCGCCAACTGCATCTTTGGCTTGGCCTCGCCATTGGGGCGCAGGTTGGCCTGTGGTTGATCAGTGGTCTCTTCATGACCTGGTTTCCGATTGAAAATGTCAGGGGGGAACATTTGCGCGCCAGTGCGCCAACGCCCGAGATTGTATGGTCTCACTATAATGTTGCCCTTGCAGATGTGGTCACACTGGCGGCTAAACCAGTTGAGCAGGCAACGGCAACGGTGCTGAATGGCAAACCGGTCTGGCGTGTCGAGACAGATAGCGGGACAGTGCTGATTGACGCTATTGCGGGTGAGGTTATTTCCCCACTGAATGAGTCAACTGCACGCAGCATTGCGTTTTCGTCTTATGCAGGGGCAGGGCAGATTATCTCTGCGGAATTTCTACAGGTGCCGCCGCAGGAATATGGTCGCGCTGGTCCGGTCTGGCAAATCAGTTTCAGCGCACCGGACAAGGCGACGTTCTACGTCGATCCGCAGACGGGTGAGGTAAAGGCTGTGAGAACCATGCTTTGGCGTACATTCGATTTCATGTGGGGACTGCACATTATGGACTGGTCCAGCCGCGAGAATTTCAATTCCTGGTGGATCAGGATGACGGCATCGCTCGCGGTGGTGTTCTTCCTCGCGGGATTGGGGCTCGCGTTGTTGCGCATAACCAACATGCTGGCGCGACGAAACTGACCCCCTGCTCTTGAAAGAGCACGACACACAGGCTACGTGACGCGGCCCGCGTGAGTTCAGACAGGACCTCGCGCTTTTTGTGCGTGGAACAGTCATGACAGAAATCTCGCTGACATCGCGAATATCCTCAAAACAGGCCTGGCTGGATGATGGCAGTCTGACTGTCTATGGCGCGCCGGAAGGCGCTGATGCGCTGGCCATTGTGGAAGCTGCGCGCGCGCGTCAGAACCTCGTAGTGCATATTGCGCGTGACGCCGCGCGGGCGGCAGCAACAGCTTCAGCAATTTCCGTTTTTGCCAGCGATATACCGGTGATGACTTTTCCGGCCTGGGACTGCCTGCCGTATGATCGCGTGTCCCCATCCAGTGATGTCTCAGCGCAGCGCATGGCTGTTCTCTCGGCGCTGCTGACGCGCAAGACAGAAGCACCAATGATTGTTGTCACATCTGTCAACGCCGTCACGATGAGCACACCACCGGCGGAGATCATCACCAAGGCCGCATTCTCTGCCCGGCCAGGTGGTAGCGTTGATGGGGATGATCTTGTGACGCATTTGCTGGCGAACGGCTATGCCCGTACAAGCACGGTGCGTGAGCCGGGTGAATTTGCCGTGCGTGGCGGGCTGGTTGATATATTTCCGCCAGGAACAGCTGAGCCGCTGCGCCTCGACTTTTTCGGGGATACACTGGAAAGCATCAGGGCGTTTGATGCCGAAACACAGCGCACGACAGCCCAGCGGCAGGCTATCAACCTGACGGCTGCATCAGAAATTCTGTTAACTGACGACAGTATCCGCCAGTTCAGGCAGAAATTCAGAATGTCTTTTGGGGTGGTGACCGATAACCCGCTTTATGAGGCTGTTGCTGCCGGGCGAAAGCATGCGGGCATGGAGCACTGGCTGTCGTTCTTTTACGAAACGCCGGGCAGCTTCTTCGACTTTGCGCCTGATGGGTTGTTTTTCCTCGATCATCTGGCCGCAGAAGCTGCTGATGAGCGCTATGCGCAGGTCACGGATTATCACGCAGCACGCCTTGAAGACAGCGCGGACAAAAAGTCATCCTTCACCACAGAGCCCTATTACCCTGTCGCCCCGGAGACCATGTATCTGTCACGCAGCAGACTGGAAGAAAAGCTGTCGGCCCATCCTTTTCGTCAGTTAACGCCCTTTGCGCCGCCAGAACAGACGCGGGCCTTTGATTTTGGTGCGCGGCAGGGGCGTAGTTTCGCTGCGGAAAGAAGTGCCGGTAACGTCAACGTCTTCGATGCGCTCAATCAGCATATCAAGATGCTTCAAGGGGCTGGCAAGAAAGTGATTGTGGCAGGCTGGAGCGAAGGCTCCGCTGACAGAATGGGCACAGTCATGCGCGATCACGCCGTCAGCGTTACCAGCAATGTCATGAACTGGCGTCAGGCGCAGGAACAGGCGACTGATACAGCTGTGCTGGTCGCCCTTGGTGTGGAACACGGTTTCGAAACAGAAAAACTGGCAGTTATTGCAGAGCAGGATATTCTTGGCGACCGTCTTGTCAGGCGGCGTACGAAAAAGCGCGCTGATAACTTTCTGACCGAAGCAGCTTCTCTCTCCATCGGCGATCTGGTCGTACATGTGGACCATGGCATTGCACGGTATGAAGGTCTTCATACTGTCGATGTTGGTGGTGCGCCCCATGACTGCCTCAATCTTGTTTATGCCGGTGGTGACAAGTTGTACCTGCCTGTTGAAAACATTGAATTGCTGTCCCGGTTCGGGTCCGATGACCCCAATGCGCAACTGGACAGATTGGGCGGGGCAGGCTGGCAGAATCGCAAAGCCCGCCTGAAAGACCGCATCAAGATGATGGCCGCCGAACTCATCAAGATTGCGGCGAAAAGGGAAACAAAAAAAGCCGAAAGTCTGGATCCGCCAGCAGGTGCATATGATGAATTTTGCGCACGTTTTCCGTATGCTGAAACAGAAGATCAGGAGAACGCCATACAGGACGTTCTGGATGATCTGGCCATGGGCAGGCCGATGGATCGACTTATTTGTGGTGATGTCGGTTTCGGCAAGACAGAAGTTGCGCTGCGTGCAGCGTTCATTACAGCCATGAATGGTCAGCAAGTTGCCATTATCGCGCCGACGACACTGCTCGTGCGGCAGCATTTCAGGAACTTCATGGAGCGCTTTGCCGGTTTTCCGTTACAGGTCAAACAACTCTCCCGCATGGTCTCCACCAAGGAAGCGGGAGAGACCCGCAAGGGCATTACCGATGGAACAGTCGATATCGTGATCGGCACGCACGCGCTGCTTTCCAAGAACACGAAGTTTGATAGTCTCGGTCTAGTCATTGTTGATGAGGAGCAACATTTCGGGGTGAAGCACAAGGAACGGTTGAAAGAATTCAGGGCCGATACGCATGTGCTGACACTGACGGCGACACCTATTCCGCGTACGCTTCAATTATCCATGAGTGGTATTCGAGACCTGTCGCTTATAGCGACACCGCCGGTGGATCGACTGGCGGTCAGAACCAGTATTGGGCCTTTTGATTCCGTTGTGGCGCGCGAAACTTTATTGCGTGAGCATTACAGGGGCGGACAGAGCTTTTTTGTTGCACCGCGTATAGCCGACCTGAACTTCATCGCCGAGTTTTTGACAGAGCAAGTGCCGGAAGTGAAATTCAAGGTTGCTCATGGTCAGATGGCAGCGAGTGAACTGGAAGACATCATGAACGCATTTTATGATGGCAAGTTTGATGTACTTGTGGCGACAACAATCATTGAATCCGGCATTGATGTGCCAAGTGCAAATACACTGATTGTGCACAGAGCCGATATGTTCGGACTGGCGCAGCTTTATCAGATAAGGGGTCGGGTAGGGCGCTCCAAAGCAAGAGCCTACGCGTATCTCACGACATCCGCGCGAAAGAAAATGACAGCCGGGGCCGAACGCCGGTTGAAAGTGTTGCAGTCCCTGGACACGCTTGGGGCGGGCTTTACCCTGGCCTCGCACGATCTTGATATTCGCGGCGCTGGTAATCTTCTTGGTGAGGAGCAGTCTGGTAATATCAAGGAAGTTGGTGTCGAACTGTATCAGCACATGCTCGAAGAAGCGGTCGCTTCATTCCGCGAGGGTGGCGCCCTCGAGGAAACCTGGTCACCGCAGATCAACATCGGCGCAGCTGTCCTCATTCCTGATACTTATATTGAGGATCTCGATCTGAGAATGTCCCTGTACAGACGCCTTTCCAATCTGACAGAGCAGGATGAGCTTGATGCGTTCGGTGCAGAACTTATTGACCGCTTTGGCGCATTGCCTGCAGAGGTGGAGCATCTGCTGGAGATTGTTGCGATCAAGTCTCTGTGTCGTCAGGCAGGTGTTGCCAAGATTGACGCAGGTCCTAAAGGTGCTGTGGTCAGCTTCCGCAACAATGAATTTGCAAACCCGGCCGGTCTGGTCGAATTTATTGCGGCTTCACCTTATGATGTGAAATTACGCCCTGATCAAACCCTCGTCTTCAAACAGGCCTGGCCAGGAGAGAAGCAGCGCCTCAAGGGATGTCGTAAAATCCTGATGTTGCTTCTTGATATTGCCAGGAATGACTGATCCCGTTGCTAGTTGACGACAGTTAGCGTGACCGGTCCCTGTTCAGGGGCAGGGCGTTGGGATTTTTCAAGAGTATTCAGTGCACGGGCAATCATATCCTCAGGTGTTTCGCTTTCACCATAACTGACGGTGCTGGAATCGACATAGAGGTCTTCATAGGCTTGTCCGGCAAAGCTGCTCTGAAATCTTATCTCATGAAGCAAATTCACGATCTTCTGTCTCGTCTGTCTTGCGTCAACCAGAGAAGTGGCAGGTTGGGACAACAGGATCAGGTCATCGCTGATGACTGTAATGAGATCAGTATCGTTTATTACCATATCCATATAGGAGACGGCCTGTTTGCAGGTTTGCCGCGCAGGCTGTCTATCGCCTGCTGACCGGAGGCGAAAAGCTGAGAGGCAAAGGCTGCGTGTCGTGTTCCGACTGTTGGCGCATTGGCGTGCGAGATGGTTTTCGAAAAAGTCCGTTTCACAGATCAGCTGTTTTGGCCGCGTTTCACTCTGCACAGATTGCCGCAGGAACTGGCGCATACTTTTGGTCAACCTGTTACGTCGCGCGAAAGCCTGCACTTCAGGTAAAGCTGACTTCTCAATGTCACTTTCTGGCAGAACCGTATCAGCGCCCTGTTTGAGATAGTGATATGCTGGCTGACCGGAGCCATGCAGGTTGATGCCGGAGAAGACGATAATGGGCAAAGTACGGGTACGGTCATTGCGCCTCAGCAACTTGATCAATGATGCGTACACCTTTCCCTTGCCGCCAGGCACGATGACGAGTGCATCAAAAGCGCAGGTCTCAAGATAGCGCGTGGTCTGGGGCACAGACATGGCCGCGGTAACCTCGAAACTCTCCTGCTCCAGAGAAGAAAAAACACGCAAGAGCACGGCTGAAGCAGGACCGGTTACCAACACGCGTACCGGCTTCGCCTCTGTATGCAGGGGGCTGTTCGCGCTCGAATATCTGTTGAGACTGGCGAGAGTTTTCAGTCTGTTGCCGCATTCATCAGCAAGGGAGAGGTTCTCAAGCAGCCGTTTTATCCGTGGAAGTAGTAACTCGGGTTTGTTTCCCGAGGCGCATAAAGTCCCGTGCTGCTTCAGTGCCTGCCTCAGTTCACTCCTCGTCTCCGGGGAGATGATGATCATCACAGCGCTTTTCGGGTGCTGCTCTTTCAACGACTGGAGTGCAGCAGTGCTTTCCTGCGCAAGGCTTGCAAGATGTCTGCCGTCAAGCAGCAGAATATCTGCATCTGTTTCAGCAGACAAATCTTTGGCAGTTAGGACTTTATAGAGGTTATCAGTTAACAGCTCGGCATATGTTTCATCACGCACAGCACCTGGAAGTGCTTCATACCTGACTACTGCCCTGAACGTGCTTTTCACGGTCCCCGTCCTGCTCACCCGGTGCGAGAAATGCTATACCCGCAGGAAGCTTGCCTGATCTAGTCAGACGGGACAACAGAATTATTATCGTAGTAAATGTTATCTCCCGTTTTGCTGCTATCGGATTCGGCAGCAGCGGAGACGTTAACGTTTATGCCCTCAAGACAGACGTCCTGTTCCTCGGCGATGGACCAGATGCCGGCCATGGCGCGCTCTTCATAGCAAGGCAGAGCAGCCAGGAATTCCTGCGGTTTGTTGATCGGACCTGCCTCACGATAGAGAAGTGCCGTGCGCTTGCCGACATAACGCCAGTGCCACGGTTCATATGTATCGTCTCCCGGCAGGTATTTGTTGCCGGGCGGGTAGGACAGGATGAAACCGTGCCGCCAGGCATTTTCCTCAAAGCACTGATAGGCGCGATCGGTCTGACGCATGAGGCGTCGGTTAACATCTATGTCCACCGCCAACCCAAGTTGGTGTTCTGACATGCCGGGCTTTGTGACAGTGCCCAGATGGCCAATGCGCCCGTAAAGATCTTTCTGGGTGGCAAAAGATCGATAGCCCGAGCGCAGCGACAAGGTTTCATCGTCCGATGTCTGGCAGGCTGTCATCAGGGCAGAAAGGGCAGCGGGAAGACCAATTTCGCCGTCTTCATCAAGTTCAGGTGCCAGTCTCACAGACATTTCTGCCAGGTCGGCATTCTTGCTCAAAGGTACATCGAAGCCGACAGCTTTGACAAGATCGTCAGGCTGGTAGTCTGTCGAAAGGGGAAAAGCGGCCGACACAGGGCGGTTTATGTCCATCCGGCGATCGCGCAACTTGTTAGTGACATATCTTCTTGCGCCAAAAGCGTCCTTGAACAGACGCTGGATATGCGTATTCAAGGCTTCGGCTTCCGTGAACCGGCCCTGTTTCTTGTAAACATCAGCCAGCAGACGGATATACAGGCTCAGGTCAGGATTATTCGAGCCACGTGCGCGTTCCTGCGCGTGAAAGGCAGAAAGGTATAATTCTTCCGCTTCGTTGTGGCGTTGGATGTCCTGATAGATTGGCCCCAACAACAGGGCAGTGTGCAACGTGTCTTTATGGGCCGGGCCGAGCAGGGTGATGCGGGTTCTGTAGGCAGCCGAAAGCAACCCTGCTGCGGCATAGTTGCCACCATCCTGCGCTGCGTAATAGCCACCCAGTTTGGCAAGGTTTGTTGCGGCCTGCAGCTTATCTGCTTCCGTGCCCTCGGTAATATCAGTTTCGTGCAGAGGGGGCAGGGCTTCCGCAAAGCTGTCCATGGCGCCTTGCACAAGCAGGACATAGGAAGCCTCCATCGAGCCGGGAAAACGCGGTGTGCGCCGAGCTGCTTCATCGCCTGCGATGTCAAGAAACTCTGCGTAGATACCCGCTGCTTCCACCGGTTGACCGAGGTTGAGTTCAAGGTCAGCAACATGCTTCTTGATAGAGCGCCGCTCCTCAAGGCTGAGTCTCGTGGCCAGTCTGGATGCAAGAACATCACGGTATAATTCTACCGCACGGTCAGGCTTGCCTTTCAGGCGATGGGCTTCGGCAAGGCTCAGTTTCACCTCGGCCAGATCATCGGCTGCAGCTCCTTGCTCAAGGCGCAAGGCAATCAGCTGTTCGCCATGGCCAATGGACCTGCCATAGGCATTCTCGCTGACAAGGATATCAAATCTGCTTTGCGCAGAGTCCGGGTCCACCGTCACCATCACCCAGAAGGCGGTAACGTAGGCCAGCACGGCAGCCACGAAAATAAAGGACAGTAATTTGGGCGGTTTGATCATTCGTAAGGTCCAGCTCCCCACCGGCGCTTTGAAAACACTAAATCATACTCAATTTACGCGCCAGCCAAAGGGTTATTCCTGCCCCTTTTTACCTCTTATGGCTGATTTAACGGATTCAGGCGCAGTGTTGCTGGAAATCAACGGTTGAGGCTGCGTGCGAAAACGATCATAGCAACGCCCATGTCAGGAATGATGGGCAGGCGCCGCCTTTATCTGATGCGCCACGGACACGTTGATTACTTCGCTGAAGATGTGACTGACTTTCGTCAGGTTCCACTGACCGAAACCGGTCGGCATCAGGCTGAAGCTGCCGGTAAGGCTCTGGCCGGAGTCAGGTTTGATGCGGTTTATCATTCCGGCCTTCCCAGAACGATGCAGACAGCAGAAATCGTCATGTCATGTAATGAAGCATCCGACGGTCTGACCCATATTAGCTCGCCCGGCATGGAAGAGTTGCGCGGCGGTGTCTACGTGACTGACAGCCGTGAAGAACTTGCTGCCAGGCTTGCTTTTTCATTCGAAATGGCGAGTGAGGAAGGCGCAGAATTTCTGCCTGGCGGAGAGAAATTTTCTGAGGCATATCAACGCATAACGGCAGCTTTTGAAGATATGATCTTAAGTCAAGAGTGGCGAACGGCGCTCCTTGTGGCTCATGAAGGCGTTAATCGCCTGCTGCTGAGTTACATCAGCAAGGCTGGCCTTGGCGGTATCGCTGCTTTTGAGCAGGATCTTGCCTGCATTAACGTCCTGGATGCAGATATTGTTCCGGATGAAAACGACACGCCCCGGATTCAACGCATCATCCTCAAGGCTATCAATGTGACGCCTTACGACGATGTGAAGCAGGCCCTGTACAAGACCAGCCTTGAGCATCTTTTCGACATAGATTTCAAAGGACGGCGTCTGGCACCGGAAATGTGATCCTTACCCGCGACTTCCTTATTGGCAGATGCGCTAGCTGTGCTAGCCTTACGCCCTCGGGAGAGTGATGGTGGAGTGATCTTATGGCGTATGGTGACAAGCGTGGCATGAAAGATCCCGGCGAATACGGCGTCGGTGATTATTTTCTCATGGGCAGTTCGGGGGCAATCGGGATCATGGCTGCAACGCTGGCTGACCTCAATCAGCGCGGTGAAGCCTCGGCCCTTTTTCAGATCAGTATTTTCACAACCAGGCTGACCGGCATTGAATTCATGCCCTTTTACGTCATCCTCCTGGCGCTGATGTCCCTCGGGGCGCTCTCGATATTCTTCTTTCAGCCGTTGAGTATGCGCGAGGCCTTTCTGCAGGGTTTTGGCGTGTTGGCCGGACTCATGACGATCCTGCCAGCCAATTACGTTAATGCAGCACCGCCGGAAATGCCGGAAGCAACGACAACTGAGCAGCAGGTCGAAGCAAAGATAATATCCGGCTTGGGTCAGCAGGAGACTGCGTTCCCTGAATCTGTTGCGCCTACAAACGTGGCCTTGCAGCAGTCTTCTGAAGCGATCGGCTACAGTCTTGTTATCCGGGTCGAGTTTCCCGAAGGACTGCGTGAAGACCTGAGTCAGATGATACGTCGTGGTGCCTTGCGCGGTCGTCTCTACAATGAACAGACCAAAACATCCTATGACCTGTTCCGCAATGGCGGTGCGGATGCTTCTTTCGCCGGGAATGTCCTGACAATCCGGACCACAATTCCGGGGCTCGATGCGCAGGCTAAGCTATGGACCAGGATCGAGGCCCGCGGATACGCGATTGCCCTTGAATCGTTTGAGGCATCAAAAGGAGGCAATGGGGCCTGGAGCATTTCTATGACCCCCAGCGATACGCCGATATTCCTTCAGCGCCTGACCAACCCCTACTGGTTCTAGGCTTTACGGGAATTAGCATCAACCAAACGGCTTGCTGTCTGACAGCTATTCTCTGGGTTCGGCAGATGGACCGTCAGCATCCAGACTTGCCACAGCTGCGCTGTCAGCGGCTGCGGCTTGCGTTTTCCTGTTACGCAGTTCCGCTTTGCTCAATGTCAGCCAGAACGGTACAAGCGCGCTCAGGAGAATGAGGCCGGAGATAAGGAAGGGCGCTCCGGGGAAGTAAACGGGTGCATCATCTGCGGTGTAGCGATCAAAAATCCAGGTCATGGAAAGGGGGCTGACAAGCATCGTGATGCTCATCACGCTTGCGATTGCCCCCTGTAACTCGCCTTGCGCATTTTCCGGTGTGGTGCGGGACATCAATCCTTGCATACCGGGCATCATGAAACCGCCGGCAGCACCGATCGTGATCCAGACATAAACCCAGCCACCTGTGGGGGTGAGAAAGGCATACCCCATGAACGAAATGGTCATGGCGATAAGACCGATATGCACAGCCGTTCTCTCGCCGATGACGGGGATGAGCTTGCGCGTCAGATAGCCCTGAACAAAGGCTGCGGTGATGCCCACATAGACAAGTGAAAAGCCGATATCTTTCGGGCTCCAGCCAAACTTGACGGTAGAGAAATAGGACCAGATGGCGGGCAGGGAGTTATGCGCGACCTGCATAAGAAAGTAGCTCAGCAGAACGCCCAGAACGATCGGATATGTACGCAGCTGAAGCAGACTGCCAAGAGGATTCGCGCGTTTCAGCTCAAACTTGCGGCGTTTTTCCGGCGCCAGCGACTCAGGCAGGACAAATATACCGTACACAAAATTGGCGAAGGCAATCGCGGCGGCAGCAAAGAACGGCAAGCGTGTATCTATTTCTCCAAGAACCCCGCCGAGCAACGGGCCGAGAATGAACCCTATGCCGAAGGCCGCACCCAGCAACCCGAAATTCCCGGCGCGTTTTTCCGGCGGGCTGACATCGGCGATAAATGCGTAGGAGGTAGCGTAGGTCGCAGCAAAGGCACCGGACATAACCCTGCCAAGGAACAACCAGGCATAAGTTGGCGCAAGGGCCATCAGGGTGAAATCAACGGCATAGCCGAGCAGGGAAAAAAGGATGACTGGCCGGCGACCATAGCGATCACTGATGCCACCCAGAATGGGGGACATGACGAATTGCGCACCGGCATAGGCAAACAGAAGATAGCCGCCGAGCAGGGCAACCTCATTCTCTGCACGTCCTGTCAGTTCGATCAACAGTTGTGGCAATACCGGGATGATGATGCCAAGACCAATGACATCAAGCAGGATGACGAGGAACAGGAAGCCAAGCGCGTGCTTCGTCAGTTTCGGCTGTGGCAACTTCATTCTTGGCCCCTGCGGTCAGTTTTCAAGCGGCGTGATTTTCAATACCGTAATCTGGTTGCGGCGCCTTTTCAGAATCTGAAAGCGGAAACCGTAAAAGGAAAAAACCTGCCCCACTTCGGGTATAGTCTGACCTTCATGGATAACAAGCCCTGCAATGGTCACGGCAGCTTCATCCGGCAATCGCCAGTCCAATGCCCGGTTGATGTCACGAATGGTTACATCGCCATCTGCGATAACCGTGCCGTCTGGTTGCGGGCGCACGCCTTGGATGGGCTCATCATACTCATCTTCTATTTCACCAACAATTTCCTCGAGAATATCCTCAAGGGTGACCAGACCCATCAGCGCCCCATATTCATCCACGATGAGACCAAAATGCTGCTGGTTGATCTTGAACGCGGTCAGCTGTTCCAGAAGGGTGGTCGTCTCCGGAACAAAATAAGGCTCCATGGAGAGGGTCTTGATGTCTATTTTGGACATATCATTCTGCACTTCCCAGAGCGCGCGCAAGACATCCTTGGCATGAAGTACACCTACAATATTATCCGGATCATTTTGCCATAAGGGTATGCGAGTATAGTTACTGGCCATCAGGGCAGAGACAATCTCTGATGGGGGCAGGTCTATATCCAGCATCTCGATTGACTTGCGGTGGATCATCACTTCCTCGATCCGGATATCATCCAGTTCAAGGGCGCCGCGAATGATGTCCCGCGCATCCTTGTCCACACGACCTTCTTCCAGATGCAGGTCCAGGGTGCCTTTTATTTCATCGGCTGGAGACAGAACATGCATCTGTTCAGACACATCAAATCCGAAAAGGCGCAGGACAAATCTGACAAAGACCTGCACCAGACTGACGACCGGCCCAAAGATTTTGACAATGAAGCTCATCGGCCAGGAGACAAACATCGCCACAGAATCGGGGCGTGAAATGGCAGCCGTCTTCGGCGTGATTTCAGCAAAAACCAGGACGAGGATGGTCATGACAATCGTTGCATAAACCACGCCTTCCCCGTTCGGGAAAAGCGCACTGAATACAGCTGTCGTCAAAGCGGTGGCAAAAATGTTCACCAGATTGTTGCCCAGCAGGATGGCGCCAATCAATCCCTCCATGTCATCAATCAGCGTGTTGACGCGCATGGCAGATTTTTTACCCTGATCTGCAAGACCGCGCATTCTTGCCTTTGACGTGGCCGTTAGGGCTGTTTCCGATCCTGAGAAAAAAGCAGAGACAAACAGCAGCGTAAATATGATCAGTACAGTGCCATATATATCAGTAGTCATTTCATTTCCTGACGGGTGTTAGGGGTCCAGTTTGGCGGAGAGAAAATTCCTGATCTCTGCTGGGGGCACATCGTTGGCAATGAATGCCTCTCCGATTCCCTTTGCGAGAATAAAGGTGAGTTGCCCCGAGGTCACTTTCTTGTCCTGAAAAATGTGATCCAGAAGCGCTTCAGCGGATGTATCCAGCCCGTCAATGTCTTTGGTATTCACGGGCAATCCGGTTGCGGCAAGATGCGCGCGAACCTTTGTAGCGTCTTCGTGTGCGCAGAAGCCTTTGGTTGCTGAATACTCGAAGGCCATAACCATTCCCAGCGCGACAGCTTCGCCATGCAGCAGCCTCTCGGAAAAGCCGGTTTCTGCCTCAAATGCGTGGCCAAAAGTATGCCCGAGATTCAGAAGCGCCCGGAGGCCATGCTCTTTTTCGTCCAGTTCAACAATTTTTGCCTTGGCTTTCACGGAATGCGTCACGGCCGCTGCCCTGAGACTGGCATCACCATTGAGCAGGTCAGCGCCATTTTCCTCAAGCCAGGCAAAAAATTCGGCATCGCCGAGCAAGCCATATTTTGCCACTTCGGCATATCCGGCCCGCAATTCCCGTTCCGGCAAAGATTGCAGCACATCTATATCCGCCAGCACCTGCACGGGTTGATGAAAGGCACCGATGAGATTTTTGCCGTGGCTGGCATTGATTGCTGTCTTGCCGCCGACGGAGCTGTCTACCTGTGCCAGCAGGGTCGTCGGGATTTGCAGAAATCGGCACCCGCGCCTCAGGATGGCGGCGGCAAACCCGGTGAGGTCTCCGATCACCCCGCCGCCCAGCGCGATAATCAGGTCGCTGCGCTCAACTTTGAGTGCGATCAACTGATTGCACAGCGTTTCAAGCTGCTCGAAACTTTTCGTTTTCTCGCCCGGGGGCAGCGTAATCGCCTCGACTGCAATCCCCGCTTCAGCAAGTGCACCCGACAGGGGCGACAGGTAAAGGCCGCCGACGGTTTCATCAGTCACAACCACAACCCTGTCCCGGTTCAGATGTGGCTGCAGAAACTCTCCGGCACGCGCAATCAGGCCCGTGCCCACATAAATATCGTAACTTTTCTCGCCGAGGCCGACGCGGATTTTTTCAGGGGTGCCCATGGTATTCTAGTGAACGAAGTTGTTCAGAGATTGAAGTATTTTTTCCGCTGTCCGCATATGTGGCCCTTCTTTGCAGGCGATATGAATATCAGCCTGCTCATAGAAAGGTGTCCGTTCCTCAAGTAGTCTCGTCAGCACTTCTGCAGGATTTTTGTCTTTCAACAGCGGGCGGGTGTCGCGCCTCGATGTGCGCTCAATCAGTACTTTCAGGTCAGCCTGCAACCAGACTGAAATCGCCTTTTTCTGTATCAGACTCCGGATCATTTCATCCGCAAAGGCACCGCCGCCGGTCGCCAGAACATGCGGGGCCTGGTCGAGCAGGCGGCTCATCACCCGGCGCTCTCCCTTGCGGAACTCTTTTTCACCATAGCGCTCGAAGAACTCCGCGACTGGCATGCCGGCTGCCAGCTCTATCTCTGCATCAGCGTCAAAGAAGGGCATCTTCAAAAGAGAGGCGAGGCGTCGCCCGACGGTTGTCTTGCCAACACCCATGATACCAACAAGGACAATCGTCTTGTCGTTCAGGGCTGCATCAGGGTGCAATTTGTCAGATGTTCTTGCCATCAAGCTGCTTTGGGTCGCGAAAACGTATATTTCGCCAGCTGCCGTGTTTGCGCAAGGGTTAAACGCTTGCCGCTTTTATGCCGCAGTGAAATGTCATATACGATGCCAAACACTTTTTGAGGGTATCGGTTTGCGTTTTTTTCTCTTTCTGTTTGTCTTGTTCGTACTGACAGTTATTGTTCTCTACGTTCTGGGGAGCGGACAGGAGCCTGAAACCCGTTTGATCGAACAGGAGATTGATCTTGAGTCACAGTAACAAGGTCTTGGTTACAGCGTTGATAAGTCTGTTCTGGTGGCAGACAGCTGTTGCCCAATATACCGGACCAGTCGCGGTTGAAACGACCTCCTTTGGTGAAGATACTTTCTCTATCGGACTTCTGACCCCGCAAGATGGCGCGTTGCCACGTGATCTGTGGCAGGGCGCGAATGCAGAAGATGTCGGCTTTCTGCTGGATAATATTCCAACCGGTTTTTCTGACCCTGTTGCAGCACAGATATTCCGCCGGGCCCTGTTATCGTCAGGCGATGGGCCGGCAAATGCTGATACGGCGCTGACCGCCAAAAAGCTGATGACCCTCGCACGAGCAGGATATTTTGAACAGGCTGCTTCGCTGGCAGAGCTGGCAGGGGGGCTCGACAGTCGGCCAGCTCTCGCGGAAAGCGTTGCCTATGCTGATATGATGCGTGGTGATGTTACAGCGGCATGTCGCCGCGGGGCGGGCTTGCAGTCCGGGCGCAATAGCGCGTTTTGGCTGAAGCTGCGCTTTTTCTGTTACACGGTCTCCGGCGAAAGTGCGGCAGCTGACCTGACTTACAATTTGTTGCGCGATCAGAATGTTCTGACACCAACGGATGAAACCCTGTTTACGGCCCTTGCCACAGGCGTGGCCCCGTCAGGCCAACTGGCGATCGAAACCGGTTTTCAATATGCAGCAGTTCGGCAACTGAAGTTGCCTTTCAATGTGGCTGATCTTGAGGGGGCCGAAGGGGCGGTCCTTGTTGCGCTCGCAACTGAGAAAGAAGCGCCGCAGAATGTTAGGGTCTTCGCAGCTGAGCGCGCTGCACATCTTGGGCTAATGACAGGGCAGGACCTGGCGGATATTTTCACAGATTTTCAGTTCCCGGTTGAGCGACTGGCGTCAGTCCGCAGCCTTCTGCAGGAACAACCTGACAATGTACTGGTGGATGCGCTGGTATATCAGTCCGTGCTGCAAATGAATGCCATTGAGTTTACAGATGACAAGGCTGGGCTTATCGCTGCATCTCTTGCAACAGCAGCCACGACCGAAAGAGCTCTTGCGCTCTCTGTGCTTTACGCACCAATGATCAGCCAGCTCAACACGACCTCTGCCTATGCGGATTACGCCAGGTATTTTGCTTTGGCGGGACTTCTCGCCAGAGATCAGAATCTGGCTGAACGCTGGCTTATCTCCATGATTACTGATCCCGGATTTGCCAATGGCACCGAGCATGGCGTTATCCTGCTGCAACTCATGTCGATCCGCAACGAAAGTCGCGCCCGGACAATCGGCAGTTATGCCGGACTGACCATCACGCGCCCTGAGACAACCGGTCGGCGCCTTGAGCTGACCTCCGGCAACAAATCGCAATCCCTGCTGCCGGAACTTGTCGGTGTCAGCGTCCCCAATAGCGGTGTCGTGTCCAAAGGCCAGGCAGCACTTGTCGCATTATTGGCGAGCCATATCTCCGCCACCGGTGACATGAACAGCATTCGGGAAGTGTTACAGACAAAAAACCTGTCACTTGCTGGCCTTGATGATGTTTACGCGGAAGGAGAATTTTACAAAAGGGTGCAGGAAATCGTCGAAAAATATCGGGCCTCTCCGATACGCGCCAATAATTCAACCAGTGGATCAGGTGCGGGTCCAGCACAGGCAGTCAATCCCGGCACTGACATTGTGCCACGGGTCAAGCCAGATATTGATGGATAAGGCTGACACCGAAATTCGCACACAAAATCTGGCGGACAAGGAATCATTCCTTGAAATGATGGCTGTAGAGAGAGGTGTCTCTCACAGGACGATCCGGAATTATGGCAGGGACATAGACCGTTTTGCGGCGTATCTGGGCAAACAGCCCAAAAACCTCAGGCAAACATCCCACGAAGATATTTCCGGCTATATCAGGTTGCTGAGCGACAATGAATGCGCACCAGCAACTCAGGCATTATGCGTTTCCGCGCTGAAGCAGTTTTATTCATATCTGTACGGGGAAAAAATTATTTCCCATAATCCTGCGCAGCATATCGAGCGACCGAAAGCAAGGCGCAACCTGCCAAAGGTTCTCGCAGTTCAGGAAGTTGATAATCTGCTGGAGGCGGCGGCCAGCCCGGAGGGGGCGTTAACAAAAAAGAACAAAGCCAAGGCGCATCGCCTGATATGTCTTCTGGAAATTCTGTATGCATCCGGTTTGCGGGTGTCGGAACTGGTGAGTCTGCCCAAGACGGCTGTTCATGAAAATCGCGACTATCTCAGTGTTATCGGGAAGGGTAACAAAGAGCGTATTATTCCGCTCTCAGAGAAAGCCAAGGAGGTGACGCTTGCCTATGTGCAGCAAAGCTGGCCGGTCCTGGTGCCGGAATATGCCCGTTGTCAGAAATGGCTCTTCCCCTCCGCCGGGAAGGCTGGCCATCTGACATCGGCACGGTTTGCTCAACTCTTGAAACAGTTGGCGGTCAGGGCGGAAATTGATCCAGACAGGGTGTCGCCGCATGTATTGCGTCACGCCTTTGCAACGCACCTGCTGGAAGGCGGGGCTGATCTCAGAATGGTGCAGCAAATGCTGGGACATGCCAGCATTACAACCACTGAAATCTACACACATTTGCAGCAGGAACGACTTAAAGAACTGATCACTACACATCATCCACTTACGGATGAATCCTGACCACGTCAGACAATCAGGATATCATCAATAAGCAGGTCAATTTCCCGCAGGCGTTGAATCACCAGAACGTCGTCACCAAAATCAAGAATGGTATCCCGTCCGGCGACAGACCCAAAAGTCGCTAGGACATCTGCTATCGTCAGGTCCGTATTGTTCCACAAATCACTATTGAGTTGTAGGCTGTCTGTATCGTTTTCGAAACGACTGACCGTGTCCTGGCCGGATCCTGCGGCAAACACGAACGTATCGGCACCATTTCCGCCATTCAGAAAATCATCGCCAAGGCCGCCGTTCAGAACATCGTCGCCCGCATGACCAAACAGGCTGTCATTCCCGTCTTCGCCGAAAAGCGTGTCATTGCCGCGCTGCCCGCGCAGCGCATCATCACCGGCACCGCCATTGAGTATATCATCCCCGCGACCGCCGCGTAGATCATCAATGCCATCCTCTCCGGAGAGGAGATCATTATCATTACCGCCGAAGAGCCGGTCATCGCCTGATCCGCCAATAACAATGTCGTTTCCGTCATTACCGCTGACAACGTCATTATCATCACCGCCATCAACGATATCATCACCGGCGCCGCCAATGACCCGGTCTGCGCCGGCCTTGCCGAACAGCTCGTCATTGTCATTCCCGCCATTCAGCAGATCATCGCCGCTCTCGCCGATGAGCCTGTCCTGGCCATTCCCGCCGCTCGACGATCATCACCGAGGCCGCCATTCAGCGTGTCATCACCATCCTGACCAGCAAGCCGGTCATTACCGCTTTCTCCGGAAAGAAAATCTGCGCCCAGCCCGCCATTCAATATGTCGTCGCCATCGCCGCCCAGCAGCTGGTCATTCCCATCACCGCCCGTCAGGCGATCATTGTCCGCGCCGCCATTGAGCAGGTCCTGACCGGTGCCACCATTTAGAATGTCCTCTCCGCTGCCGCCAAACAGCGAATCATCGCCGTCCTGTCCGAACAGACGGTCATTGCCGTTTGATCCAAGCAGGCGATCATTGCCGCCTTCGCCACGAATGATGTCATCACCGTCGGCACCGTTCAGAATATCGTCAAAATCCGTCCCGACGAGCGTTTCATCCTCGCTGGTACCGAAGATGAATATGCCTTGTGTATCGTCCGCCATAGCACTCCTCCATGTCGAAACAATGACATTGTAAGCACAGGCGATAATGATGGGTTAACAGGCCCGGTGATGGTTAATGGCGCGTTCCCGCGCCTGCTTGCACTTCCCGCTCTCTAGCCAGTTTTTGACAGCGGTTGGCTCACCCTTTATTTACCTGTAGGCGAAATGCTACAAAGCATTGTTATTTGAGAGGCTGTCTGCGTGCGAACATATCTTGATTTCGAAAAACCCATTGCGGAGCTTGAAGGGCGGATCAACGATCTGCGCCAGATGGATACCGCAGAAGATGTGAATGTTTCTGAAGAAATCAAGCGTCTTGAGGGACGTGCAGAGAAGCTGGTTTCTGACACCTACGCAAAACTGACCCGGTGGCAGAAAACCTCTGTTGCCCGTCATGCGGCACGTCCGCATTTTCGGGAATATGTCGCGGACCTGTTCGAGGACTTTACCCCTCTTTCGGGTGACCGGGCCTATGGCGAGGATCTGGCGATACTGGGTGGTCCGGCCCGGTTCCGGGGCAGGTCTGTGATGGTCCTCGGCCATGAAAAAGGTCATGATACGGATAGCCGCCTGAAGCATAATTTTGGCATGGCGCGCCCTGAGGGATATCGCAAGTCTATCAGGCTCATGGAAATGGCGGAGAGGTTCAACCTGCCGGTCATCACACTTGTTGATACACCAGGTGCCTATCCCGGCCTTGGCGCAGAGGAGCGCGGGCAGGCGGAAGCGATTGCGACCTGTACGGAAAAGTGCCTCGGGCTCGGTGCGCCTGTTATTTCGGTTATCGTCGGGGAGGGCGGTTCCGGCGGGGCGGTTGCGCTTGCAGGGGCAAACCGCGTGCTGATGTTTGAACATGCAGTTTATTCCGTGATTTCGCCAGAAGGCTGTGCCTCTATCCTCTGGAAAGATGCAGCCTCAAAGGGCGATAACAAAGCACCGGATGCGGCGGAAGCCATGCGTATCTCAGCACAGGATCTGCTTGAACTTAAAGTGATTGACGAGATTATTTCAGAACCGCTTGGCGGCGCGCATCGTGATCCCAAGACAGCGATTGAGCGCTTGGGCGATGCGGTCGAGCATAATATCCATGATCTCGAGAACATGAGCCCGGATGAATTGCGCCGACAGCGACGCGAGAAATTCCTCACCATAGGCCGAAACGGCCTAGCTTGATCTTTCCTGAACAGGATGCTGGCGTGAAGCTGCCAGCGTCAAGCTCTGGTGCATCCTCTTGCCTGATTGTCCGGCCAGCGATACAGCCATAGCGAAGAATGGAGGATGCGTGATGAGCACAGCATTGGTGTTCCCGGGGCAGGGAAGTCAGACAGTCGGCATGGGCAGGGACCTTGCGGAACAGTTCCCCGTCGCCAGAGCCGTTTTCGAAGAAGTCGATGCGGCGCTCTCCCAGAAACTCAGCGAAATCATGTGGTCCGGCCCTGAATCGGCATTGACCATGACCGCCAACACGCAGCCCGCGCTGATGGCGCATTCCATGGCTGCGTTCCGTGTTCTTCAGGCTGAAGCCGGCTTGTCACTGGAACAGGTTTCCTGTCTCGCGGGGCACTCTCTGGGCGAGTATTCCGCTTTGTGCGCTGCCGGGGCGATGGACCTTGCCACAACTGCACGTCTTTTGCGCATACGCGGTGATGCCATGCAGGCCGCTGTGCCTGCCGGACAGGGAGGCATGGCAGCCGTGCTCGGCCTGAGTATTGAAGAGGTCGAGCAGGCACTGACCAGTCTGAATGACTGTCAGGTCGCAAATGATAACTGTCCCGGTCAGGTGGTGATATCGGGCACCGCACAGGCGATTGAAGTAGCGTCACTGAGCCTTAAAGAGGCAGGCGCCAAACGTGTTGTCCCACTAGCAGTGTCTGCGCCCTTTCATTCCAGCCTGATGGCGCCTGCGGCTGAAAAAATGGCTACTGCCTTGGCTGACGCAAAGATCGGGGAACCGCAGGTTCCTGTTGTCGCGAATGTCACTGCGCAACCCGTGAAGGCCCCTGACGATATCCGAAAGTTACTTGTTGAACAGGTCACTGGCAGGGTGCGCTGGGTGGACTCAGTACGGTTCATGCGTGAAAATGGCACGTCCCGTTTTGTAGAAACAGGCTCAGGTAAAGTGTTGAGCGGTCTCATAAAAAAAATTGATCGCGAAGCGACGACACTATCAGTCTCGTCTCCGGATGACGTTTCTGCTTTCACAAGCCCATAATCAATCAACAACAGGGATAACGGCACATGTTCGACCTTACTGAAAAGACTGCACTGGTAACGGGCGCTTCCGGTGGTATCGGCGCCGCTGTTGCGAAGGCCTTGCACGCTCAGGGCGCCAGCGTCGCCCTTTCGGGCACGAATCTCGACAAGCTGACTGCACTGGCGTCAGAACTTGGCGAGCGGGCCTATGTCACGCCGTGTAACCTTTCTGATCTTGAGGCAGTAGATAAACTGCCCGCTCAGGCCGTTGAGGCAATGGGATCCCTTGATATCCTGGTGTCAAACGCCGGTGTTACGCGCGATCAGCTTTTCATGCGCATGAAGGAAGAGGATTGGGACACCGTGCTGAAAGTCAACCTCTCGGCATATTATCGTCTGGCAAAAGCAGCGCTGCGTAGCATGACAAAAAAACGCTTCGGCAGGATCATTGGAATCACGTCCGTGGTGGGGGTGACAGGAAACCCCGGCCAGGCCAATTATGCCGCTTCCAAGGCCGGTATGATCGGCATGTCCAAGTCACTCGCACAGGAAATAGCAACACGAGGTGTTACGGTGAATTGCGTTGCGCCCGGTTTCATAGGCACTGCCATGACAGAGGCGCTCACAGACCAGCAAAAAGAGATGATTGCACTAAAAATTCCTGCCGGCGCCATGGGAACGCCCGATGATATCGCGAGTGCTGTCGTCTATCTTGCTTCAGCTGAAGCTGGCTATATGACTGGCCAGACGCTGCATATCAACGGCGGGATGGCAATGATTTAACTGGCTCAAGACCTGATTAACTGGACAGTTGCGTTCGCTTGAAATTTGCCTTATCGCCCCCTACATGGACGGTTTCCGGATTGGGTAAGAATCAAAAAAGCCTATAACCAGGGAAAACGCCCAAAAGAGTTTACGAAAAGGAGCATGTGAATGTCTGATATCGCCGAGCGCGTAAAAAAGCTAACCGTTGAACACCTTGATGTCGATGCCGCCAAGGTAGTGCCAGAAGCCAGTTTTATTGATGACCTCGGTGCAGACAGCCTCGACATCGTCGAGCTTGTCATGGCTTTCGAAGAAGAATTTGATCTCGAAATCCCTGATGATGCAGCTGAGTCCATTCAAACTGTTCAGAACGCAATCACGTTCATTGAGCAGCACAAAGGCTAGTCGCCTGCCGAGCCTCCAGGGCTGGGGTTCAAGGCTAATCTAAAACAGACAAGCCACCGGTTTAGCCACAAGCTTCCGGTGGCTTTACTTTACAGTTGATCTTTTATTCTTCCTGCCAACCTGTGCTAGAACGATGGCAGATCAGATGAGGAGAGTTGCAGATGGCAAGACGCGCAGTCATTACAGGTCTTGGGCTCGTCACCCCTTTGGGCGCTGGTGTCAAAGGTAGGGGCATTGAAGGGGTCTGGCAGCGCCTCTTGAACGGCGACTCTGGCGCCAATCCGATTGAAAAATTTGATGTCAGTGATCTGCCCTGCAAAATTGCAGCGGAAGTTCCGCACAGTGACGGGCGTGCCGGTGGTGCAGCCGCAGGCGCATTAGCCTTCAATGCAGATGAGTGGGTTTCGCCCAAAGAGCAGCGTCGCCTGGATAATTTTATCGTCTACGGTCTCGCTGCTTCTGACATGGCTATCGAAGATGCGGGCATCACGGATCTGAGCGAAGCAGAAAAAGAGCGCGCAGGTGTCATGATTGGTTCCGGCATTGGCGGCCTGGAATCAATCGAGAAGACCACCATTGAGCTATATGAAAAAGGTCCGCGCAAAGTCTCGCCTTTCTTTATCCCGAGCGCCCTCATCAATCTCGTATCCGGCAATGTGTCGATCAAATATGGCCTTAAAGGGCCAAACCATTCCGCTGTGACAGCTTGCGCAACAGGCGTTCACGCTATTGGCGATGCAGCACGTCTCATCATGTATGGCGATGCGGACATCATGCTGGCGGGCGGTGCCGAAGCATCAGTCTGCCGTCTTGGTATATCCGGTTTTGCGGCCTGCAAGGCCCTGACGACAGGCTTCAACGAGACACCAGAAAAAGCCTCCCGGCCTTATGACAGCGATCGGGACGGTTTTCTGATGGGGGAGGGATCGGGCGTCGTGGTCATAGAAGAGTATGAGCGTGCAGTGGCCCGAGGTGCAAAAATTTATGGCGAGATTGTTGGCTACGGTATGTCTGGCGACGCTTACCACATTACGGCACCGGCTGAAGATGGTGATGGTGGTTACAGAGCAATGAGCGCAGCACTTAAGGCTGCGGGGATGACGCCAGACCAGATCGATTACATCAACGCGCATGGCACCTCGACACCAAAGGGTGACGAGATAGAACTGCGTGCTGTGGAGAGATTATTTGCCGGGGCCACGGACAACCTGGTCATGTCTTCGACCAAGTCATCGACCGGTCATTTGTTGGGCGCGGCAGGTGCCATTGAAGCGATCTTTTCCATCCTTGCCATGCGTGACAATGTCGCCCCGCCAACAATCAATCTCGACAATCCGTCTGTAGAGACAAAAATAAATCTGGCGGCAAACCGGAAAGTCGAAAAAAATATTTCTGCGGTGCTGTCAAATTCGTTCGGTTTTGGCGGGACGAATGCATCCATCATCATTCGTGAAGTCTGAACACGGGGAGCACAAGGTCATGGGGACTAGAGCGGGTATAAGAAATGCGCAGCATGGTGGGGTCATCAAGTCACTGCTCTTTTTTTTCCTGTTTTTGATTTTCATTGGCGGCGTTGTGGCTGCTGGTGCGGCCTATAAAATCCATGAAAAAATCACCCAGCCCGGACCGCTGGCAGAAGAAAAAATAATCTGGGTCAAGTCCGGTATGGGTGTGAACCGCATTGCGGACCTTTTGGTGAGTGAACAGGCGATAGAGTCGGATATTGCCTTCAAGATTGCTGTCAGGCTTCGGAAGGTCCAGTCCAGTCTTCAGGCCGGGGAATATCTGATCCCGGCTGGCGCCAGTATCGAAGAGATCATCGTTATTTTATCGGAAGGCAGCCCGTATTTGCGCCGCATTACCTTTCCCGAGGGCATTACCACGCAACAGGCTCTGCGCGTCCTGGAAAGCAACGATAAATTGAGCGGAGAGCTAACCCTGTCGCCCTATGAGGGAGCTTTATTGCCCGAGACATATGCTTTCGTCAGGGGGGATGAGCGTGATGAGATTGTCAGGCGGATGCAGACTGCACAACAGGATCTGCTTGATACCCTGTGGCAGGAAAGAGCTGCAGATCTCCCAATAGAGACTAAAGAGCAGGCTGTTATTCTCGCCTCGATTGTCGAGAAAGAGACCGGTGTTGACGGTGAACGTGGCAAAGTTGCCTCCGTATTTGTCAATCGTTTGCGCAGAGGCATGCGCCTGGAGTCTGACCCCACTGTCATCTATGGCATTACGGCTGGCGAGCCTCTGGGGCGCGGTTTGAGAGTGAGCGAACTACGCGGCGAGACGCCTTACAACACCTATGTCATTCGGGGCCTGCCGCCGACTCCAATCGCCAATCCGGGCGAAGATGCAATAGCAGCAGTCCTCAATCCAACAGACACAGATTACATATTTTTTGTGGCAGACGGGACTGGCGGCCACGCGTTTTCAAAAACGCTGGCTGAGCACAATGCCAATGTGCGCAAGTGGCGACAAATCGAGCGTGAAAGAAACAGCAACTAAATGTCTGTGATTGAACGACCCAACATACAGAGCATGACCGGCTTTTCCCGGACGATGGGAGAAGTTGAGGTTTATGAAAAATCTTTCTCGTTTGTCTGGGAACTCAGAAGCCTCAATAACAAGGGTCTGGATATCAGGTGTCGCCTGCCATCATGGTTGGAAAATCTGGAACACAATGTTCGATCAGAGATTAAGGCAAGCCTCTCAAGAGGTTCGATCACAGCCAATCTCTCTCTCAAGTCGGATGCCAGCGAGCAGCAGTTGGTCGTTGATCCCGATGGCCTGGAGCAGGCGCTGAAAGCAGCAGCATTGGTACAGGAAAAAATTCCCGGTTCGGCACCTGCCACCGTTGACGGTATCCTTGCCATGCGCGGTGTTCTGTCCGTGAAAGAATTCGAACTGCCGGAGAAAGAACGCGATGATCTGACGCGCAGTCTCTTGCAATCGTTTGGTGAGGCCCTGAATGCATTGACACAAGCCCGGTTCTCGGAAGGACGGGCAATTCAGGATGTGCTTGAAAGACAGCTTGAAGAGATTGCCGGGCTTCTTAAAAAAGCTGATGCTTGCGCTGATGCTGCGATCAAAACCCTGCAGACCAGATTAAATGAACAGGTCACGTCATTGCTGGGTGAGGCAATACCAAATGAGCGCATTGCGCAGGAAGTAACCCTGCTGGCCGTAAAAGCTGACATCAGGGAAGAACTCGACAGGTTAGAGGCGCACATCCAGTCCGCGCGTTCCTTGTTGCAGGACGACACCGCTGTAGGGCGCCGATTGGACTTCCTGATTCAGGAGTTTAACCGTGAAGCGAACACTTTGTGCTCAAAAGCCCATGATCTTGATCTTAAAAATATCGGTTTGAGCATGAAAGCCACAATCGACCAGATGCGTGAACAGGTACAGAATGTCGAATGACACGCCCTTTGTGACGGTAGATAAGATCAGGCGACGTGGGCTTTTGTTCGTCGTATCAAGCCCGTCTGGTGCCGGTAAGACGACACTTTGTAATCGCCTTCTGAAAACCGACCCCGACCTTACTCTCTCTGTATCTGCGACAACCAGACCCATGCGACCAAGTGAGAAAGATGGCCAGGATTACCATTTTGTTTCTGAGCAGACTTTTTTCGATATGCAGCAGCAAGGTCAGTTTCTCGAGTCCGCCAAGGTGTTCGGCAACTATTATGGTACGCCTCGCGCACCGGTTGAAGAGGCTTTGGCAAAAGGTCAGGATATTCTGTTTGATATTGACTGGCAGGGCGCGCAGCAGCTTGGTGAGACAGTCCCAACCGACCTCGTCAAGGTTTTCATTTTGCCGCCGTCACGTGATGAGCTTGAGCGGAGACTGAAAAGCCGTGCTCAGGATACAGATGATGTGGTGGCCATGCGAATGGCCAAGGCGGAAAGTGAAATATCGCACTGGGCAGAATATGACTATGCTGTTGTCAATTACGACATTGATGAAGCAGAGCAGCTTATGCGCTGCATTCTGGTAGCTGAACGATTGAAGCGTACGCGCCAGACCGGCCTGAGCGATGCAGTAAACAAGATCATTGCGCCGTGAAATATTCACTTAGCCGCGTTAGCTGCTGATAGTCCGTCACGGAAACCTGTTCAGCTCTCTGGGTCGGGCCAATATGCGCCGTCTCCAATGCCAGTTCTGTGTTATCTCCGAAGATAGCCTTGAGTGATGTGCGGAGCATTTTTCTCCTCTGCGAGAAGGCCGCAGCCGTAATCCGCTCAAGCACAGAAAGGTCGCATTCAAGCTCTTCCAGGGGGAAAAAAACCAGTACCGTTGAGTCTACTTTCGGCGGTGGCGTAAATGCCCGCGCCGGCAAGTCAAAACCTTTGGTTACGTCACAGACTGTTTGGCTGATAATTGAAAGCCGGCCATATGTCTTGTTCCCTGGAGCGGCGATAATCCTGTCTGCCACCTCCTTCTGGAACATCAACGCCATGCCGCGCCACCATCGCGGTGATGCTTTCAGCCACTTGATGAGCAGTTCTGTTGAAATGTTGTACGGCAGATTCGAAACGAGCCATGCCAGAGACTGGCCTGCGCCCATGCTGGTCAAACTCCGTTCGTCAATGCCAAGAGCATCTGCTTCCGTGATCGACAGATTTTCACCGTAATGTTGCTGGAGATCAGTCAGTGCTTCAATGCAGCGCCTGTCGCGTTCTACCACAGTCAGGCAGGCGCCAGCTTCCAGGAGCGCGCGCGTTAAGCCACCGGGGCCCGGACCAATCTCTATCGCGGTATCCCCGGGTTGAAGCGGCAACTGGCGTACAATTTTCCGTGTAATGTTCAAATCGAGCAGGAAATGCTGCCCCAGTGATTTCTTTGCGTTGAGCCCATAAGTATCTATCACGTCCCGTAACGGGGGAAGGGCAGGCGCGCTCATACTCAATTTTTCCCTGAGCGGGCGTTGTCAAATGCAGTTCGATTGTAATGGGTATAATAGGCGAGCTTGATGGCCTCGATGAGGCTTTGTGGGTTTGCGAGGCCTTTGCCGGCAATGTTGAGACCTGTTCCATGATCAGGTGACGTTCTGACGATGGGTAAGCCAAGGGTCACATTAACGGCGCCAAAAAAGTCTATCGTCTTGATCGGGATGAGTCCCTGGTCGTGATACATGGTAATTGCGGCATGATATTGCGCTCTTGCCTGTTCGTGAAACATTGTGTCTGCGGGCAGGGGCCCTGCCGCTTTCACGCCTGCTGCTTTCAGGGCTGTAATGGCTGGCAGAATAATTTCCTGTTCCTGTGAGCCGATGGTCCCGCCTTCTCCGGCATGTGGATTGACACCGGCAATGGCAAGGACGGGGTCTGCTACGGCAAAATCGCGCACCAACGACTCGGCAACAACTCTGCACACAGAAACGATTTTTTCTGTTGATAAGGCTGCGGCAACTTCTTCCAGAGGAATATGTATCGTTACGGGGGCTACCTTCAAACTTTGCCCGGCGAGCATCATGACCGGGCCGCGCGCCAGACCTGTTGGAATTTCAGTGTTTTCTGTCAGTGCACCCAGAAATTCCGTATGCCCGGCAAAGCCAAACCCTGACCTCGTGAGCATCTCTTTTTGTATCGGGTTCGTGACAATACCGGCAATGTCGCCCTTCAGGGCTAATTTTACGGCCTCCTCAATCGAGGCGATTACGCTACCGGCAGTCTCAGCTGACGGTACGCCGGGCGCAAAATCAGCAGGTTTACCTGTAACACCCTGTAGGGGCAGGACGGGTAAGCCTGTCGGGAATGCACTGATTGCCTCATGCGGTGCTGAAACCGTCACAACCGGGACATCAATCCCGAGTGCGCGCCGTGCCAGGGACACCCGTGCCGGGTCATCTACCAGAAAGAAGGGGATCCCTGACTCTGGTGCAAGGTCACGATAGAAACGATATGCCTTGAGCGTTATCTCCGTTCCGATCCCCGCAGGCTCTCCCATTGTGACCGCAACGGGCAGCGTGTTTTTGACGGACGGATTTGGCAACGATCAGAAACTTATGAATTGTCGTCTGTGGGTTCTGTCTGGCTGGTCAGGCGCATATCGACAGCTGAGTCACGCTTCAGGTCACGCAGATATCGGCGCGAAATCAACTCCAGCTGATCTGCAAAAAGCTTGTCCTCAATCGCTTCACGTGGCGGCAGGCCCAAGCCTTCGTCTTTCGCACATAACAGCAAGGCATGGTATCCGTTGGCTGTTGTGATAACGTCACTAACCTCACCTCTTTCAAGAGCGCCGACTGGCGCACGGAAAGGAAGTTCCATCGCATCTTCGGGCACATTGGATAGAAGTGTCACGCCAATATCAGACCCCAGGTCGATGCTGAGTTCGCCAGTACCGGCACAGACATTCGTCTGGTTCAGTTTAGCAAAGGCTTCGCGTGCGGTCTGTTCGCCAACATATAATGGCGCTCCCGCATAAGCGACTTCGTAGGTTTTCGTGCCGGCAACCTTTGGCTCGCGTTTGGAGCGCACCGCCATAATGTGCATCATACCATCATGCGGTGTTGGAATAGAAACACTGCCTTCATTGAGTTTTTCGACAACGGTTGCCAGCTCAGGCTCCATTTCTGCTAGGCTGGTCCAGCCTCGGTCACCACCATTTGCGGCTGATGTGCAATATGAGAACTGCCTCGCCAAGGCGTCAAAGGGCACGCCGTTGCGCATCTGCTCAATCATCTGCATGCCGGCATTGTAGATTTCCTGAGAACTGTCGTTGTCTTCAATTGGCAGGCAAATCTCTGAAATAAGATATTGTTCCTTACTCGTGTCTGCCATCAGGCGGTCCATGACTTCGTCAACTTCCTCGTCACTCACGCGCACTCTGTCGCGGTAGCGGGCAGCAACAAGACGCTGCCAGACAAGGCGAGAGCGCAACTGATCGCGCAGCGTAGAAGGGGCAATTTGTTGAGAGAGCAGCTGTTGCTCCAACTGAGGGATTGTGGCGCCAACCGAAGCGGCGATCCGCCCGAATTCTTCTTCAACCTGTTCAGGGCTGATCTGAAATTCCAGACGACCAGCTTCCTGCAGCTTCACTTTCTCATCCACAAGGTCTTGCAAGGCACGTTTTTGCAGTTGCGGATATGCCGACTCCGGTATCCGACCACCGGATGTGAGCAGCATGAGGCGCATGCGCTGCGACACGTCAAATGTCGAGATCATCTCATCATTGACAGTGGCAGCGACGGCCTCCGTGGCCTGTACTTCCTGTGCCTGCGCGGAGGTCGCACAGATTAAAGCCAACAGACCTGTAGCGGCAGAAGACAGAATGGACTTTGGAGCAAACACCATATTTGAGCGTACCTTGTCATTTCAGATTGTTCTGGAAAATACCGCATTAAGCATGATGTGCAAGCAGATGCAGCGTGAAAAAGCCGTAAATCTCAAATTGGCACGGTTGAGCAAAATGGGGAGTTTTCCAGCTAACCAACTGAATTAATTACCAAAACCTGTTAGTTCGAGATTGATTGTCAATGAGTCGCCAAATTCCAACCCACCTGCATTGGTATTATCGATGCGATAAGCGAGTAGCAGCCTGCTACATTCGTCGCGATATCCGAGAGAAATAACCTGCTGGGTCACGTTCCCTCTTGATATATTATTGCGTTGGCGCGCGCCAACCGTCCAGTTGTCGGTGAGATTGTAAGATACTCCGCTGACGAGAAACTCGTTATTTTTCTCTGTTTCGTCAACTTCAATTGTTTCAACTTTGACATAAGAGAGATTGGTTGCAAAGCGGCCAAATCGGCCAGTGAAATTGCTCTCGGCGCGCCGCAGACTGGCATCGTCCTTGTCGAACCTGAATCTGTTATCAAAGTTGAACAGACCACGCTTACTTAAACGGAACGAGCCGACAATATCCGATTCGGTCGCGCCGAGGCCTGGCGTCAGCCCATAGGCTTCATATATGGTTGTTTCCTGATCCCTGAACTGTTGGCCAATCGCGCCCTTCATCGAGAGACCATTGTCGAACACAGCGGAGGCGTTCAGGCCAATATTGGCTCTGTTACCATTCTCCCAAAGGTCGTACCCAGATGACTTGTTCCAATCGAAGAGGCTTGTTGTATCGAACTGGAAGAACTGGGAGTCCTCATTGACGATTTCAGGCAGCAGAAATCGGTCACCATCTATATCGAAGCGTTCACTGTTGAAGTCTTCATCGGTCGCCGTAATCAGTTGAATTTTTGGTTCGATGATAATGGTCGAATTCTCGTTGCGTCGAACCAGAGGATAAGACCATTCAAGTCCAGCCGTTGGCAGAAGTCTGCTTTTGGATGTAGACTCTTCCTGCCCCTGACCGGGGAATGTTTCAAGACAAGCTTCAAAATCAGTTTGCCCGGTTGCAGTATTTCTTGAATCGAAATCGTTACAGAGCTCGCTGCCTCTATCCAATCGGCTGTAACTATAGGCGTCGCCACGCAACTCCGCATACAGTTTGAAACGATGACCGCCACTGGAGGTGAATATCCTGTCCCACTGAGTCGCCATGGTTATACGCTGGCTTGAGACACCATCATTGCGCGCCAAGGCGACAAAGCTGGCATTGAAATTCGTCTGCCCACCAATTAACGGAGTGCCAAAAATATTTGCATTATACTGGATGCGGGGGAGGGCATGACCCACATTATCATTGTCTTCTGTTATCCGTAAGGACTCGAAACCGAGGAACTCGGCTGAGAAGAGTGTATTCTCCGTGCGCCGTTTCAGATAGACATTGTTGGTGAGTCGATCAGGGCGAAACACCCCACGCGCGCTGCGCAAATCGCCACGCGGCAGAACATCATATGTGAGAATGTAAAACTTGTCGGAGACATAATTCGCGTCAAATCCAGCACGCCATTCCCCAGGTAACCTGTACTCTGCTTCACCAAAGAAATGGAATCGCGTGCCCGGGACCGAACGACCATCTGGGTTCTGATCGCCAATTGAGTTCGCGCGTTCGAGTATTTCCTTTTCACGTGTGTCGATTATGCCGCCTTGCAGGACAGCTTCGCCACGCGCTGCCTTGGCACGGTATTCGCCTATATAAAGTACGCCCTGGCGCTCCATAACCTTGGTTGAAACGGTCGCGTCCTGGGAGTCGGAGATGGCAATATAATACGGCGTTTCAAGGTAAAAACCCTGTTGTGTTGTTGTGCCAAAATCCGGTGTCAGAAAGCCGGACTGTCTTTCCACGGAAGGTTCGGGAATTTGCATATAGGGCAGATAAAGTGCCGGGACACCAAGCACTTCGAGCCGTGCGTCCCTGAAACGAATGACTTCATCTTCCTTATCCTGCGTAACCCTGAGAGCCTTGACCTGCCATGTCGGTCGTTTTTCATTACCGCTTTCGGAACAGACCTCGCAGGAAGTATAAACAGCGCGGGAGAGTTCATTTTTCTCGTCACCGGTCTTGATGACCGTGTTGCCAGCCAGCTTGGAGTTGTTTTCCAGCATGGCGGAAAAATTGGTCGCTATCCCATCTGCTAGGTCACCGGTCAGTTCTACTTCATCGGCAAAATATGTGAGCCCATCCGTGTCCGTGATGGAAACATTACCAGCGGCGATAACAATGTCTGTGGCAGGATTGTAGATAACCTTGTCAGAAGTCAGGAATTGCTCCCCAAAATAGGCCTTTACATTCCCTTCTGCGATGATCGGACTTTCGGTACTCGATCGATTTACGACATCAGCCTCGAATAGAACAATCTCGTCGCGATTGGGGGCCAGTTGGGCATAGGCAATAGCTGACGCCGCCGTAACTGTCGCTGCGGCTACAGCAACAAGTTTACGCGGGAGCGGCTTCAAAAAGGCACAACGCAAGACCATACCTGTCAGGTAGAGTGACTCGCGCAAAACCTGGTGCGTAAATGAATGTGATTTTCGAAAAATCTGAGCCACCGGCCTATCCGTCTTCCGTGTAAAGGAGCATCGTAAGGGACAACAACACAGCGATGGCCGCTGGTGCCCAGGCCGCAAGCCAGACCGGGGCGACCTGTGCTTCGGCAGTTGCATTGGATAGCTCCGAGGTAATGAAAAGCAGAAAGCCTGCGGCGATCCCGGACAGGATAAGCGGCAGGGTTCCACCGCTTCGCAGAGGCCGCATGGAGAAGAGGGCTGCAATAAGTACCATTGCTACCAGCTTCACGGGTAGTGAAATGAGGTCATGATATCGGAGTTGATAGGCAACAACAGGCAGTCCTGCGTCTTCGATGACCTGCATGAAGTCCCTGAGTGTCCAGATTGACAGGCTGTCGGGCTTTGCAATGTCTTCTCGCAAATCTTCCAGATTGAAGGCCGAGGGTATTTTCTCGGACGCGACGAGAACAGGTGTGGTGTCACCTGGTCGACTGCGATAGGCGTCTGTCAGGACGAATTCCTTGTTTTCGAGCAATACTTTTTCAGCATCCCATCGCTCGATGAAAACCCCTTGCAGATCTCGCCTCCAGATAGAGACATCTGAAAGAGTGCGATTGGCGAGGTCATAACTCCCGGCGTGAAGAATAAGCGCAAGGTCATCGCTACGCTGCCTGACCCAGATATCCCCTTCCACGGTTGTCAGCAGTTGTGTGCTCTTGCCGCGGATGCTGTTTTTCTCAGCATCAGCTTGTGCTGACATTCTGGAAGCCAGAGGGTCCAGAAGCGTCAATACGATCACTCCAAGGCAGAAAGACAAAACGGCTACCGGGCTGATGATGGCCCATACCGACATACCGGCGGAGCGCATCACCGCAATCTCTGAGCGCCTGTTGAGCTGATAAAATGCCCACATGGCCCCAAACAGAAAAATGAATGGCGTCAGGGTCAGGGCCAGTTTCGGCGCTCTCAGGAGGGTAAGTTTCAGGGCGAAATCAAAACCGGCAGCCTCAATTTTTTCGACTTCCCGAAGGCTTTCGATTAGATCGATAAGCAGGATAAGCCCGGAAAGGATAAGGAACAGACCGACGATGCCGATCACCGCCTGCGTCGTAAGATAACGGTACATGGTCAGCGGCAGGGTCATGTCCCCCCCATCGCATGGACGCTGTTTTTATGGTGCCTCAGTCCCAGGCGTGGTTTGCCGATCAAAAGCCCCAGACAGGCACCAATGCCCAGAAATGGCGACAGATATTGCAGAATGTTGAGGCTTGCAGTGGCTGCTGCTGCATTTTGCAGGGCAAAACCTGTTACCCGGAAGAACAGGACCGCAGCAATAGCGATCAGAATACGGCGCCCATAGCCGAAGCGGTTGAAACCGCCTTTGAGGAGGGCGACCATGGCAATGAGAGCGAATAACAGATTATAAAACGGTGTGGCCAGTCTCGCATGACCTTCAGCGACAAGCACACCAGCCTGTTCCCGGTCATAGGCTTTGCTCATGTCCGGTGTGAGAAGCTCTGAGATGTATCGCTCCGTCTCCTCAAGATACGCTAGCTCAGCCGGCTTCTGGTACGGTCGCAGATCGACGGCTGTCTCATCAAATTTTACAATGTTCACGCCATTTACGTCAGCGGCTTCTCGCTGGATTGTGCCGCGTGCCAGATGAAGGCGCGGGCCTGTCTCGGTGTCACGATAGAGACCACTTTCGGCCATATAGGTGACAGGCTCATCGGCTTTGCGCCGGTCATGGATCAGAATGCCAAGATACTGGTTACCGGGCCTGACTTCTTCAGCATAAATCATCAGGCCGGAACTCACAGTCGTAAAGACACCGCTTTGCACCAGAGAATGTGCAATGTCGGTGCGTACCTCATAAACTGTTTGCTTCAGTTGCCGATAGCTTTTGGGCATCAGATCCAGATTCAGATAAAAGGTCAGGACAGTGCCTGCCAGCGCCAGCAAAAGGAGCGGTCTTGCGACCCTGAGTGTGCTTGCGCCGGTTGCCGACATGACTGGCAATTCGCTGTCTGTTTTGAGTCTGTTCAATGTGTAGATCGTTGCTGCAAATACGGTAAACGGCGTAATCACCGAGAGCAGATTGGGGATGATCAATATTGAGACGCGGGCAAAAGCGACGAAGCTGCCCCCATCTTCCACCATGATTTCTGATTTCTGTAATATCTGTGTCAGCCATACGATAGCTGTTACGCAGGCGGTCATGATGACGAGCGGCTTCAGACTCTGCGCGAAAATATATCTGTCCAGCTGGTTCACACAAACCTCTATACTTATCTGACGCAGAATGTCATGTCCCACACCCAGACTAGACCGCTGTTTGGCCTAACACAATCGGCGTTGTGCGCAAACAAATCGAACTGGCGTCTGAATGAAATTCAGGTAATTGCCTGACAAAATACGACAATGGAGAGAGCCTCATGATCACATTCTCAAAATCCTCACTGCCCAAGTCCGGCGCTGTTATCGTGCCGGTATATGCAAACGAGGATCGCAGCTCAGCTTTTACCGAACTGAATGACCAGACGGGCGGCGCTTTGATGCGCGCCGAAAAAGCCGCAGATTTTTCCGGCAAAGCTGGTCAGCAGGTCGAAGTGACCGGGCCGGATGGGATCAGCAATAGCGCCATTTTGTTGATCGGAGCCGGGAACAGAAAAGACATGACTTTGCTTGAAGCCCAAAACCTGGGGGGCAAGGCTGTGGCGCGGTATTTCCGCAGCGCTGAAAAGAGCCTGGTTTTTGCCCTTGACGGGTTCGACAACGATGCTGTGGATGCGAGCGACCTTCACGCTGCTGTGGCGTATGGAGCCCGCCTGCGTGCCTATTCTTTTGATGCCTACAGGACGACAGCAGAGAAATCAGAGCTGCCCAGCCTAACCAAAGTCACCGTCAGTTCTCCCGAGGCCACGGATGCCAAGAAAGCATATGCCGGACTTGATAAGGTTGCAGATGGCGTTTTCTGTGCGCGTGATCTGGTGTCGGAACCAGCAAATATCCTGCACCCGGAAACGTATGCAGCACGCTGTCAGGACCTGGAGTCTCTGGGACTTGAAGTGAGTGTGCTTGGCGAGAAGGAAATGAAAAAGCTTGGCATGGGCTCTCTGCTTGGCGTGGGTCAGGGCTCTGTTCGCGAAAGCAAGCTCGTTGTGATGAAATGGATGGGCGGCAAGAAAGGCCAGAAGCCGGTCTGCTTCGTCGGCAAGGGCGTTACCTTTGACACTGGTGGTATTTCTCTCAAGCCGCCTGTCGGCATGTGGGACATGAAATGGGACATGGGTGGTTCTGCTGCAGTCACTGGTGCGATGGTGGCGCTGGCAGGCAGGAAAGCGAAGGCCAATGTCATCGGCATTATCGGACTGGTAGAGAACATGCCGGATGGCAATGCCCAGCGTCCGGGTGATGTTGTCACGTCAATGTCCGGCCAGACAATCGAGGTGCTGAATACTGATGCCGAAGGTCGTCTGGTGCTGGCTGATGCGCTCACATATACACAGGAAAAGTTCAAGCCAGCGGCTATAGTTGATCTGGCGACCCTGACAGGAGCCATCATCATTTCTCTGGCACATGAATATGGTGGATGTTTCTCGCCCGATGATGAGCTTGTTACGGCACTGACTGATGCTGGCACTGCCACAGGGGAAGAGTTATGGCGGATGCCGCTTGGCAAAGCCCATGATGACATGATCAAGTCCGACATTGCGGATATGAAGAATATCGGCGGCCGGGAAGGTGGTTCCTCCAGTGCGGCGGCATTCCTCAAGCGGTTTGTCAGTGATGACATACCCTGGGCACATCTGGATATTGCCGGTATGGCTTGGCAGACCAAGGACAAGCCGACCTGCCCTAAAGGAGGTGCTGGTTATGGTGTGCGCCTGCTGGATGAATTCATCCGGGCCAATTACGAAAGCTGAGGCCTGCAAGGCTCATGGCGGAAGTGCTTTTTTACCATCTTGAACAGGCGAAGCTGGAAACGGTTTTGCCTGATCTGTTGGCAAAAACACTGGAAAGAGGCTGGCGGGCAACGGTCCGTGTTGGGGCTGATGACAAGCTGGAGCATCTCGAAAATCTCCTGTGGACGTATGCTGACGAGAGTTTTCTCCCGCATGGCTCTGCCGGGGACAGTACGGATCATCCGGTCTGGCTGACAACTGAAACTGACCTGGATGCGAACCGGGACCTTCTGTTTCTGGTCGAAGGCGCCGAGGTGGAACTGGCTGAAATCGAGCATTTGACACGGTGCATATCCATTTTTGATGGTGCTGATGAAAATGCCCTGAACAAGGCACGACAGTTTTGGAAAGACCTGAAAGGCAGCGAACATCAGCCAACATACTGGCGACAGTCAGTACAGGGCAGATGGGAAAAGCAGGGGTGATGCCCTCTGATCCCGAAAAATTCCGCGGCCTGCTGGAAGAGCGAAAGCGCGACCTGCTTGATCTATCGCGCCGCGCTTCAGATGCGCGCAAGCCTGTTGAACTTGACCAGCAGTCTGTTGGTCGCCTGTCGCGGCAGGATGCCTTGCAGCAGCAGGCCATGGCGAAGGCTCAGGAGAAATTGCGCCAACGTGACCTTGCCCGCATAGAGCGTGCCCTGAACCGCCTTGAGGGTGGCGATTATGGTCTGTGTCAGGAATGTGAGGAAGAAATAGCCGAGCAGAGACTATTGATTGATCCAGCTACAGAATTATGCCTTGCCTGCCGTGACTGATACTTCCTCCGGGCGCTTGATGCGGATGCCTGTTTCCGCTGTTGCCACGGGATTGTCTCTGTTTTCCTGCCAGCAGGTCGCCGCAAGAAATCCGAAACGACGCCCGAGCCGGTGAATGGAAACGCTGCCATGAACATTTGTCGGCGTTGTTGAGCGCAAAAAATTTGTGTGAACGCTGGTAACATTGATGTCGACATCCTCCGGCAGGCGGGCATATGTTTCATACTAGGATGCCGTTTCCAGAAATGTTGAAACCACACCGCCATGAATGGCGCGAATAACCGGATTACCGATATGCGCTTCATCGAACCCGAGATGATAAATCAGCGTGTCATCCTCCAGTGTTACAGACAGGTTGAGCCAGCCAGCCATTTCAGATGCGGCAATGCGGCTCTCCAGTCTGGTGATTACATTGTGCGGGAGTGTGGGGATCATACTGCGACTCATAATCGTGACCTGGATTTGCTGCGGGTGCCGACCATGAACGTGCCCGCAGCCATCGCCACTAGCTCGCCAGTTTTTGCGATCATGGCGCGCCCTGTACTATAGGCAACGTCATCACGAATACCCTCGCAGATGCCGCTGCAGATCAGTGGCGTATTCGGTGAAACCTTGGTGAAATAATCAGTTTTCAGATTGATCGTTGCGATGGGGACAAACCGGTCAAGCGAGGTCCAGACAGCATTGCCGAGAATTGTGTCCAGCATTATGGCCATGATGCCGCTGTGAACATGGTCACCGTCGCTATATTGCGGTGGAATCGTGAGACGGAAACTGATCTCTCCTTCAGAGATGCGCGTTGCTTTCAATCCGAGTTTGGTGAAAAGCGGATGCTCGCTCTCGATAAAAGCCTTCGCGGCCTGCTGAACAGGTGAAAGCGGTGAGGGGATATCGGGATGTTCTGTCACTTGTGCCGGTCACGCAGTTTTTCTTCTTCATACTGAATGCCCCAGCCTATCAACTGGCGCCAGAGAGCTTCCGCCAGGGAAGGGGGCAGGCCGCCCGCCTCCGCCCGGCTACGCACTTTGTCAATGACCTGCTGGATGCGCCAGGGCACTGTTGCTTCTGCCGGGCTTGTCTTCAATTGCCATGCACGGTCCACATAGTCCCAGCGCTCCGCCATCAGATCAATCAGCGCAGCGTCAATGCGATCTATTTCAACACGCACTTCGTCCATATTGTCGCAATCAGCTGCTGCCTTGGTCATCTGTCTCTCCTGCCTCGGTGACATCACGGGTGAGCACTTTTGCGCCCGTTTCGAGCGTCTTGTGTACGGGGCATTTATCCGCGATTTCAAGCAATCTTGCGCGGGTTTTATCATCAAAATCCCCCTCAAGCGCGATTTCCCGCTCGAAATGATCCAGTTTTGCCGCCGGCGCGTCCTTGTCTCCCGCTGCACTTTCGCTGTCCCGACCATGGGTCTTGAAGTGGCGCACCCTGATGGCGACACGATCAAGGGGGATTTTCTTGTGGTCAGCATACATGCGCAGGGTCATGTTTGTGCAGGCGCCCAGTGCGGTCGAAAGAAACTCGTAAGGCGAGGGGCCAGAGCCAAGCCCACCCATATCCAGCGGCTCATCTGCCAGCAGTTTATGGGGGCCGACACGCACCGTGTTCTGAAATTTACCAAGGCCGGTTTCGCTCAATTCCACGATACCGGTTTCTGTTTCTTCCTCCTCGGTACTTTCATCATCATCTATATAGTGACTGGCCCAGCCACCAATCACTGTGGCCGCATAAGTGGCATCTTTCCTGTTTGAGAGGAGATGGTCTGCCGTATCGAGGGATACAAAACTTTTCGGGTGCCTGGCACTGGTGAAAATGCCCGTGGCGTTCTCTATGCCGACAATTGTATCAGTGGGCGAGTGCATGACCAGCAGGGCATAGTGCTGCTGGCGACTGATATCGGCGAGGGAATGCTTTTCCAGGTCATCCAGGAACTGCCGCCGGATCGTGAAGGGGCGCTCCCCAAGCCTGATGGCAGCTTCTCCCTGCTTGCGTATGACATCAAGCTGCTCGGCGAACTGATGGGTCACATGCGCCGGGCTTTCTGGGCTGCCGATCGTCACCACTGCTTTAGCCTCCGGCACATCCGCTGCCATGCTGAGGATGGCGCGGCCACCAAGGGAATGGCCGATCAAAATCGCCGGTGCTTTATATGTGTCGCGCAGGAACGAAACCGCACTGGCCAGGTCGGCAAGATTTGTCGAGAAATTCGTCGAGGCAAAATCGCCACCTGAGTCACCCAGCCCGGTGAAGTCAAATCTCATGACCGCAATGCCCTGACGGGTCAGCGCTTCTGATATCTTGCGCGCACCAATGAGATCCTTGGAACATGTAAAACAGTGGGCAAACAGCGCATAGGCGCGGATATGCCCGGTCGGCAAATCCAGCCGCGCCGCAAGATCAGCACCAGATGCGCCGGGGAAACTCAGTTTGATGGGTCTAACGCTCATTGGTCGCACTCCTGTTATTGAAGTGCCTGACATGACACTTCTGGCAGCTCACAAAAAGACACCATGATGTGACAGCCACATTTGTTGGGCTTTTGATCTGCCTCACCCTCTCTAGAGTTGGTCTGCGAAGGACAATAGGCCATGACAGAGGGGGGCACATAAGTTTTTTGGGAAGTCTTTTGGGACCGCCTCAAAACCGTCGTGCCTTTGGTCATTTTGCTCAGGGAAACGGCTGTCAGTTTCTCATGTTGCGAATATACCTGGGGCAGGTCAGGCGCAGGCTTTGATGGTTAGTGATAATTGTCCACAATATACTGGTAAGCGTTGGTGCACATTTCTTCCAGTACGGACATATCGACCTTGTCGAGGTCCGTGATATAGAGGCAGCTCTTGCCCAGCTTATGCTTGCCGAGGCGCTCCAGTTGCGGGCCGAAATCCTGATAGCCGGGCATCAGGTAGAAAACCATGTTGGCTTTGCGCGGGCTGAAGCCGATCGCAAGGAAATCGCCCTCGCGACCGCTTTCATATTTGTAGTGATATTCATCGAAGCCTATGAGGCTTGGCCCCCACATTCTGGGCTCGTGACCGGTGACACGTTTGAGCATCTCAAGAGCACGAAAGCCGTCGCGCCTGCGTTTTTCCGGTTCGACGGCTTCAAGAAAGGCCGTAACATCTGCGTCGGTGGCGACGGTCTTGTTGTCTGACTTTCCCATGAGAAGCTCCCGTCAGTTGAATGCGGCGCAGGCGATGCGTGGTCCGGCCCCGCCAATGGGCTGACTTTGATGGTCATCAGCATTTTCATGCACAACCATGGCAAAACCGTTTGTGTCCAGAAGAACGGCGCCGAAGCCGACGGTTTCGGCAACATCTTCGCTGTTGTTGAGACGCACATAGGAATTGAAGAAGGCTGCTGTCGCGCGGCCATCTGCCCCGGCATATATGTTCGGCATATCAGCGCGTTCATAGCCGTCCGGGTTTAACAGGCCATGGGCATTACCGTCCGGGTTGATATGTCCGCCGGACGCCTTGAAGCCCTCCGAGCCGTCACCGCAGTCACCAATCTGGTGGAGATGGATGCCATGCCACCCTTGGGGAAGGTTTTTCAGGTCCACCCTGATCAGCACGCCGTTGGTACTGTCACTCATGGTGACGTTGCCGAGAAATTCACCATCAGGGGAAATGAACTTCGCACTCGCTGTTGCGCCTGCTGCGGGGGCCAGTGTTTCAAGAAGTGGGTCTGCTTCGCCGCGATATGTCTGTTGCTCAGGGGCACAGGCAACAACAGTCATGACCAGAGCCGCCGCCGTCACCATTCTTTTTTGCAGCATGTTTTTCATCATAACCTTCCGGGCAAATCTGCCAGATACGCACGTAATGTAAAAGTCTGTCGCATTGCTTGCGGCACCACCAACTAAAATGCTAAAATAATTGAGAAAAAACGCAATGATTCTAACGGACTTAATGTGAACGATAAAAACGACGATTCATCGCCGGAAAATCCTGGCGGACTCCCGCCCGGTGAAGATATCCAGCAGATTTCCATAGAAGACGAGATGCGCAAGTCCTATCTGGACTATGCCATGAGCGTCATCGTCTCGCGCGCCATTCCTGATGCGCGCGACGGCCTCAAGCCCGTGCACCGGCGTGTTCTCTGGTCCATGCAAACGAACGGACAGGTTTGGAACAAGCCATATTCCAAATCCGCCCGGATTGTTGGTGATGTGATTGGTAAATATCACCCTCATGGAGATCAGGCTGTCTATGATGCGCTTGTGCGTATGGCGCAGGACTTCTCCATGAGCCTGCCGCTTCTCGACGGTCAGGGGAATTTCGGCTCCATAGACAACGATCCGCCAGCCGCCATGCGGTACACAGAAGTGCGGATGGCCAAGCCCGCTGACTCGCTTCTCGCCGATATTGAGAAGGACACGGTCGATTACCAGGTCAATTATGATGGCAAGGAAAAAGAGCCGGTCGTACTGCCCGCCCGTTTTCCGAACCTGCTGGTCAACGGTGCCGGCGGGATCGCCGTGGGCATGGCGACCAATATCCCGCCGCATAATCTGGGGGAAATCATTGATGCGACGGTTGCCCTGATTGATAATCCTGATTTGCCTGATGCAGACCTTCTGGAGATTGTGCCTGGGCCTGATTTTCCGACGGGTGCGCAGATTCTTGGTCAGTCAGGTTCGCGTTCAGCGCTACTGACCGGGCGCGGCTCCATTATCATGCGAGCGCGCACCAGTATCGAGGAAATCCGCAAAGACCGGATGGCGATTATTGCGCATGACGTGCCGTATCAGGTGAACAAGGCGCAGATGATCGAGAAAATTTCTGCGCTCGTCCGTGAGAAGAAGATCGAAGGAATCGCTGATCTGCGCGATGAGTCCGATCGTACCGGTATCCGGGTTGTGATCGAACTGCGACGCGATGCCGTGCCGGATGTGGTGCTGAATAACCTTCACAAGCAGTCTCAGTTGCAGACCAGCTTCGGCGCGAACATTCTCGCCCTGAATGGGGGGCGCCCGGAGCAGATGAACCTGCGCTCCGTGCTGACATCATTTATCGGCTTCCGCGAAGAAGTTGTGACCCGTCGCACGAAGTTTGAACTGCGCAAGGCCCGTGACCGGGCCCATGTTCTGGTTGGCCTGGCGATCGCCGTGGCTAATATTGACGAAGTTGTCGCGCTTATTCGCCGGGCACCGGACCCCTCAACGGCTCGCGAGGAGTTAATGTCACGCAACTGGCCGGCCAAGGATTTTGCACCACTGGTGGCTCTTGTGGCCGATCCGCGCCACTCCCTGCAGGAGGATGGCACACTGAAACTGTCCGAGGAGCAGGCGCGGGCCATTCTCGATTTGCGTCTGCAACGTCTGACAGCGCTGGGCCGCGATGAGATTGGTGATGAGCTGAAGGGCCTGGCTGAGAAAATCAAGGACTATCTGGACATCCTGCGCAAGCGTTCTCGCGTCATGCAGATCATTCTCGATGAACTGGCGGAGGTGCGTGAGCAGTTTGCTGTGCCACGCCGTACCGAGATTATTGATGCCGGTTTCGAGATGGAGGATGAAGACCTGATCGCCCGTGAAGAAATGGTCGTGACGGTTACGCATGGGGGGTATGTCAAACGGACACCGCTCTCGACTTATCGTGCACAACGGCGCGGCGGGAAGGGACGGGCAGGCATGAAAATGAAGGACGAGGATTTCGTCTCTCAGCTTTTTGTCGGCAGTACCCACACGCCGCTGCTGTTCTTCACGTCATCAGGCATGGTGTACAAGATGAAGCTCTGGCGGTTGCCGGAAGGGGCGCCGTCAGCGCGTGGCAAGGCATTCGTCAATCTGCTGCCGCTGCAACAGGGTGAGCGTGTCACGACGATCCTGCCGCTGCCGGAAGATGAACGAGACTGGGCGCAGATGGACATTATGTTTGCCACGGGCTCTGGTGGTGTTCGGCGCAACAAGCTCTCTGATTTCACCCAGATCAACCGCAACGGCAAGATCGCCATGAAGCTGGATGAGGGCGACCAGATTGTCGGTGTGCAGCTGGCACGGGAGACAGACAATGTGCTGCTGACGACATCCAGCGGCAACTGCATCCGCTTCCCGGTTGACGCTGTACGTGTGTTTACCGGGCGTACATCAACGGGTGTGCGTGGCATCCGACTGGATGAAACATCTGCCCTCGGGGACGACAGGGTTATTTCAATGGCCATTCTGGATGGTGTTGAAATTACATCTGATGAAGCCAAAGCCTATCTCAAATATGCAACAGCCATGCGCCGGGCGATTGCCGGTGAGGCGAGCCATCCGGAAGAAGATGACGGTGATAGCGGCTCTCAGGAGGCGACGGATACAGTCCTTTCTGACGAGCGTATCGCCGCGTTGCAGGTGCGCGAGCAGTTTATTTTGACCGTCACTGAAAATGGTTTCGGTAAACGCTCCTCTTCTTACGAGTACCGGACTTCAGGTCGTGGCGGGAAGGGCATTATTGCGATTGCCACGAATGAGCGAAACGGTCGCGTGACGGCCTCTTTCCCGGTACAAGAAGCCGACGAGATCATGCTCGTCACCGATGGTGGGCAGCTTATCCGCACAAATGTAGAAGATATCCGTATCGCTGGGCGCAGCACGCAGGGTGTAACCATTCTGAAGACCAGAGACGATGAGAAAGTTGTCTCTGTCGAGCATGTGCCGGAAATCAGTGAGGAAGAGGGGGGCGAGGATGATGGTTAGCAGGACGGGTCTTTACCCTGGCACTTTTGACCCTCTTACAAATGGACACCTGGACATCATCAGTCGCGCACTCAAGCTGGTTGATACACTCTATATCGGCGTGGCGATAAACCGCGACAAGGGACCACTTTTTTCTCTCGAACAGCGGGTGGAAATGGTCGAGGCCGAAACAAAAGCTCTGAGTGATGGGAGCAATTCAGTCATCAAGGTCGTGCCCTTTGATACACTGCTCATGTCATTTGCAGAGGAACTGAAGGCCGACATTATCATTCGCGGGCTTCGGGCTGTTGCCGATTTTGAGTATGAATTTCAAATGGTTGGTATGAATTCTTTCCTCAATGATGAGATCGAGACGGTCTTCCTCATGGCTGACCCGCACCATCAGGCAATCGCATCCAAGCTGGTGAAGGAAATTGCCAGACTGAAAGGGGATATTACCAGTTTTGTGCCGGCAGACGTTGCCAGCAGGCTAAACGAAAAATTTGGTAATTAAGAGCTTCAAAGCAGCATCCACTCTAGCCGCTTGCGATAAGTTGGGTTAATTATGCCCATTGTTCTGGCGGGCATCGGAGGAGATTGACCCTAATGCGTTTCAAGAAAAAAATACTGGCTGCTGTTGCCGCACTTCCATTTCTGGCCCTTGCAGCACCCCTTGCTTCTGCCGCGACACCTGAGGAGATTGTTCAGGCCGCGCCTGAAAATGCCTGGCGCTATGTCGACCCGGATGACCTTTTGTTCATGGATCTGCCAAGCGGACGGATCATTATTGAGTTGCGCGAGGATTTTGCCCCGCTGCATGTGGAGCGTATCAAGACTCTGACACGCCAGGGTTTTTATGATGGGCTGTTGTTCCATCGCGTGATTGAAGGGTTCATGGCCCAAGGCGGCGATCCCACTGGCACAGGGACAGGCTCGTCTGATCTCCCCAACCTTCAAGCAGAGTTCATGCGTGACGCAACAGAAGCTGCAGCGACCGGCTTTTCTGCGATTGGTAGAGATGCCCGCTCACCACGGCTTGGGTTTATCGGGCCTATTCCAGTGGCAGCCCAGCCTGAAACCATGAAAGACTTTCTGGTTGAAGATAATATTGCGCTTTGGGGGATGCATTGTCGCGGCGTGATGTCCATGGCGCGTGCTGGCGACCCCAACAGCGCTAACAGTCAGTTCTTCCTGATGTTTGGCGATTCTCGAGGTTCGCTGGATCAGAAATATACCGTCTGGGGGCGCATTGTTGACGGATTTGAAAATGCTCGCCGTATCAACAGAGGCGAGCCGCCAGAGAGACCAACACCAATTGTACGTATGCGACTTGGTAGCGATGTGCCGGTTGAAGATCGTGACTATGTGGAAGTCCTGCGTACAGACGGTCAAGAATTCCGTAACTATCTTTCTGCTGGTGCCGAGATCACACAGGATGGGTATGTGAAAGATGTCTGTAACATTAGAATACCAACCAAAATCAATGGAGAAATAGAGCTTTGACCGAGAATAATCTGATACTTGAGACTGATGCAGGTAATATTGTCATAGAGACGTATCCGGATAAAGCGCCAAAGCATGTGGCGCAAATCACGCGTCTTGCGGAAGACGGTTTCTATGATGGCTTGAGTTTCCACCGGGTTATTGACGGTTTCATGGCGCAGGGCGGTTGTCCTAATGGCACCGGCATGGGCGGTGCAGACGAGAATATTCCGGCGGAGTTCAATGATGTGAGCCATGCGGAAGGTATCTGCTCCATGGCGCGCGCTCAGGACCCTGACTCTGCTTCCAGTCAGTTCTTTATCTGCCTAGATGATGCGTCTTTCCTTGATGGCCAATACACTGTCTGGGGTAAGGTGATTGAAGGCATTGAAAATGTACATGCCATCAATAAGGGCGAGCCGCCGGCGACCCCCACGAAGATCGTCAAGTTCCGCAAGGCTGCCTGAGCTGTTCTCTGAACAGGTCTCAGTCTAAAACTCGTGGGTTGTGGAGCGTTTCGGTTTTGACCGATGCGCACCCATTATGGTTCGGCTTCGCGTAGCGATGTTTCAGTTATTTAAGTGAGCCTGCCCAGAATGCGCGTGGATGACTTTGATTTCGATCTTCCAGAAGAGCTGATTGCACTGCGGCCTGCATCACCACGTTCTGCTTCGCGGTTGTTGCATGTTAGTGCCATGCTGGCTGATCTTCAGTTTGCAGATATAGTCGGCATCCTGAAGCCCGGTGACTTGCTGGTGCGCAACAACACCAAGGTCATCCCCGCCGCTCTTCAGGGCATACGCCTCGCTCGTGACGCAGCCGGGCAAGATATACAGGTCGAGATAAATCTTCATAAACTTGTGTCAGTTGACGATGATGCGTGTATCAACTGGCGCGCCTTTGCGCGTCCGGCAAAGCGCCTGAAGCAGGGTGACCGTCTAGTCTTCTCGCCATCGCTGGAGGCTACAGTCAGTAGCCGGACTGGTGCTGAAATAGAGCTGAGTTTCCGTATGAGCGCCGAGGTTTTTGACAGGGCGCTCCGGGACGCCGGACACATGCCCTTACCGCCTTATATCGGTCGCAAGCGGCAGGTCGATGAGCGGGACGAAGAAGACTATCAGACGGTATTTGCCAGTGAGCAGGGGTCAGTTGCTGCGCCCACAGCCGGGCTGCATTTCACGGAAGAAATATTTGCGCAACTTGCGGCCAGGAAGGTGCGCCTTGCCGACGTGACCTTGCATGTTGGGGCTGGGACTTTTTTGCCGGTGACAGCCGAAGATACAGAAGATCACAAGATGCATGCTGAATGGGGGGAAGTATCTGCTGAAACAGCCAGTCTTATCAATGAAACACGTGCGGCCGGAAACAGGGTTGTCAGTGTTGGTACAACATCATTGAGGTTGCTCGAAAGCGCCGCCACGGATGAGGGCGTTCAACCTTTCAGTGATGAAACAGATATATTCATCACACCCGGTTTCAGGTTTCGAGCAGTTGACGGCTTGCTGACAAATTTTCATCTGCCACGATCAACACTGTTTATGCTCGTTTCGGCTTTTTCCGGGCAGGCGCGGATGAAAGCAGCATATGAACACGCCATAGAAAACGCCTACCGTTTTTACTCTTATGGCGATGCCTGCTATCTGGAGCGTCATGACAACTGATAAGACGGATATTTTTTCATTCAGCGTACAGCACACAGACGGGCAGGCGCGCACTGGTGCCATAAAGACGCCGCGTGGTGAAATCCGCACGCCTGCCTTCATGCCGGTGGGTACAGCTGCGACCGTCAAGGCGATGCACCCCGAGCATGTGGCTGCAACTGGCGCTGATGTCATACTGGGCAACACTTACCACCTGATGCTGCGGCCAACGGCAGAGCGAATCCACAGGTTGGGAGGCTTGCATGAATTCATGCAATGGAAAGGGCCAATCCTCACGGATTCTGGGGGCTTTCAGGTCATGTCGCTGGCCTCGTTAAGAAAGATGACGGAGGAGGGGGTCACTTTCAGGTCCCATATTGATGGGTCTGCTCACGCTCTGTCGCCAGAGCGCAGTATAGAAATACAGTGTCTGCTTGGAGCTGATATCCAGATGCAGCTTGACGAATGTCCACCTTATCCGATTACAGAGGATGCGGCGGAAGCGTCCATGGAACTGTCCCTGCGCTGGGCGAAACGCTCGCAGGCGGCGTTTGCCGAAATGGCCCGGCCCGGACAGGCTTTGTTCGGTATTGTTCAGGGTTCTACATTCGAACATCTGCGTCGCCGCTCCCTGGAGGGGCTGATTGACCTTGATTTTCCTGGCTTCTCAATCGGCGGGTTGGCTGTTGGGGAGGGGCAGGAAGAAATGTTCCGGGTGCTGGATTTTACAACGCCGCACTTGCCAGGAGACAAGCCGCGCTACTTGATGGGGGTTGGCAAGCCTTCTGATCTGGTCGGTGCTGTGGCAAGGGGGGTGGATATGTTTGACTGCGTTTTGCCAACGCGATCCGGTCGTCATGGTCAGGCCTGGACGCCGGATGGCCCGCTCAATATCAAAAACGCCCGGTTTGCTGAGGACAATACACCGCTGGACCCGGATAGTGAGTGTCCTGCCTCGTCACAATATACCAAAGCCTATCTCAATCATCTGTTCAAAGCTGGGGAATATCTTGGGCCGATGCTACTTACCTGGCATAACCTGCATTATTATCAGCAACTCATGTCCGGGATGCGTGAGGCAATTGCGCGGGGGCAGTTTGAAAAATTTCAGCAGGATTTCATGGCGCGTCAGGGATAAACTTTGCGATCTATTCTGCTACTGGCAGCAGAAGACAGAATTCAGCGCCTTGATTGTCAGTATCATGCAAGGCGAGCGTGCCGCCCCATCTCTCAGCCAGGCCTTTTGATACCGGGAGCCCCAGCCCAGTGCCCATGCCGCCGGATTTAGGAGTAAAAAGCGGATCGAAAATTTTATCTGTCAGATTGTCCGGAATACCGGGGCCATAATCACGTACACAGATCTCTACATATTCACCCGGCTCAATACCTGCAAGTTCTGTTGAGGATGTTGTGACCGTGTGCGTTGCAGCACTGATTTTCACGTCGCCCCTGTCGCCTGTTGCTTCCATGGCGTTTCTGACGAGGTTGAGAAGTATCTGCACCAGTCCTGTTGTGTCGGCAACGGCTTTCACTCCGATTAGATCGCGGTTCAATTGCCAGTCGATATTACCGGAGCTGGACCGCAGGATCGCTCGGGCTTCTTCCAGAGCGATCAGGATTTCTATACTCTGAGTGCTGGCAGGAGAGTTCCGTACAAATTGCAGCGCCTTGCGGGTGATGTCTGTTGCCCTAGTGATGGCCTTCAGGGCTTGCGTCATGTGTTGCTCGGCGGTCTTGCTGTCCCCTTTGCTGGCGGCATTTTTGGCAAGCGTGCCGAAGCTGACCGCTGGCTGAAGCAGGTTGGACAATTCGTGGGCCATGCCGCCCGCAAAATAATTAAGGGATTCTGATTTCTGTGCTTCCTGCAATGCTGCTTCCAGCTTCTCACGCGTATATTGCGCCTCTATGCGCTCTGTGATGTCCTGCAGAAACCCCAGCACGGCTTTTACATTTCCGTTTTCATACTCAACCGTACAATCACTCTGTACAAAGATAACCCTGCCGTCAGTAGGGCGCTTGCCATGAAACGTATAGGAAAATGATTTTTCATGGCTGTTTATTGCCCGGCGTCCTTCCGCTTCAAATCTTTCTGCTTCTCCAGGCAATAGGGCAGGACGCAGCCTTTCAGTACCAAGCAGGTGCAGGTTGCGTTCTTTTATCCCGAAAATCTCATAGACGGTTTCAGACCAGAACAGGCTCCTGTTCACATAGTCATTATAAAAATGCCCGACGCGCCCCAGTTCCTGAGCTCTTGACGAGAGGCTCTGTTCATATCTCAGGCTTTGCTCAAGATGTTTCTGATCTGTTATGTCAGCCACAACACCGAAAAAACGCTGCACCTTTCCATCCGGCCCTTTTTCCGGATGGATTTCCACATTAAAGATACGCTTCTCACCTGTATCCACCCGGGGCAACTCTATTTCATATTTTATGTCCTTCCCGGTACTGAGCAGGTGTTCTCTTCTGGCAAGGCTTGTTTCGAGTGTCTGGCTATCAAATAACAGTTTTGCAGCAGCATCATAGGTCTTGGGCCCGGTAGCGCTATCAACGCCCAGAATGTCCCAGAGCATCTCTGAGCCAGTGACTGAATGATCGGACAGGTCATGAAAGAAGTGCCCGACGCGCGCGATGCGTTGTGCTCTTGCCAATGCCTCACGTTCATCTTTCAGACGTTGCTCAAGATGTCGTTGGCGTGTGACATCGGAAAAGATCAGGAAGAAGGATGTGACACTCTCAGCTTCGTCCAACTCGGGATGGAACTCCAGACGAAAGATGGCTGGTTCACCGGTACGGGCATTATGCGCATGAAGTTCATGGGATTGTGAAGAGCCGTTGCGAATGCAGGCGCTACGCATACGAATGATCTCTTCGTAGTATGGTCCAAGCAGCTTTTTCTCACGTCGACTTTCATACGTGACCGGTTTTTTCTGTGGTGGCAGGCCAAGCATTTCCCATAGCATGTCCGATGCCGTCCAGCATCCTTCGCGCACGTCATTCACCGCATGTGCCACCCGGGCCAGCCTCTGGGATTTCTCAAAGGCGCCTGGCTGATCCAGTGCTGAAGACAGGGAAGAGACCGGGGTGGCTTTCATATTTTTGATTACCATAAAGCCAATATTACAGTTATTGCGCACAGAAAAAAACATCTCATTGGGCGTAGAACTGCTTGGCGAGCTGGTCTTGCCGTCGCCTTGCTGCGCGGCGGGTTTGTGATAACCATCTGCCTGCGCTAAACGAGAAGCATATATGGCGACAATTCTGATTATAGATGATGACCAGCATGTCAGGGATGGCTTGCAGGCTGTGCTCGTGAGCGAGGGGCATATCGTTATGCAGGCGGACAGTGCCCGCGCTGGTCAGGCGCATCTTGAGCAGTACGATGGCCAGACCGATCTGATATTGCTGGATGTCTGGCTTGGGGAGGAAAACGGGCTGACGCTGCTGGGCGAAATACGGACAGATGGTTTTGAGGGGCCGGTCATTGTTATGTCTGGTGGTGGCCCGGGTCGGACACTTGAGCAGGCAATGGCAATCGCTGATGTGCGCGGCGCCAATCAGGTATTGATCAAGCCATTTACCAACGACGAAATCCTCGACGCTGTGCAGAGTGTGCTGAAAACGGATTGAGCAGCAAGGCTATTCATGGTCACCTGTTGATGCTGAGTCAGACGCTTGACCATGGGTTCGGCTGTCGCCAACCTGAGTGAAAAAGGAGATGGAGATGACCAGTATTACCCAGTTGCAGGTACAGAAATCCGACATCAACAAGACCCGCTGGGCTGATGCGAGTCTGCCGCCGCTTGAAGATGGTGATGTTCAACTCAAAGTCGACCACTTTGCCTTTACCGCCAACAATATCACTTATGGTGCTATCGGGGATCAATTCGGGTACTGGAAATTCTATCCGGTGCAGGAAGACGACTGGGGCATTATTCCTGTCTGGGGCTTTGCAGATGTGACAGAGAGCAGGCACCCCGAATTTGCCAAGGGTGAGCGCGTTTATGGCTATTTGCCCATGGGCACGGATTTCATCGTGAAACCAGGCAGTGTTCAGGAAAACCAGTTCCGGGATGCATCTGCGCACCGTAAGGATTTGCCCGCCATATATAATGTGATGATACGATTGAAAGCAGATCCGTTCTATAACCCTGATCTTGAAGAATACCGGGCACTCTGGTTCCCGCTTGCTGGTACATCATTTGGCCTTGCCGACTGGTTGAAAGAAACAGACTATCAGGGTGCGGAGACTATTCTGCTGGTGAGTGCCTCCAGTAAAACTTCCCTCGGCCTTGCTTATCTTCTTGGGCGTACAAACCTGCAAAGCAAGACAATCGCAGGCCTGACTTCGGCCAGCAACAAGGCGTCGGTGCAGGATACGGGATATTATGACAAGGTATTCTCCTATGATGAAGTAGGCGCGATGGATGCCGCGTCACCGACAGTTATTGTGGATTTCTCTGGTAACGGCGCAACCCTTTCAGAGCTTCACCGGCATCTCGCGGATAATATGCGGCATACAGTTATTGTAGGGGCGTCCCATTGGGATGAAGAGCGCAAAGGAGAGGGCTACATTCATGACCGCTCCCAGCTTTTCTTCATGCCAGCCTATGCGGCAGAACGGGCCAAGGCCACAGGCGGAAAATTTGTGACAGATCTTTACACGGCCAGTCAGGCAGTTGCCGAGGATGCGAGCAAATGGATGAAAATTGTCCCTGCTGCGTCAAAGCCGGAAATTGACAAGCTGTACACTGATGTCAAGGATGGTAACCTTGCCGCCAACGAAGGCGGTATCATGTCTTTTGCAAAACTCTGAGGGCAGTATGGCGATCAAATTCTACGATTATGCTCCGGCACCAAGTCCGCGCAAAGCCCGGATTGTGCTGGCGGAGAAGGGTATTGAACATGAGACTGTGCCCATTGACATGCGCAAAGGGGAACAGCTCTCGCCCGAATTTCGCAAGGTGAACCCGAATTGCACAATTCCGGCGCTCGTTCTCGAAGATGGCACGGCGTTGTTTGATAATCTTGGTATCGCCAGTTGGGCAGAAGCCGTCAAACCTGAACCAAGCCTGACAGGCAAGACAGCGACTGAAAAAGGTCTGGTGATGAGCTGGGTAGCGAAATGCGACATGCATGGCGGGATCGCCTTCATGGAGGCGTACCGTAACTCCCATCCGAAAATGGCCGGGCGTGCCATACCGGGTAAAGACAATTATGAGCAGATACCAGAACTGGCCGAGCGCGGCTTCGCCCGTCTTGCAGCCTTTCTGGACGACTTGAATGCGCATCTGGAAGGGCGTGAGTGGATTGCCGTTGAGCAGTTCTCACTGGCCGATATCTGGGCCTTCACCATTCTGGATGTGACCCCATGGATCAAGGCCGCGCCCGGTGAGCAGCACCCCAATATCCTGCGCTGGCAAGCCGCCATCAATGAAAGACCGAGCGCGAAATTATGAGTTTTGACCTGAAAACAGCTATTCGCACCATTCCGGACTTCCCCAAGGAAGGCATCATGTTCCGGGATGTGACCACGCTTATGGGCAACCCGGAAGCGTTTGTAGAATCTGTAAAGCAGTTATCCGCCCCTTTTCGGGATAGTGGTATCGACAAGGTGGCCGGGATTGAAGCAAGGGGGTTTATCTTCGGTTCAGTGGTTGCCGCCCAACTTGGCGCCGGCTTCATTCCGTTGCGCAAAAAAGGCAAGCTGCCTGCCGCAACTGTCAGTGAAACCTATGAACTGGAATATGGTTCTGATGAGCTCGAGATGCATGTTGATGCCTTGGAGCCGGGTGAAAAGGTTCTAATTATTGACGACTTGATTGCTACCGGTGGCACCGCAGAGGCGTCAATTCATCTGCTCACTAAAGCCGGAGCTGAAATTGTTGCCGCGGCGTTCGTTGTGGATCTGCCGGATTTGAACGGTATTGAGCGTATTCATGCACTGGGAATTGAGACCCACTGTCTCGTTGCCTATGACGGGCATTAGTACGAAGCGCATTGCGAACCCTGTCAAAGATCGTTAGGTAAGCGCCTGAAATAATTTGAGGATGTGTAAGACGTGGCTCTTGACGATGGTTCACAGGAAATCCGCGATGTTGATCGACAGATCAAGGAAGACCAGCAGGTTGAAGACCTGAAACGTAGTCTGCCCTGGTTTATCGGGGTGGCTCTGGTTGTGGTGCTTATCGTGGCGGGCAGACAGTTCTGGGAAGTGCGTCAGACAAATATGGCCGAGGCCACGGCTGTGGAATTCAACCAGGCGGTCACACTGATCGAAACAGATCAGGCGGCAGCGCTGATCGCGTTTGATGACATTATTGATAACGGGCCTGACGGATATGCCGCTATGGCTGCTTTGCGTGCGGGGGCGTTGGCAGAGCGTATGGGAGACAAGGATGCGGCCTTGCGTTATTTTCTGAAAATTGCAGAAAATGACGCGCAACCCAAAAGACTGCGCGATCTGGCGCGGGTGCGGGCAGGCTATCTGGCGCTGGATCAGGGACGGGACCGCACGATGGGGGTTCTGAACGGGCTGGAAGCAGAAGAGACTGCTTTTGGCATGCACGCCAAGGAAATTGCCGGGCTTGCGGCGTTGACGCTCGGGGATTACCAGACTGCTCTGACATATTTCGAGACGATTCAGGCGACGGCTGACCTTGCGCCGCGCATCGCGGGACGGGCAGAAGAATTTGCCGCCCTTGCGCATCTGGGGGCCGAGGGGAAGTCTCTTGAGCTTGTCACACAAACACAGCCTGACGGCCTATTGGACTTGATGGATGATGTGCTGGCGGCACCAGCCGGCCAGCCAACTAACGAAAACGAAACGCAAGAAGACGGGACAAGCGGAAATTAACCCTGTATAGTTCGCGTTCGATGTCAAAAACCGATGATTTTCATCGTCAACAGATCAAAAATAAAGTTGAGAGTGATACCATGAACCTGGCCCGGAATAGATCGCTGACCTGGATGATGATGGCAAGCCTGCTGGCAACGACCGCCGCCTGCAGCACCAGTCCACTCAATGTATTTTCCCGTGACAAAAGCGAGGAAGTTGAAGAGACTCCGGTAGCTGATGATGGCCGGGTGCCGGTTCTGGCTCTGGAGAACAGGCTCGAACCTGATCTTGAATTGGCTGCTGCGATCACGCTGCCACCACCTTATATCAACGCGTCATGGCCACAGCCGGGCGGCGATGCAGATCACACGATGCATCATCTCGACGCAGAGCTGACGCTTGATCGCCAGTGGTCAAAGAAAGTGACGAACAGCTCCGGTCGGCGCGCGCCTTTGCTGGCACCGCCAGTAGTTGCTGATAACCGCATCTTCGTGATCGATTCCAAGGCCCATGTATCTGCCTTCGAGACAGCAAGTGGCCGTGAAGTATGGTCAGCAGAACTAACGCCTGACCTGAGCGCACCAAACCGCAAATGGTATGAGGTAATGCAGCGGGAAAACCCGGCAGAGATCGGCTTTGGTGGCGGTGTCGCCTATGATTCCGGCCGAATTTTTGCGACTTCCGGTTTCGGTTTTGTCGCTGCCCTGGATGCTGAAACAGGGAACACCTTGTGGACTTATGAAACCGAAACGCCAGTTCGGACTGCCCCGACAGCAACGAACGGCCTCGTTTATGTTGTGACCAATTCCAATGAAATGCTGGCCCTGAATCAGGAAACGGGTGAAGTTGAATGGGATTATCAGTCTTTCGAGGAGACCGCACGTTTTCTCGCTGCGACAAGTCCTGCAGCCAATGCAGAAATTGTGATTGCGCCTTTTTCTTCTGGTGAGATTGCCGCCCTGCGGGCTGACAATGGTCAGGAGTTGTGGCGTGAAACTGTCTCACGCTCCAGCCGCATGACTGCGCTGTCCAATCTTAGTGATATTGCTGGTAGCCCTGTTATTGATCGTGGGACAGTGTTTGCAGTCAGCCATGCCGGGCAGATGAGCGCGATTGACCTGCGCTCGGGCCGGACAATCTGGGAAGCGCCCATCGCCGGGTTGCAGACACCGTGGGTTGCCGGTGATTTCATTTTTGTTCTCTCGGTCGAGAACGAACTCGTTTCCATGTCCCGCGAGGACGGGCGTGTTGCCTGGGTTCAGGAATTGCCGCGCTATAAAAATGAAAAGCGCAAGAGAGACCGTATTACCTGGACAGGCCCGATCATTGCTGGCGGGCAACTGGTGCTGACCTCTTCATCAGGGGAGGTGCTCTTACTGGATCCGAAAAGCGGGAACACATTAAGCCGCAGCAAGCTTGGCAATGGCTCAAAAATCTCGCCAGTGCTGGCAAATCAGCAGCTTTTCATCCTCACAGAGAATGGCAAGCTGACAGCATATCAATAAGCGCCCTTGACCTGACCTGCTTTCAGGCCCAGAACGCGGCCCCTTTAACGTGAAAGCAGGTCACCCTGTGCCTTTCAAGATAGCAATCATCGGCAGGCCCAATGTTGGCAAGTCCACCCTGTTCAACAGGCTGGCGGGCAAGAAGCTTGCGCTCGTTGATGACCAGCCGGGTGTTACCCGCGACCGTCGCGAGGCTGACGGAAAGCTGGCCGATCTCAAGTTCAAGATCATCGACACGGCGGGTCTCGAAGAGGCCCCCATCGATGCGCTGGAAACGCGCATGATGGCGCAGACGCGCGTTGCGATTGAGGAAGCAGATGTCTGCCTGTTCATGATTGATGCCCGTATCGGGATTACGCCCGAAGACGAGAAATTCGCGGCCATGGTGCGCGAAAGCAACAAGCCGATTGTATTGCTTGCCAATAAGGCTGAAGGCGGTGCGGGTACAGACGGTATTTATGAATCTTATGGTCTCGGCATTGGCGAGCCTGTGCCTATATCAGCAGAGCATAATGAAGGCATGGGCGATCTGTATGCAGCGCTTCAGGCTCTGGCAGACGCTTTGGGCGGCGCAGGCGCGGACGATGAGGCCTATGAATGGGATGATCCACTCAAGCCATTGCGCGTGGCGATCGTCGGGCGCCCTAATGCAGGCAAGTCCACGCTTATCAATCAGTTGATTGGGCAGGACAGGCTGTTGACCGGGCCGGAAGCAGGGATAACCCGCGACTCTATCAGTGTGGACTGGACATGGCAGGCGCAGGAGCGGGCATGGCCCGTGAAACTGTTTGATACAGCCGGTATGCGCAAGCGTGCCAAGGTACAGGAGAAACTTGAGAAACTATCCGTGTCTGACGGTATCCGTGCGGTGAAGTTTGCAGAAGTTGTGGTCGTTCTGTTTGATGCAGCCACGCCGCTGGAAAAGCAGGATCTGCAAATTGCTGACCTTGCGATCAGGGAAGGGCGGGCGCTCGTCATGGCTGCGAACAAGTGGGACAAGATCGAAGATCGCGACAAGGCAGCCAAGGATTTGCGCGAGATGGTCGGGCGACTGCTGCCACAGGCACCCGGTGTGCCGATCATTTTTCTGTCTGCCCTCACAGGACGCGCCATTGAAAAGCTGATGCCCGCAGTCACCAGTGTTTATGTTGACTGGAATGCCAAGGTCAAAACCAGTGACTTGAATGTATGGCTGCAGGATGCCGTTCAACGCCATCCACCGCCGGCGGTCAGTGGGCGTCGTATTCGTATCAAGTATATTGCCCAGACCAGGACACGCCCGCCAACATTTATTGCTCAATGCCAGCGTGCTGATGAATTGCCTGAAAGTTATCGTCGGTATCTGGTGAACGGTATTCGAGAGGCATTTGACCTGCCGGCGGTGCCGGTACGGTTGTATCTCAACAAGCAGAAAAACCCTTACGTTAAGGGTGATTGATCCTCACCAGTACAGATCTGGTCGCGCTGTTCGCCGAGCCACACTTTGACAGCATCGTCCGTCGCAAGAGAGATCGCCATGTCATAATCTGCGACGGCCTGTCTGTACTGGCCGCGCGTTTTTGCAATATGGGCGCGCGTCGCCCAATAAGGCTGGTAGGTCTCACATTTGCGCTCAATCTCTGCCAGAAGACGCGCGGCATCTGCGGGCCGCCCTGATAGTGCCACAGCGCTGGCTTGCGCTACCTTTGCGCCTGTTGAGGGCGCAATCTCGATCAGACGGGCATAAAGCTGAATGATGGCGGGCCAATTTGTGCTGTCATTCACCATACCGACAATACGGGCAGATTGTATTGCAGCTTCAATCTGAAAGCGCCCGGGCCTGTTCTGGCGCGAAGCAGCTAGCAGATGTTCTTCTGCTGCCGAGATGGCTGCATTATCCCAGAGTGTCTTGTCCTGATCTGCGAGCGGAACATATTTGCCATTCTTGTCCCGCCGGGTCTTGCTGCGCGCTTTTGCGTATAGCATGAGCGCCAGTAAACCCCTGGCTTCAGGCTCCTCTGGCAGTAATTGTGTGACGAGTTGTGCCAGCCAGATAGCTTCATCGGCCAGTCCCTCTGGTGATGTAGCGGCATGGAATTGTTCATCCCAGCCCGTACTGAACGCGACATAGATGGCATCAAGCACAGCCATGATCCGCGAGGGTAATTGCGCGCGGTCTGGTATGGCGAATGGAATATGAGCGGCCTTGATCTTCCGTTTTGCCCTGACCAGCCTTTGCCCCATGGCTGCGGGAGCAATCAGAAATGCTCTGGCGATATGCTTGGCCTCCAGTCCCATAACGGTCTGCAACATCAAGGCCGTGTGCATTGACGGATCGATCGCGGGGTGGGCGCAGACAAATAGAAGTTTCAACCGTTCATCCGGAAAGAGATCTTCCGAGACATCCCGCAGGCGATGTGCTTCTTCTGTCATCATGGTCAGGTCAGGCATTGCCTTTTCACGCACAGTATCGTGCCGTGCCCTGTCTATGAGTGCGCGTCGCGCCGCGGTGAGTAGCCATGCTTCGGGCGTTGCAGGCACGCCGGACTTGGGCCAGTGTTCCAGCGCTGACTGAAAGGCAGTAGCCAGAACATCTTCTGCAAGGGCGACGTCATGCGTGCGCGCTGCAAGAATGGCCACAAGCCTGCTGTAGGAGGAGCGGGCGGTTTCAGCCGCCAGGGTATAGCTTTCTTCCGCCCGCATGTGGCTCAGTCGCCTATGTTCCAGATGGGGCGTACTTCGACGGTGCCTGTCTGGGCGCAAGGGCATTTGGCGGCCCAGTCGAGGGCGGCATCAAGGTCTGGTACATCAATGAGGTAAAACCCGCCAAGATGTTCCTTAGTTTCAACAAAGGGGCCATCCTGTACGTTCATGTGACCGTTCTGGTTACGAATGATTGCGCCTGTTGCGCTGGGCTCAAGCGGTTCACCGGCAACGAAGGCACCAGCTTCTTTCATGGAATTTGTGTAGGCATGATATGCCCCGAATACTTCACCCATTTGAGCTTCGCTCAGGTTCAAGAATGCATTTTCATCTTCATACAGAGCTAACATATATTGCATGGCTTATTCCTCCTCTTCCAGAATCGCAACCTTACGCAGTTCTACAAGACCCGTTGAGGCAGCGGGGCATTTTGCAGCCCATTTCTGTGCTTCTTCCACTGATGGCACATCTATGATGAAGTAGCCGCCGAGCTGTTCCTTGCTATCAGCAAACGGGCCATCCTGCACCTCGCGCTTGCCGTTGCGCACCCGCACGCATGTTGCGGTATCAGGTGTCTCCAGCGCATTTCCGTCTACCGTTACGCCGGCTTCTCGCATCTCGGTCGAATATTTGAACCAGGGGCCCATATAGGCCTCAAAGGCGCCAGCCTCGGTTGATTTCCGGGCAGCCATATCCTCTTCGGATTCAGCCGCAACAATCATGTAAAGCATGTGATCTCTCCTGTTTCTGTTGGTTATATCACGAAGCGAGGTTGCCCGCGCTCATTGTCATGACGATCCGGGGAAGCCAGGTTCGACAGGGACAGGAAATTATCTGAAATCGGGCAGGTCAACGGGGGTGAGGGGGCCAAAAACCGGCTGAAAAGCCTCCACGAGAGCATCATCAGCTTCAGCCATGGTCACGGGCCTGCCAAGGTCCACCAGGCTTGTCACGCCCAGCCCATCGGCAGAGATACCGCAAGGCGTGATGCCGCTGAAATGAGACAGCTCAGGCTCTACATTCAGTGCAATTCCGTGGAACGTCACCCAGCGTTTGATGCGCACGCCAATGGCCGCAATCTTGTCTTCGCGCATCGGCCCGCCCGGCCTCGTCCGGTTAACCCACACACCGACCCGGCCATCCCGTATCTCACCGGTAATGTTGAAGCTGTCGAGGGTAGATATGATCCAGTGTTCCAGGTCTTGCACAAAGCGCCGGACATCCTTTGTGCGGCGCGCAAGATCAAGCATGACATAAACAACGCGCTGACCGGGACCATGATAGGTGTATTCTCCACCGCGTCGTGTTTTGTAGACAGGAAACCTGTCCGGCATCAGAAGATCTTCGGCCTTGGCACTTGTGCCGCCTGTATAAAGTGGTGGGTGCTCCAGAAACCAGACCAGTTCCTGCGCCTCACCGTGATGAATCGCTTTGGCCCGTGCTTCCATGAACGCGACCGCCGCTTCGTATTCAACGGGCTGTTTGGATACCGCGAATGCGATCTCGCTATTCAGCCAGTTTCTGTTTTCGTGGTCAGCAGGCATGGGCCCCGTCACTTCAAATGAATTGCACTCAATAAATATGATTCCGGTCTGGGCGGTCTAGGCGTCGGGCCCATGCTTCATCTCTTTGTACCAGCCCAGGACTTTGGTGTAATCCGGATCATTCTTGAGTTTTGCACTTGGCGTGACCAGACCTGATTCACACAATGATACAGCCACCAGCTTGATGAAATTATCAACATCGAAATACGCGGTGTGGATGAGTTCTTTCCATGAAAGCGTGTCGCTGATCTGGTCTGTTATAGGGTTATCGGAGGAGGCGATGTTGGAACCAATGAGCGCCCTGATTTTGCGAATGGCATCGATAGCGTATTGCTCAGTATAGTCTTCGATTTCTGAGGCCAACTCACCGGGAAGAACATAATCGTGTGTATATTCCGGGTTTGGTTTTGAGCTGATGACAGTCAACTCTTCTCCGTAAGCATCACCACCGACAGAAATGGCTCTAACTCGCGCTGAAAGTCCGCCATTAATCAATGCGATCAATGGCATGAGGACTATGGTGAAGATTCCGGATAAAACAAAATAACTGGCAATGATCAGCAGTATCATGGCTAGTGGATATACAAATGCATTTTCCATTGCGTTCGCGCCTACAGGCAGCAATGTCCAGAGCGGCTCCGTGATTCGAAATATTGCATCGTCTATCGCGATGATCGTTGTGTCAATAAATTTACAGGCCTGTATTTCGCCGCATAGCTCCTGTACGGAGTAAACATCGATACTAGCCTGATCGTTATATTGCTGTGCAGCGGTCAGGTTGAGGAAAAAGTAGTGTGCAGACCATATGAGAATGAGTGCATATGCTATATATGTTGAAATCGTTCGAGCGATCGGTAGCGCTTTAACAATACTTATTCGAACATTTTGAATATTTTTCAGACCCTCGATAGCTTCATCACTGTGGTGTCGGAATGATGACCATTTCTTCTGGTATTGTTCGGCAAAATTTTTCTTGTGATGACCGTTCTGGCGTTTTCGTGCCCTTGCAGTAAAAGAAATGGCAAAGAATGCAACGGATGCAAGGAGCAGGAAAGCAGCAAAAATAAGCCCTGCGCTTGCCCCCATAAAAGTGCCGTACATGAACCAACTGATAAAAGGTATGGAAATCAGGCCAAGGATTTGTATCACGGCAATGGCTATGCCGATTTGCCCGAACAGATTGAACCTTTTAAGGATAAAACTCGTTCGCTCGTTATCAATAAAGGGCGTGCCCACGGTCACCCATGACTTCATATTCGGCAGGCTGAGTTTCTTGGCGTAGGCTGAGAACAGCGCATGGGTCAATACCGATCCACCGTGACTGTGCCCGATGACCGAATAGGGCTCGCCTTCCTTTTCGAGCGCCAGCATCTCACGACGAAGATCATTGCCAGCATCCCGGCGTTTCAATTCGCTGTTTGGCCCAATACCCCAGTGAAACGGCTTGAACGTCAGACGGCCATCCGGGGCCTCAACGTATTCGCTCAGATTCTCCTGAAAGGCTGAGCCCTGCTGCCACCACTGCTCTCCGGCGTCGCTTTCATCGCCCGCATTGGTTCCGTGAACTGTTATGATTGTGGTCATTGTCTAGTATCCCCAATTAGACAGTGTACTTAAACGCCATTGCTTCTTTGTCGGATTTGAATTTTTCAGATGGTGTCAGGTCGAACTTCTCGATCATCTGTGCGGCGAGGTATTTGATGAACAGCGAGGAGTGGAAATAGGCGTTGTGGATCAGCTCTGATTTTTCGAACTTCATGGCAGTTTCCAGGGGATCATTGCCGATAGATTGATCAGAGCCCGCCTTTGCAAACAGTACCCTCATTCGTTCTAGGGCTGCAGTTGCGTCTTTAGCTGAGTTTTCTTGTAACTCATATTCCACTTTGTCCGGGAGTGGTGCTATAGTGTCGTTATGTTTGAGCGTGCCTGCTCCTACGTTTACCGGGCGCTCACCGTTCCGGTCATTCCCGAATACGAGCCGGCGAATTGCGCTTTTTACAATACCGTTGGACATCGGCACGATCAGGGCCGTGATAGCAAGAGAGCTCACAATTGCCAAAAAGAGAGAGACGGCAATCTCTCTTGGCAGGTCCCGATTCATAATCATGCGGTCTTCAACAAAAAGTATCCGCCTTCCAACTTTTTCCTTAAATTGTGCGTATGATCTCAATATGACACGTTGCCAGCTTGGGGGCTCCAGAAAGAACAAAAGACAGGAGGGGTGGACCCCGTTGGATGCAGGCTCGCCACATCCCGAAAAAAGATAACTGTCTATAAAGTTTTCATCTGACAATACGGCCGAGTTTGCTTCCAGAAAGCCCACTTGGATATTTGATCTAGTTATGTTTCCGGTCGGTTTGGCTAATTCAAATTCTTGTCCCTTAATAACGATAAGCGCTGGTACATACCTATCCTGAAAGATTGAATAGAAAAAAGTATCGATTGAAAAGCCGAAAGCAGCACCAGGGCCGGGGCGCAGGGCCGCAGTTGCAGCTTCTGAGACAAAAGCCGACCCGTCGTCACTACGCATCATAAATGAATACGGAAAGATATCGGTAGGCTCCTCTGCTGTGACAATTTGCTCGATGCCGCCAACGAAAGCTTCGATAAATGGGGCAATATCCTGATCTTGGACGAGAACCCCGCCAACGCCTGCGATCAGGCTATTGATCATGTCGCCACGAATAGGGGGTAATGGATCTGAAAGTAATTCGGTGACTTGGGAGTTCTCCCATAGTAATTCAGCAGGAAGATACACCATTTGGTCGCGGGTCAAAAGGCGAGGTGACCAGGGGCGTTTAAACTCGGTTGCCAGTGGAGAGCGTTCCAGAACAAGCCCCCCCGGAAAACCACCTGGCACAAACATTTGCCGTTGTGAATTATCAGTGAAGCGAGCAACTTGTGGTACTTGGGAAGCGGCATCCAGAAACAATAATATTATGGCCACAAAAGACAAAATTGATGCAAATACCTGTGTAATCGATACCTTTGGTGTTTTGGTTAAAAGTGCGCTCTTCAGCCCGTTTATGGCTTCATCATATTTGCTTTGGATAATGATTGTGGACTCATACAATTTCTGCGACCCGGCACTTCGAAACCGGAAGTTGCGTATGGACCTAATTATCTCGCGAATAACAAAAAACGAGATGATCACCCCCCCTGAAATTGTGGTAAACTCTTTTCCTACAGCCGCCGCGTAAAGGCGTAGGACATTGTCCATGGTTTCATCCGGATAACGTGTGCCAAAGTACCAGGAGGAGTGTGCTAGTGCACCATCCAGTATCAGAAGTAGTGCACTGATCAGTATGACTCTGTCGATGACGCCAAATCTCGCAATCGGGTTCCAGCTCCTAGCAAACCTGATCAATGGTGTGCCAATGACTGCCGCGCCGCGAACACCTAAGCCGCCAAGGCGATGGGCAAACGCCCAATAGATGACACTTCCGCCATGACTGTGCCCTATAACAAGTGGCTCAGACTCGTTTGCCTGTACCTTATTTGCGAGATGACGCCCCGCTTTTTCTCGTTCTTTTTCCGAATTCGTCCCAGACCAATGGAAAGGATCCACTTCCAATGGCTCCTCAACGTACTTCTGAAGTTCATTGAAAAACGGTGAGCCGCGCTGCCACCATTTGTCCCCTTCATCCGCTTCATCACCAGCGAATGTGCCATGAACTGTTATCAGTTTGACCATGCCCCTTAAGCCCCCACCTGTCGGGGGAACTGTATCACATCACCGAAGGGCCGCAATATCAGGATATATTATTCATCAACACAAATATCGAAGATATCTTATATCCTTTTCCATGATGGGTTCAGCTCACCTATCTTCAGAACATCGAGAGATCAAAACCCTTCTGGAGAGCACCAAAGACCAAAGTACTCGCAAACACTTTCCTGATTTCCGCTGTCATCGTTTCACTGCTTGCCGCCGCTCCTACTTACGCAGCTTTTATGCTGGCCTTATTCAACAAAGCCCCCAGATGACTCAGGATTCGCAGTAATCTCCTCGGCCACCTACACAGCCAACAACCCATTAAGCCTCTCACAGAGTCTCATAGAGCCTCCTATCCTTGCCAAAGTAATCTGTGGCAGCATCTATCGACATCTGAGAGGACTTATCTCAATTAGTGCGATGTGATTTGTAGTAGCAAAATATGTCTGAGAGCGTCGACTCTCCTTTTGCATCCACGATCTCAAATATCGTAGGTGCGATTATCACTCAACCGCTTTGATCCTTAGATGCTCATTATGAAGCTTTTTAAGGCTATGCTTAAACTCGTGATTACCCACGACTTTGCGTAAGTCCTATGGGACAACCTTGCGGTACAGTTGAGTTTGCGGATTCTAGTTTCTGACCATCACTAAGACTGGCATAATTACCTCGGTTTTGTACACGGATTTGTACCCCGTGCTAAGCTAAACGTAGTAATATCAAGGGCTTAAGTGATTTATAATGGTGCGGTCGAGAAGACTCGAACTTCCACGGGAGTTACCCCACAGCGACCTCAACGCTGCGCGTCTACCAATTCCGCCACGACCGCATTTTCAGTGGCTTGCTGCATCTTGTCGATGCGAGCGCGTTGCCTAGCAAAAGGCGTGGATTATGGGAAGCATTTTTTCAGCAACAGCCTGTCATCCAAACTTTGAGAAATCCGGCTTTCTTTTTTCGAGGAAAGCCATCACGGCTTCCTTCATTTCATCAGACTCTGCGCATTGGGCGAGAACCGTCATTTCGTATTCGATGCGCGCCATCAGGGCGGACGTATCGCCGCGCATCATCTGTTTGGTCAGGCGTACTGATTCCGGCGGTTTTGACGCAATGTTGAGACACGCGGCCATGGCGGTTTCTTCCAGGTCGGCCAGCGGAACGACCCTGTTCACCAGACCCATTTCACACGCCCGCTCGGCGCTGATCCAGTCACCCGTCAAGAGGATTTCTGCGGCGGCCTGCCAGCCGAGGAACTGCGGCATCAGCATGGTTGTGCCAGCTTCCGGCACGATGCCGAGGTTGACAAAGGGGGCGAGAAAGCGCGCCTCTTCGGCAGCATAGACAAGGTCAACGCTGGACAGCAGCGTGATGCCGATGCCAACGGCCGGCCCATTGACCGCAGCCACAACCGGCTTTTGGGCCAATGCTGCCAGCTTCATCAATGTCATGGAAGGGTTTTCCTGATTCTTGTCAGCATCCTTGATGGCCAGAAATGAAGACATGTCGTTGCCGGCGGTGAACATGTCGCCTTCGCCCTCCAGCAGCAGCACACGGACAGATTTTGTTTCCTCGGCCCGGCGGAATGCATCACACAGGGCAACATACATCTCCGGCAGGAGGGAGTTCTTTTTTTCCGGATGGTTTATTCTTACGCGCAGAATGCCGCGATCTTCGTGCACCACAATCTTGTCGGTCATGGGTTTCCTCGTTTTTCTCTGTTGTCTGAAATTGGCGCAGATTGCCGGGCGATTGCAAGGCCGGGGCACAGTTGCGCGCAGTGTTGCCAGCGGGCTATCAGTGGGTGATGAACCGGTCTGGAGAATAAGATGGCAGAAGACTTTACCCTCATCATTGGCAGCAAGAATCTATCCTCATGGTCCTTGCGGCCATGGCTGGTGATGAAAGCCTTTGATATTCCCTTCCGTGAGGTGCTGATTCGTCTGGATCAGCCGGAAAGTCGCGCTGCCCTGAAAGCGCATTCTCCGTCCGGGTTAGTGCCCTGCCTGCGCAAAGGGGACCTCACCATTTGGGATTCTCTGGCGATTTCGGAATATCTGGCAGAACTTTATCCTGAAAAACAGCTCTGGCCCGAGAACAGTGCGGCACGAGCAATGGCCAGGTCCATGTGTGCAGAAATGCATTCCGGTTTTTCCAATATCAGAGATACCTGGCCCATGGAGTTTACCCGGGAAGGGGCCAATGTCTGGGGTGGCCCGGGTGTTCGCAAGGATATTGGCAGGTTGCAGTTCCTGTGGAGCGAAGCATTGGAGCATTATGGTTCGGGCGAGGACGGATCTTTTCTGTTTGGCGACTTTTCGATCGCCGATGCCATGTTCGCCCCAGTTGTCTCGCGCTTGCGAACCTATGGACCGGTACGTGTCTCGACGCGCATCGCAGCATGGCTGGATACTCTCTGGACACATCCTGCCATGCAGGAATGGGGCGAGGGTGCCCGGCGCGAAGTTGATGCTGGCTGGTATAAAGGCTGAGCTTTTAGCCCGTTGCCAAGGCAGGTTCGGCACAGCGGGCGCAGACGCCTTTGATTTCCAGCCTGGCGGCTGACATCCTGAAGCCTTTCTCGATAACGACTGCCCGCACATTGGACTCTACAGAGGGAACGGCCTGCCCGACATTGGTTTCGATTTCCTGCACCTGCGAGCATTTGTCACAGACCAGAAATGTCTCCACTTCATGCGGCTGATCGTGATTACAGCGCACAAAAGCGTTGAGGGCATCCAGTTTGTGAACAAGACCTTTCTGCTCCAGGCCTTCCAACGCCCGGTAGATGGTCATCGGTGCTCTCACACCGCTGCTTTTAAGAACGTCCAGCAAATCATAGGCTTTCTGAGGTCTGTCTGTGAGTTTCATCGCCTCATAGACCATTGCCTCATTCTTAGTGAGATTTTTAGGTGTCTCATCATCGTGGTCGTCGTGTGCCATCGTCATCCCCATCATGTTATATCAATAACCATGTTGGTGCGCCAGCCAACAACGCCATAAAAGTGTGACTTTGCCATCACACCCCACAGAAGGTTGTCAGGCCGTCTGGCGAAGCGGTTCTTTTTCCATGGCAACGCGGAGTTCCTTGAAAAGTGTCTCGCGCACCCATTTATGGCGCTGGTCATGGGTCCAGTTCGGATGCCAGCCGGCGAAAGTTGTCAGATTGGGGGCCGGCGTTGGCGGCGGGAATGTATAAACATCATCTGCAAAGGTGCTGATGAATCCCTCCGGTGCGGTCAGGATACAATCGGATTCCATGACCAGAAAACGTGCTGAAAAGAAACTGTAGGTACGATATTTTATACGGCGGGACAGCCCTTGCTTTGCAAGTTCCTGATCCATCACTCCGGTGTCCTTGCCACCCGGATTGACCAGAATATGGTCAAGTCCGATATATTGCTTCAGTGACATTTTCCTGCCTGCGAGAGGATGGTCCTTGCGAATGGCGCATATATACCGTTCATCAAAAATCGGTTTCTGCACAAACTGGTCAAGGTCAAGCCCAGGTGGCACGTCAACAAAAGCAACATCTGGCATGAAGACCAGATCTATCTGTCCTGAAACCAGATCATTTGCTGCAGCAAAGGTCAGATCAGAGATATCAAGTTCAATGCCCGGTGCAAGCGGGCTAATCTTGCGCGCCCAGATGCTCGATATTACATAGTTTCGATATTCCTTGCAGGCAATTCGGACACGTCCTTTATGTGTACTCGGGTCGAACGTATCGGTAATGCGCAGAATATCACGCATTCGCTCGACAGCATGGGCAACAGCTGGCTGTAGCTTGTCAGCTTTGGGGGTCGGCAGCATGGTGCGGCCTGCCTTCACCAGAAGCGGGTCATTAAAGACATCGCGCAACCGGCTCAGCGTTCTGCTCATCGCCGGTTGTGACAGATCAAGCCTTGCTGCTGCTTCCGTCACATTCCGTTCTGTCAGCAACCAGTGCAGAGCCAGCAGCAGGTTCAGGTCGAGACTTTCCAGTGTTCTTTCAGTCATGCGAAATCATCATAAGTATCATTTATCAGATGCATTTGAATTATGACATATACGAACCCAAATGACAACCAGCCGGATAGAAATATCCGGTTCTGTAAACCCAACCTTGAGAGACCTGACATGCTGAAATCTTCCCTTGCTGCTATCGCCGTATCTTCTATCGCCGTTCTTTCTGCTGCGCCTGCTTTTGCCGGTACACAGGACGACGTTCGCGCCTGTCGCGCTGCACTGACTGAAGAAGGTCGTTTGAATATGGATAACTACCGCCTTGGTTTCGAGAACAAAAAAGGCACCCGTGTACGCACACTGACGCTTGAAGCAATTTCCTCTGACGATAGTCAGAATTACGAAGTGAAGTGCACAATCGAGCGCTCTGGCGTAACAAATCTTGAACTGACTGAACTGAACTAATCTGACGGTTCCGTGACACATTAGAAAATCTCTAGACAGCGATAGGATATTTCTATCGCTGTTTTACTTCTGACGCTGCTTCGCCTAGAGACATTCAGATGAGCGACGCAAAACCCCGCCTTGTGATTGATATGGTGGCAGACCCCGTCTGTCCCTGGTGCTATGTGGGCAAGCGGTCTCTTGACCGTGTGCTGATGGCCATGTCGTTCTCACATGAAGTCGTCGTGCGATACCGACCGTATCAGCTCGCGCCGGACACTCCGGAGGAGGGCGTGGACCGCAAAGCCTATATCGAAAAAAAATTTCCCGATAGCGCGCACAGGTCGGCTCTGGCAGATGCGTTGCGCGATGCGGCGACAGGTGCTGGTCTCGATTTGAATATTGCTGGGCCTACTAAACTGATAAATTCGCTGAACGCGCTTCGCGTTTTGCGCTGGTCGCATCTTGATGGCGTGCAAATTGAGTTTGTGGAAGCACTTTTCTCGGCCTATTGGCAACAAGGACGCGACATCAGCCAGACTGACGAGTTGAGCCGTATTGCCGCTGCTTCCGGCATGGACGGTGCTGATGTGCGTGCGCGCCTTGAAACCGATGAAGATTGTAATGACGTACGAGATGAAGTGGCGGCGTTCAGAAGCGGGGGGGTAGACGGCGTGCCGACATTCATCATCAATGAAAGTCTCGGTTTCGCTGGTGCTCTGCCACCAGACCAGCTTCTTGAGAATATCAGAAGCATTGCAACGGAAACTGGCCAAGCCTGACACGCTTTGCAATCTGCTTAATCGGCGCGTAACTTGCATCTGTTACATTCTGTGACTTGGAGACAGGTAATGCGTCGCGTAGCAGCAGTTCTGACAACCCTCATCGTATTCAGTGCGCTTTTGCTGTCGCCTTCAGCCGTAGCTCAATATGGGCCTGTCGTCAGTCGAACCGAGGGACCATATTATTCTCTGCGTAACGCAATCGCAGATGCGGGGCCGGGCGGGACAATCCGGATCAAGAATGGCCGCTATGCAGCCAGTGACCTGGAAATTCCCTACGATCTGACGATCATCGGAGAGGGGGAAGTCATCCTGACTTCAGTTCGCCCGGTCGCGAAGGGCTTGCTTGTTCCGTTGCGCGGTGTGTCGCTGGAAGTACGCGGTCTGATATTTGAAAATGCCACCTCACCGGACAAAAACGGCGCTGGTATCCGGGTTGAAGGCAATGAACTGATCGTGCGTGACAGCATTTTCCGGAATAATGAGAATGGCATACTTGCGACAGGCAGTGACGGCTCCGAGGTGACCATTTCGGGATCGCAGTTCATCAGCAATGGCTATGGTGATGGATACAGTCATGGGATCTATATTTCTTCTGCAACGCGTCTGGAAGTAACCGGCAGCCGTTTTGAGGGCAGCCGGATTGGCCATCATATCAAAAGCGTGGCCACACAGCAGACGATCGTACGTAATACGTTCTTCGATGATCGTGATGGTCAGCCCAGTTATATGATTGATGCTACAGCCGGTGGTATGCTGGTTGTAGACGGTAACGTCATGCACCGCCGCGCCTCCGCTGAGCAGGAATCCCTGATCAATTACGACACCAGCCGTGGTGGCCAGCGTGGAAATGTCATTATTCAGAATAACCAGGTTACAAATGAAAAACCCAATGCACGGTTATTGCGGAATACAGAAAAGGCGGCAGTCTTTCTCAGTCAGAACAGTTTTGACAACATCAATGGCGGCACGTTGGAGCTGCCAGTTTCAACGCCCGAACTTTATCAGGCTGCACCTGAAGGTGGGCTGCCCGTTGTCGAGCAGAAGACGATACGTGAACAGGCTAATCTTGATACGCTGACGCCAACGCAGAGGCGCGCTGTGGAGAGGATGCTTGAAGGTGGCCAGAAGCTCAGGGTGATAGAGCCCTCAGACCAGTTGGCACAGGAGCAGGTTCGCCGGGACGCTCAAGAGCGCGACGGGGTTGCCCGGCGGGAGCGTGAGGCGTCAACCGTAATAGATACACCTCCCGCGCGTACCGCGCAGCCGGATATAAATGGCGCAGTTGTACGCGGCATACTGATGGCGCCCGCATTTCAGCCGACAAGTCAGCAGGGCGATCTGGTCGCGGTGCGGTTGACGCGACTTCGTGATGCCAGAGCCACTTCCGGTATCATCACGTTCGGCCAGGCATTCAGGCGCGGTCAGTTAATGCCGTCGGACCCTCTGACAATGCGTGTGGGCGGGCGCAGATGGGTCATGCAAAAAGACATCAAGGCGCTCCACAGTGACGGCTCTGTGCGTCATGCGGTGATCACGCTTTTTGTACCACCAAATCAGCAGCAGCCTCTGATACAGGGCGTGCTGAGCAAAAGTGCATCCGTGCCGGCAGAGCCTGCGCTGGTGCCTGATCTCAACGGGTATAATCTGACTGTTGCGATCACTGGTGAGACAGCAGATGGCGCTGACTTTTCTGAGGAAGTAGCCCTTGCTGATATGATCCGCAGTGAGATTGAAGCAGGGACATTCTGGTTGCAGGGAGAGCTGGCGACGGAAGTTTCTGTTTACAGAGAAATCGGGCCGCTACTGGCTCTGCGGGCTGATGTTCGTTTCCTTGCTGATCGCACCGTGCGCACGAGACTGGTTTTTGAAAACCACAAAACCTTTACCGATGGCAATCGGGATCTGACTTACAATGTAAGCGTGCGAGACGGCGATGCGCGAGTCATGCAGCGTGATAATATCGAGCAGTATCGCGGGTCAAACTGGTCTGAAATTATCTGGAAAGGACGTCGACCAGCCTATGGTGTGCAACTGGACCCGGCTCATCTGATTTCTGCCAATACCATTGCGCCATTTGATCTGACCTTCGGTGTCAATGCAGCAGCCATTGCTGCTAATGCGGAAAAGCTGCGCAAAGAGACCGGCATTTTCTCAGCCGGCCTGATGATGAAATATATGCCAACAACCGGCAACCGGCAGGATATCGGCGTGTTGCCGGAATGGGATGTACAATGGTTGAAAACGCAAAACCGGCAGGCCTATGATATCATGATTGCGATGGCTGAACGGGCCGGGTCTGTGCCATGGCATTATATGGATGACAAAACGGGTCAGCCTGTGCGGGTTGATGAGCGCCCGAAATTCTGGGCGGAAGAGCGCGGTACTGATTACAGGCGTGAAACTGATCGTATTCCGGAAGCATATTTCTCCGGGAGTGATGGTGGCTGGACACCCGACAGTGCGCACAAGCCCCTTCTGTCCTACACGGCCTATCTGGTGACAGGGGATGCGTATTATAAAAGATCACTGGCGCATGAAGCAGCTTTTGCCATCTCGCAGATATGGCCTGATCTGCGCGAAGAGGCGGCAATCGTTACTGAGGCAATTCAAGTGCGCTCACGAGCGTGGGCTTTGCGCGACGTTGGGGCGGCTGCCTGGATTTTACCGGATGCGCACCCGTTGAAAGTCTATTTTGAAAAATCCCTGAGTGACAGTATCGGACATCTGTTCCGCCGTTACACTCTTGAAGGACGGATGGATGCAGCAGGTGAGACAGAAGGCTGGTTTGCGGAAGAGGTGAACGGAGAGCCTGCGCGGGTCTCGCCATGGCAGAATGATTACATGATGATGGTGCTCTCGCTGGAAGCAATGCGCGGCTCGCCGGTTGCGGGCGAAGTCATTGCCTGGGCTGCCAATTATCATACCGGGCGTTTTCTGGCTGATGGCGCAGATCCGGCGCTGGGGGCCGTCTACACCCACGCCCTGAAGGATGAACAAACGGAAGAACCCGTTGGCAGTTGGTCAGAGATGATCAGCCGCACTCAAAACTACGAAGGCGCCTCTGAGAGTTATCCAAATGATGCGGGTGGCTATGTATCATCAGCCTATGCTTCCCTTGCCAGCATATATGCTGTCACTGGCTCACAGGATGCAGTGAGGGCAATGCAGGCGCTTGCTGCAGTTCATCAGGGGACGACTCTTTTTGACCCTGCCAACAAATATAGTGTTTACAATACAGCCAATTACCTTCTTGCCCTTCGGGAGCCGGATGGAACTGTCAGAAGCATCTCAGATGTGCTGGAATCTGACTGAGAAATTATTCAGACCAGTATAAGTGAGGTCAATGTCTGCGCCAGGTGCGCGCGTTCAAGATCGCTTGCGCCCTGCCATTCAAGTGTCCAGTTCAGTGTGCCAAGAATAATCAGATGCAGGCTTTTGAGATCCGTGCCTGTGTGTATCGCTCCCTTGGCCTGAACAGTTTTCAGAATATCGAGCCAGTCGCTGTCAAAGGCCCGGCGCACTTCCACTGTTTGCTGGCGGATTTCTTCCGGAACCATGCTGAAGCACCGAATTGAAGCGCGTGTGTATGAAGAGTGCTCTGACAGTGCCTTCAGGTGGGCCATAACGGCCGCCCGCATGATCCTGGCTCCGTCGAGGTTTTTTGTGTCGTTGAGAGCATTCTGCACGGCGTGCGAAACCTGCCTGACACCTTCATTCAGCACTTCGACCGTAATCTGATCTTTCGAAGGAAAATGATAATATATTGACCCCGCTTTCAGGCCCGCAGTCTCTGCGATATTGCGCAGTGTTGTGGCCTTGTAGCCATTTTGGGCGAGCAGGAGGGCGGCGGCATCAAGAATACGCCGCCGCATATCAGTTTGCGGGAAAGAGGAAGCGTCTGGCATCTACATTCGTTTCGCGACTTCTTCCAGCATGACTTCCGTTGCCCCGCCGCCAATAGACTGTACCCTGACATCACGGAACATGCGATTGATCGGTGTTTCTTCGATATAGCCGGAGCCACCGTGGAACTGCACGCAGTCATAGAGAACTTCATTGACCAGCTCGCCGCACAGTGCTTTCAGCATGGACACATCTTTGACAGCATCTTGACCATTAGCGACTTTCCAGGCTGCGTGGTAGACAAGCTGACGACCCGCTTCGACCTTCGCCTGCTGCATGGCCAAGCGCTGGCGAATTGTCTGCTTGTCCCAGAGAACGCCGCCGAAAGCCTGGCGTTGCTTCACCCATTCAAGTGTAATGTCGATAGCGGCCTGTGCCTCGCCCATGGCCATGGCACCGATGACAATGCGTTCGTTCTGCAGATTCTGCATGGCTGCATAAAAGCCGCGACCGGGCTCGCCGATGACGTTTTCATCAGGCACGAAGCAATCCTCAAAAACGAGCTCCGCCGTATCTGAACAGCGCCAGCCTTGCTTGTTCAGCTTTTGCGCGACCGAGAAACCGTCAAACTCTTTTTCGATGATTAACATGGTAGCCGCCCGCGTTGGTTTTTCGTCGGCATCGCCGGTTTTGACCAGCGCGCAGACAAAATCGCCATAGACCCCGTTGGTAATGAAAATTTTGGAGCCATTGACGACCCAGCCGCCATCTACCTTTTTGGCTTTGGTGCCGATGCCCTTGAGGTCAGAGCCGGCGCGTGGCTCTGTCAGGCCAATGGCGCCAATGCGGTTGCCGGCGATGACATCCGGCAGGAAGCGTTCTTTCTGCTCCTGTGAACCGGCATTGAGAATGTGCACGGAGGACATGTCCGTGTGTACAAGCGGGGTGATTGCGAAACCGCCAAAGGTGGATTTTCCAAGCTCTTCCGCATATACAGCTGTTGCGATTGTATCCAGCTCAGAACCACCGAATTCTTCCGGGTAGTGAATGCCGAGAAAACCATTGTCCCCCATTTTTTTCAAAGTCTCACGGGGCACCTTGCCTTCCTGTTCCCATTTCTCACCATGGGGCTTGACTTCTTCATTGATGAAGCGCGCCAGCTGGTCCCGGAGCATTTCATGTTCAAGACGAAAGTAGGGGGAAGTTGTCACGTCTGATGAAGCGTCGGGCATGGGATGTTCTCCTTGAGGTTCAAGCTTGTGCAAATCTGCCTAACAAATGTTAGGCAGATTTGCAAGCATTGATCCTTACGGCGGGATACGTCAAAGCCATGACAGGAGAGTGCAACCCGCAAAACCGCATAAAGCGGTAGATCGCACGAGAGAGGAAACGCGAATGCCTGTATTGCAGACATCAGCTGTCCCGAATAACGAAGACTTTCAGAACCGTTTGGCCGGTTTCAGAAAGGCCCTTGAAAAGTTGCGCGAAAATCATGCGCAGGTGGCACAGGGCGGCGGCGAAAAAATGCGCGAGCGACATATAAGTCGGGGTAAAATTCCGGTGCGTGATCGCATAGATATGCTGCTTGATCCGGATGCACCGTTCCTGGAACTGTCCTCGCTTGCGGCCTGGGGCATGTATGACAATCGTGTGCCGGGGGCTGGTATTGTGACGGGCATTGGTATCGTATCAGGCGTGCCCTGCATGATTATTGCTCATGATGCCACGGTCTCCGGCGGCACTTATTTTGCCGAGACGGTGAAAAAACACTTCCGCGCGCAGGAGATTGCGGACGAACAGCGCCTGCCGGTCATCTATCTGGTAGACAGTGGCGGCGGCAATTTGCCTCAGCAGGACCTTATATTTCCGGATAAGGAGCATTTCGGCGGCTCATTCTATATGCAGAGCCGGATGTCAGCCAAGGGTATTCCGCAGCTCGCAGCCGTATTTGGCCCGTGCACCGCGGGCGGTGCCTATATTCCGGCTCTTTCTGATGAAGTAATCATGACCAAGGGACATGGTCATATTTTTCTTGGCGGCCCGCCATTGGTGAAAGCTGCGACCAAAGAAGAGATTGATGCAGACAGTCTCGGCGGCGCTGAACTCCATACTTATGAAACAGGGGTGTCAGATCATATCGCCCATTCAGAGGCAGAAGCACTTGGCAAGATGCGTGACATTGTTGCCAATCTGAACAGCCCGCGAAAACTGGCGACGGGTGAAGACGTTCTGCCACCACGTTACGACCCGGCTGAAATTGGCGGGATTATTGGTAATGACCTCAAGCGCCCCTATGATATTAGGGAAATTATTGCACGTATTGTTGACGACAGCGCATTTCAGCCATTCAAGCCTGACTTCGGGACGACACTGGTTTGTGGTTTTGCGAAAATACACGGCCACCCTGTTGGCATTATCGCCAATAATGGGGTGCTTTTTGCTGAATCAGCCATCAAAGGCGCACACTTCATCGAGCTTTGCGACCAACGCCAGATACCCCTGTTCTTTATGCAGAATATAACTGGTTTCATGGTTGGCCTTGAATCTGAGCGTGATGGCATTTCCAAACACTCTGCCAAGCTGGTCTATGCGGTCTCAAATGCCCGTGTGCCGAAAATCACTCTTCTTTGTGGCGGCTCATACGGGGCAGGGAACTATGGCATGTGCGGGCGTGCTTTCCGGCCAGATTTCCTTTTTACCTGGCCCACATCCCGGATCGCCATCATGGGCGGTGAGACGGCTGCCAGTGTCCTGACGGACCTGCAACGGGCGAAAAAAGCCGATGAAGAGAAGATAAAGGCACTGGAAAAGAAAACGATCGATCAGTTTGCTGAGCAGGAAGACCCGTATTACGCCACGGCACGTCTCTGGGATGATGGCATCATAGAGCCGGAGCAGACGCGCGATGTGCTTGGCATTTGCCTTGGCATAACAACTGATTTTGAAAAAGACACCGGCCCGCGTCCGGTTTACCGGATGTAGGGGAGACAGACCATGTTCAAATCCATCCTGGTTGCCAACCGTGGCGAGATTGCCTGTCGTATCATGCGCACGGCAAAGCGTATGGGCCTTCGCACCATTGCAGTTTATTCTGACGCGGACAAAAATGCCCTGCATGTGCGTGAAGCAGATGAGGCTGTACATATCGGCCCGCCGCCACCTTCTGAGAGTTATCTTCAGATAGACCGCATTATCGACGCGGCCCTCAAGAGCGGGGCGGAAGCCATTCATCCTGGTTACGGTTTCCTGTCAGAGAACACGAAATTCGCAGAAGAGCTGGCAAAAACTGGGATCACGTTTGTCGGCCCTGATGCATCCTGCATTGCTGCCATGGGGGACAAGATTGAATCCAAGCGACTGGCCGAGGAAGCGGGCGTGCCGGGTGTACCGGGCTATGCCGGTAACGACCAGTCGAATGAAACGCTTATTCAGGCCGCTGAGCGCATCGGTTTTCCCGTCATGGTGAAGGCATCTGCGGGCGGTGGCGGCAAGGGCATGCGCCGCGTATTTGAGCGCAAGGAACTGGAAGAGGCGATTGACCTTGCCCGGCGTGAAGGCAAGTCCTCCTTTGGTGATGACCGATTGCTAGTCGAAAAACTCATCACGCGCCCCCGGCATCTTGAGATTCAGATCGCAGGCGACAAGCATGGCAATGTCATTCATCTGCTGGAGCGTGATTGCTCTGTACAGCGCAATAATCAGAAAGTGCTGGAAGAGGCGCCCGCGCCAAATCTGTCAGATGCTGTCCGGCAGAAACTGTTTGACCGGGCTGTACAACTGGCCAAGGCAATAAATTATAACAGCCTGGGCACTGTCGAGTTTATCATGGATGCCGGTGACGACGAACCAGCATTTCTGGAAATGAATACGCGATTGCAGGTAGAACATCCGGTAACAGAATATATCACCGGCCTTGATCTGGTAGAATTGCAGATCCGCATTGCCGCAGGTGAACCTCTGCCATTGGTGCAGGGCGATGTTCAGGCCAAAGGTCATGCCATTGAAGCGCGGGTGACGGCGGAAAAACCGGCTCAGAACTTTCTGCCGGATATTGGTCACATCCATCATATCAAATGGCCGCGAGATATCCGGATTGACACCGGCGTGCAGGCAGGATCAGAAATTTCCCAGTTTTACGATTCTATGATCGCCAAGGTCATTGCTGAGGGTGACAACAGACAGCAGGCATGTGACCGACTGATCAGTGCCTTGCGCTCGACCGCGATTATGGGTGTAGAGAGCAATGTCGCCTTTCTGGCGGACTGTGCGGCGGCACCTGACTTCTATAATGGCGAGGCCACCACGTCCTTTCTGGGAGAAGTGTTCCCGCAGGGGTGGCAGGCTGATGAAAGTGAACGCGAAGAGGCACGCATATTTGCGGCCGTCATCTGGCAGTCATTGCAGGCGCAGAAAGTGCCTTTTCATGGCTTCCGGGCGTTACGCGGCGCAGGCTTGCCTGCACGCAGCTTCCTGACGGTCGAGAAAGAGGGCACTGATCCGGTTGATCTGGTTCTTGCAGCAACAGCGGATGGGTATTGCGTGACCGAAGAGGTGACTGACACTGATGTTCGTGTCATCGAGGTCTCAAGGAACGAAGCTGTCCTGATGCGTAACGGATACCGCCAAAAGCTCGTCTATGCGGTGACGGCTGAACATTTTTATCTCGGCCTGAACGGGCTTGTGCGCACTTACCGTATCATGCCGACGGTCGAATATGCCCGGGCACTGGCGTTGGGGGGGGCTGGCAGCGGAGAAGTGATCAGCGACATGCCTGGCTCAATCGCTGAGGTTAAAGTCAGTGAAGGCGATATGGTGGAAGCCGGCGCCCCATTGGTAGTGATGGAAAGCATGAAACTGCTTATCACCTTGAATGCGTCTGTCGCGGGCAAGGTGATCGCTGTAAATGTGACGCAGGGCGATCTCATCAATGCTGGTGATGTGCTCGTGGTCGTTGAGAGCGAGGAGTAAGCACTCCTTGCCGCCGACTTCAATGAAGTCTGATGCCGAAACTGCGTTAATCAGCGTCCGCTGATGTCATGCTGGATGTCTGCTTGGCCAGCGCCGCATCAAACCATTCTTCCATCCGTGCAATGAACGTCGAAAATTCTTCTTTATCCACAAAAGCCAACTGATCACCATCCTGCTGTTTTTCCCTTTTTGCCTTCATGGAGAAGAAATCAGGGTGGTTGGCCAGAAATACATCCGGCTGCCAGTCGCGGGTCTTCTCGAAGGTCTGGCGATAGTCTTGCACGATGCTTTCATATTGCGGCGGGCCGACCAATCGGTTCAGGGCCACCGTCGCGGAGCAAAAAATCAGTGCATCGAATTCCTGTTCCTCTTCCTGGACTGTCAATGTCCATGAGGTGCATCCGCGCGTATGTCCTGGCGTCAGATGCGCCGTCAGGGAAACGCCACCAAGAGTGACGATTTCTCCATCGCGGATCACTCTATCCACCTGAACAGGCGGTGCATTCAACCAGGGCACGTCTTCGTAACCGAGATAGGTCCCGCTTTCGAGGGAAGGGCGGTCGCCTGCGCTCGCGATAAGTTGCGCACCGCTCATTTCTTTCATGGCCGCAAGCCCACCTGAATGGTCAAAATGGGCGTGGGTATTGAGGAGAATCTTGATGTCAGCGGGATCATAGCCAAGTGTGCGAATATTTTCTGCTATCAGCGGCGCATTCTGTGGCATGCCACCATCAATGACGATATGCCTCTCCGCTGTCGGGATAAAAAAGATGGCAAGCCCCTTCACACCGACAAAATGGATGTCGCCGATGATGCGGAAGGGCTCGGCAGACTGAAACCAGGTCGGCTGCAATGACCGAAAATCAGGATTTTGCGCAATCAGGTCCTCATTTTGTGCCATGCTCGCAGTAGCAGAAACAAGAAAGAGAATCAGGCTGAGAAAGCAGAGATAAAATCGGGACATGATGTGTTCCTTCGGCAAGGTAAGACCCTGCAGTTGAGTAGTGTCAACCATGGTGCAATAAAATCGGAAAAGCACGAATTTTATCTGTCCAAAAATGGTGGGCCCGGAGGGACTCGAACCCCCGACCTAGCGGTTATGAGCCGCCAGCTCTAACCAACTGAGCTACAGGCCCGCACAGTGGAGAAGGTTCACTACCAGCATTTTTGATGGCATTGAAGTGAAAAATGAGGCTGATGGATGTCGGCGATCCCGAGCCGCCATTCGCACAAAGTGATCAGAGACAGGGAAATGCTTATCGTCGCCGTGGTTGTGAGGGGCCATATATGACACCTCAGCCTGTCGTTCTCCCCTAAATGCTGTCGAGCTTGCCTGCATTTTTTGCCAGCAGATAATAGAACGTCACGCGCTGCTTGTTACGATCTGCTTTCATGCTCTGGCAAACTTCTTCCACGGCGCGCTGTGCTGTCTCCGCGTCCATACCGAGTTTCTTGGCACAGAAGCCATTGGCAACCTGGTCACGCTCAGCCTTGTCTGAGCAGGCTACAAGAGAGGCATCCCGGCTTTGCAGCGCGATGCCAAGATGATTGACGATTCGGCGGATAATATCTTCTTCCGCATCAGGATCATACCGGTGCACATCAGCAATATACTTGCTGGCGCGGTCAACTGCGCCTGCATTTTCAGCGCTGCTGGCTTTCGTTGCACCTGCCGCCGCACCCGTTGATCCTATCAATGTATCAATCTGTGACCCCTGATAGGAAGAGGGTGTTTCGCCCTTGGCGTATCGGCTGGCAAAGTCAGTGTCGCCACCATCTGCCAGAATGGCGGCCTGTGCCTGCCATTTGTCCCGCTCGATACGACCCGGGAACTGTAGCTTGCTGTCAATCCAGGCAACTTCTGCTGGTGTCCAGTCGCGGATCTGGCGGAAATAATAGACACCCGTGTCGTTGAGCAGTCCTTCCAGCTTTGGGCCGATCCCGCTGATTTTCTTCAAATCATCAGCAGGCCCGTCTGAGGCCGTATCGTAAAGTCTCGGCCTTGTTTCCTGCATGGTTGGCACGTCTGCAAGGGCGACCGGCTCTGCAGCGATTTCCTGTTCAGGCAGAGCAGCTGCGGCCACAATCGTTTGTGGCTCTGACTGAACCTCGGTAACGGTCTCGCGCTCCCGGCGATACCAGATCCACCATCCAATCAGCAGGCCCAGCAAAAAGGCCAGCAACAACAAAATCCATTGATGTAAAATCAGCCAAACCATCTGATGACTCCTGCTCTAATCTCAGTTCTGTTGATCCCGGAGGATCGTGAATTCGATGCGTCTGTTTTGCGCCCGCCCGGCAGCGGTCTCGTTCGGGGCGACCGGTCGACTCTCGCCATAGCCCTGCGCTTCAATCCGCGACACTGGCACGCCATTATCGGCCATGTAGTTCCTGACAGCCTGCGCCCGTGAATCGCTCAGTTGCGCGTTGCCTGACGTTGAGCCTGTGGAATCAGTATGGCCGGCAATTTCGATCCGGAAGTTCTGACACCTTGCCAGCGTTTCCGCGACAGCGTCGAGCAACGGTCTGCTTTCCGGCAGGATCACGGCGCTGCCGGACTGGAACTGAACGGTGTTGTCGCGCATCATGTCATTCAGCGTCGCCTGACAAAGGTCAGCCGCATCATCTGTGGCGGCCAGTGGCTCACTCACCATTTCAGCTGGGGCTGGTTCAGGGATTGGCTCAAGTACCGGTTCGGGCGCAACAACCAGCGTGATTTCAGCATTGCTGTTGAACGCGTCGCCTGTCCGGTTCAGATCAGTTTCGGCCCGTGCCTTGAGGTCGCTGTCAGCAGCCATTCCGTTCAGGGTGAAGTCAGCGCCGGAAGCGCGCACATAGCCGCTCCGCAATTTTGACAGCCCGTCAAGATGTGCAAGGGCTGCCTGCGCCCAGTTACCCTCGGGTGCACCGCGGGCAATGACCAGTTCATCGGTTACACCGCCAGGAAACAGTTCCTGCGCCCTGGCCACAAGTTGCGTGCGTATCTCCTCGCTGGGGACGAAACCGCGCAACACAACCCCACCATTTCCATTGGCGTCTGCGACAAAAGTGAACGGCGTTGCTACAGGCAGCATCGGCTGCTCGGCTTGCGGAACAGCAACATCCGAGAAATTGCGCACATTACCGGTCTCAACAACTGTGATGCCACCCGCGCTGACGCCGCCAGCCCAGGTGGAGTGGCGCACAATATCTGCTGCACGATCAATTTCTTCGGCTGAAACCGCTGTACCACTCAGGATAGCCTTCTGGCCTTCCATGGTAACCGTCACCCAGTCTAGGCCAGCTTCGGCAAGGTCAGCCTCGGCGGCTTCCAGAAGGCGCGCTTCTGCTATTTCAGGTGTTGTTTGCGGAAAAAGGCCAAAATAAAAGCCAAAGCAGCCCAGAACTATAAGGCCGATGATTCCAATCAGAAATTTATGGATGGCGCGCATCGCATTCCCCTTAACGTCCTTGCGGCTAGAGTAGCGTGTCGCAAAGACATATCTGATATCCCACTTCACACGACTTTATTGGAAAAAGCCTTGAAATAGAATGGCTTTTTCAAAAAACATCCTTTGCCTGATTCTGGCATCAGCACGACCCGCGAGGGTTGCGGGGCCCTTGTTTGGTGCCGCGGCAGCAAATCCGCGCACATAACTGCGCTTGTGCGTTGAAAGTGACCCGCATCACGCTTACTTTCCGCGCCATATCCGGCAGTCAGGTGCTGTGCGCCCGGTTGTCATCCACAACAAGCCTCTCGAAAGGAAGCGACCCATGGCAGAAGCCTATATTTATGATGCCGTCAGAACACCGCGCGGCAAAGGTAAGTCCGACGGAACCCTGCACGAAATCACGCCTGTGCACCTCGCCACCCAAGTGCTGGAAGCTGTGCGCGACCGCAACAACCTCGATACGGAAAATGTTGACGATGTTGTCTTTGGCTGTGTCAGTCCCGTGGGTGAGCAGGGTGCCGATATTGCCCGGGTTGCTGTTCTTCAGGCTGGTTATGCCCAGTCAACAGCGGGTGTGCAGATCAACCGCTTCTGCGCTTCAGGTCTTGAAGCTACCAATATGGCGGCTGCAAAAGTCATGTCCGGTGAAGCTGACATGGCCATCGGTGGCGGCATTGAAAGCATGTCCCGTGTGCCGATGGGCTCCGATGGCGGGGCGATGGTTTCTGACCCGGCTGTTGCCATCAAAAACTATTTCGTTCCGCAAGGCATCTCCGCCGATGTGATTGCGACAAAATATGGTTTCTCACGCGATGATGTTGATGCGTACGCGGTCGAGAGCCAGAAGCGGGCAGCGAAGTCATGGGAAGAAAACCGCTTCGAGAAATCAATCGTCCCCGTAAAAGACGTGATGGGCGAAGTAATCCTCAAGCATGACGAGACTGTACGTCCGGATACAGACATGCAGTCCCTTGGCGCATTGAACCCGTCTTTCGCCATGATGGGTGAGGGGATGCCAGGTTTCGATACCATTGCCATCCAGCGCTACCCTGAACTTGAGAAAGTCAATCACGTGCACCATGCAGGCAACTCCTCCGGCATCGTGGATGGCTCAGCTGCGATCCTGATCGGTACCAAGGAAATGGGTGAGAAACTGGGTCTGACACCGCGCGCCAAAATTCGCGCCATGGCGTCAACCGGCTCCGAGCCAACCATCATGCTGACCGGCCCTGAATTCGTGACCCAGAAACTCCTGAAGCGCGCTGGCATGGACAAGAAGGATATCGACCTTTGGGAGCTGAACGAAGCATTCGCTTCGGTCGTTCTGCGCTATATGCAGGCAATGGACATCGACCATGATGAGATCAATGTTTGCGGCGGCGCCATTGCCATGGGCCACCCGCTTGGCGCGACTGGCGCGATGATTCTCGGCACGGTGCTGGATGAGCTTGAGCGGTCCGGTAAGGAAACTGCCCTGGCGACACTTTGTGTCGGCGGTGGCATGGGTACAGCCACAGTCATCGAGCGCGTCTAACTTATAACGAACACGGAAAATATCATTATGTCATACGAAACACTCTCCATTGAGGTTGATGGTGACGGCATCGCGCTGTTGACGATTGACCTGCCAGACCAGTCGATGAATGTCTGGAACCAGCAGTTGACGGAAGAATTCAAGAAAGCCGTTGATGAAATACTCGCCGATGACAAGATCGTTGGTACGGTCATCACGTCCGGCAAGGACTCAGGGTTCCTTGCAGGCGCTGACCTGAGAATGCTGGGCAGCCAGACACAAGGCAGCCCGAGCACGGCAGAAATCTTCGAAGGTGCCATCGGCATGAACAACATGTTCCGCAAGATGGAAACGGGTGGGTACACCGCGAAAGAGCTTGCCAAAGGGGCAACCACAAAGCCATTTGCTGTTGCCATCAACGGCCTTGCACTAGGTGGCGGACTTGAAGTCTGTCTTGCCAGCCATTATCGGGTTGCGTCTGATTCACCAAAAGTACAGCTTGGCTTGCCCGAAGCCTTGGTCGGCCTCTTGCCTGGTGCCGGTGGCACACAGCGCACACCGCGTCTCATTGGTATGCAGAATGCCATGATGCTCTGCACATCCGGCAAACCAATGAAGGCCGACGAAGCTCTGTCAAAGGGATTGATTCACGAGATCGCGCCACATGACCAGATTGTTGCCAAGGCAAAGGAATGGGTCAAGGCGAACCCGAAAGTACGCCAGCCATGGGATGAGAAGAAATTCAAATTCCCGGGCGGGCAGGGCGCAATGGATCCGCGTGTGGTTCCCGTCCTTGCCGGATCAGCAGCCATGTCTCAGGTGCAGACCTGGCACAACATGCCGCAGATCGACAAGATTCTTTCCTGCATTTATGAAGGGTCAATCGTACCGATTGATACAGCCCTCCGTATTGAGAGCAAATATTTCACAACGCTGATTCAGTCTGCCCAGACGCAGAACATGATCCGCTCCCTGTTCATTAACAAGCAGGCCGCAGAAAAAGGCGCGAAACGTCCAAAGAATGTGGATAAGACCACCATCAACAAGGTTGCCGTGCTCGGTGCCGGCATGATGGGAGCCGGCATTGCCTATGTTACTGCCAAGGCAGGCATGGAAGTTGTGCTGCTCGATCGTGAAGCGGCCTATGCGGAGAAGGGCAAGGACTATTCCCGCAAGCTGAACGAAAAAGGTGTCTCCCGGGGCAAACTTTCCAAGGAGAAATCCGAAGAAATGCTCGCCCGTATCAAAACCACCGAGAACTATGATGACATCGCGGATGTTGATCTCGTAATCGAGGCGGTTTTCGAGGAACCAGGCATCAAGGCTGATGTTATCAAAAAGACGGAAGCTGTTATCGGCAAGGACAAGATCTTTGCTTCCAACACCTCAACCTTGCCGATTACAGGTCTCGCTAAAAACTCAGAGCGTCCTGACCAGTTTATCGGCATTCACTTCTTCTCGCCTGTAGACAAAATGCCTCTGGTGGAAATCATTCCGGGTGAAGAGAGTAATGATCTTTCTCTTGCGACGGCGCTTGATTATGTGAAGAAGATCAAAAAGACGCCAATCGTGGTCAAAGACACGCGCGGCTTCTACACGAACCGTGTTGTTCCGCCATATTGTAACGAAGCAATGTTGTTGGTGACGGAAGGCGTGAACCCTGCCTTGATCGACAACTGCGCCCGTATTCTGGGAATGCCGGTTGGTCCACTCGCGCTGGTTGATGAAACTTCTCAGGAACTGGGTCTGCGTATTTCCAAGGCAACCCGTGCCGAGCTTGGTGAAGAAGCTGTGCCCCGCACAGCCGTTGATGATCTGCTGGAGCTGTTCGTAGAGAAACTTGGCCGTAAGGGACGCAAGTCTGGCGGCGGCTTCTACGAGTATCCGGAAGGTGGCAAGAAGCATCTCTGGCAAGGCCTGCAGGAGCATTATCCGCTGGCGGAGAATCAGCCAACCCAGGAAGAAGTCATAGAGCGTCTGCTTTATTCTCAACTGGTGCCAGCTGCTCAGTGTTTCCATGATGGCGTTGTCTTCGATCCGGAGTCAGCAGACCTCGGCGCCATTTTTGGTTGGGGTTTTGCGCCCTGGACTGGCGGTCCGATGAGCCATATCGACACAATCGGCATGGAAGAATTCGTCCGTACAGCCGAGCGTCTGGCCCAGCAACATGGCTCCCGCTTTGCCCCGCCACCAAGCTTCCGCGACATGGCAGACAAGGGCGAAAAGCTGTATAAAGCTGCCTAGTTACGCTTGGAATATTCCTGATACAGGAACGATCAGCAGGATTGAGACAGGTATCTCTTTCCTGCTTTTTTGTGGCTCAATGCATCAGTTGCGTGAACCGGGCGAGTTGCCGTTTCACGCAGCGCCGGCGAAATAAATGTGGGGGCGATGCCAGACCTGGAGGGCATCCAAGCGCAGAGTTCATGGGCCATCGGGGCCCGTTGGATTGTTAACTCGACAGCAATGGTCATCCTGCGGCATTCTGCATCACATAAACAACAATAGCATGAGAGGGAATGCCGTGAAAACGCTGAACAGATTGAAACTGGCGGGTAGCGCACTGGTTATGACACTGGCGCTTGCCGCCTGTGAGACAACACCGGCATCAACGAATGCCGCGCCGACTATCACGGCCGAGAGCAGGGCCGCTGAATCAGAGCGGCTGTTTGTCTGGTTTGAGGATGTGTTTGAAGAAGGCGTATCGCGCTCGCCCCTTTATCAAACGCAACTGGGCCGCAAAACCGATAACGACAAATGGGATCAGGCAACGGATGAACAGGCGGCTGCTGATTTGGCATGGCAACTGGCGAAGCTGGAAGAATTGCGGACCAGTTTCGACCTTGACCAACTCGATGTTGCGGGGAAGCTGAACTATCGGCTGTATGAATTTGGCGTGCAGCAGGCGGAGCGCAGTTTTGCTTTCCGCGAGAACGGTTATGTCTTCACCCAGCGCGGCGGCGCACATGCCAATATTCCTCCGTTCCTCATCAATTTCCACCGTGTCGAGAGTATTGAAGACGCTGAAGCCTATATCACCCGGCTGGAGACCTTTGATACCTATCTCGATCAGAACCGTGAAGAGTTTGAAGAACGCGCTGGCAAAGGCGTACTCCCGCCGAAATGGGCTTTCCCACAAATGTTGCGAACGGCACGTAATGTCATTTCAGGTGCGCCGTTTGATGGAGGGGACCCCTCTGCGCTGATGGCAGACTTTAGCGCAAAAATTGACAAGTTAGATATAGATGAGGCCGCAAAGTCAAACCTGAACGCACGGGCAGCGCGCGCCCTGAGTACAGAAGTAAAACCAGCCTATGAGCGGCTCATCGAGACATTCAGGCAGCTTGAAAAACAGGCAACGAATGATGATGGCGTCTGGAAACTGCCGGATGGGGAGGGCTATTACAACGCCCGCATTGCCGCGAGCACGACGACTGATCTGACAGCAGACGAAATTCATGCAATAGGCTTGCGTGAGCTGGAGCGCCTGCATGGCGATATGCGCTCTATCATGGCGCAGGTTGGTTTTGACGGCACGCTGCAGGAGTTTTTCGCGTTTTTACGCACTGACCCGCAATTTTACTATCCGAATACGGATGAGGGGCGCCAGCAATATCTGGACCGGGCAACCGACGTCATTGATGATATGAAGGCCCGGCTTGATACATTGTTTATTACCAAGCCCAAAGCAGACCTTATCGTCAAACGGGTAGAGCCATTCCGGGAGCAGGCGGCGGGTATCGCCTTTTATAACCGACCGGCAGAAGATGGCTCACGGCCCGGCATTTATTATGTGAACCTGTATGACATGGCGACTATGCCCATCTTCCAGCTTGAAGCGATCGCCTATCATGAAGGCGCGCCCGGTCACCATATGCAGATTGCTATCGGGCAGGAACTCGACGGTGTGCCGCGCTTCCGGCGCTTTGGTGGATATGGTGCCTATATTGAAGGGTGGGGATTGTACTCCGAGGAGTTGCCAAAAGAGATCGGTCTCTATCAGGACCCATATCAGGATTTCGGGCGACTGGGTCTGGAGGCCTGGCGGGCAGTAAGGCTGATTGTGGATACCGGGCTGCATTACAAAAAGTGGACGCGCGAAGAGGCCATCGACTTCATGGTCAATAATGCACCGCTCTCAGAGGAACAGGCGCGCAAGGAGACAGAGCGCTATGTCGTTACGCCGGGGCAGGCAACGTCTTATATGATCGGCAAGCTGAAAATCATGGAATTGCGCGCGAGGGCTACGCAGGAACTGGGCGAAGATTTTGATCTGCGGGAGTTTCATGAAGTGATCCTTGCCAATGGTGCCGTACCGCTGACCATTCTCGATGAACTGGTCACGGCATGGATCGCGGAAAAGAAAGGCTGAGCATGGGCATTTACAGCGACCATATTGAACCCCGGCTGGTCAGTCTGGCCTGCTCTTCACCGGCAATAGCCAAACAGCGGTCAAAGGTGGTGCCCTTGGCGGAAGGGGTCGTGCTCGAAGTCGGGTTCGGGTCCGGGCACAATCTGCCGTTTTATGATGAGGGCAAGGTGTCAAAACTCTTTGCACTGGAGCCGGAGCAGAAAATCAGGAAACTGGCGGTAAAACGCGTGGCTGAATCGGGTCTTGATATTGAATATCTAGATCTGCCGGGAGAAGAAATTCCGTTGCCGGATAAATCCGTTGATACAGTGCTGGTGACCTTCACCATGTGCACAATCCCTGATCTGCCGCGGGCTGTAGAGGGGATGGCACGTGTTCTCAAGCCCGGCGGGCGGATGTACTTTGCCGAGCATGGATTGGCGCCAGATGCCGGGGTCGTCAAATGGCAGAACCGCCTTAATGGCGTCTGGGGCTGCCTTGGCGGCGGCTGTAATCTCAACCGTAACATTCCCGCCGTTATCACCGGGAATGGTTTTCAGATGGATCATCTGGAGGCGGATTATACCAAAGGCACCCCCCGGTTTGCGGGTTATATCTATTCAGGCAGCGCAAAAGCCGCCTGATCAGCCAAGCACTTCGGTCAGAAAATACCGGAAGGCAGACCACGAGCGTTCATCCGCATCGGCGCTGTAAACCGTGCCGAATTCCGGGTCATTCGCCTGCTTGTTGGTGAAAGCGTGCATGGTGTTGCCATAAGCGTTTAATTGCCAGTCTGCTTCTGCGCCGTGCCCAGAGCCGCCTGTAACCGATCCTGCAGCATGGCCCTGTCTTCCACGAACGGGGTCATGAGCGCATTACATTCTTCCGTAGACGTGCCTCGAATGCCTTTGCCATAGACATCCACGGCGATCCCCACATAGCCAAGCTCGGCAATTTTGCGCGCGACAGTCTCTTCATGCTCGGCACGTCCCGCCCAGGCATGACAGATCAGAACACCGGGCGCCGTGTTGTTGTCGTCATTACGCGCGACGAAAGCTTCGAGTGTGTCGCCATTATGGGTATATTCAATCAGTTCCGTTACTATGGCCATTGCTCTCTCTCTCCATTAATCCTTAGCCCAGCAGTTTCTCTCTGGCAGCTTTATACTGCGCTATCAGTTCAGCCACATAGTCGCCAGCGCTCTGAACTTCATGAACAGCCCCGATGCCCTGACCCGACCCCCAGATGTCTTTCCAGGCCTTGGCAGTGGTTTCCTGTTCGGTATTGAAATTCATCTTTGTCGGGTCGGCAACCGGCAGATTATCGGGGTCCATGCCGGCCGCCTTAATCGAACCCTTATGGTAATTACCATGCACCCCGGAAAAGTAATTCGTGTAGACAATATCTTCCATGTTGCCATCGACGATACCGTTCTTGTAACCTTCATGGGCATTGGCTTCATGGGTGGCAATAAAAGCCGAGCCGATATAACCGGCATCCGCCCCCATGGCCTCAGCGGCTAGCACAGATTCGCCGCGCGCGATACAGCCAGAAAGCAGAACAGGCCCGTCAAACCACTCTCGAATTTCCTGCATGATGGCAAATGGTGACATGGTGCCGGCATGGCCGCCAGCCCCCGCGGCCACCGGGATCAACCCGTCTGCCCCTTTCTCAATCGCTTTTTTGGCAAACTTGATATCGATCACATCGTGAAAGACGAGCCCGCCATAGGAGTGCACGGCTTCATTGACCTCTTCCCGGGCCCCCAGCGAGGTGATCACGATGGGCACCTTGTGTTTCACACAGGCATCCAGATCATGCATCAAACGGTCATTGGAACGGTGCACGATCTGGTTCACTGCGAAGGGGGCAGCGGGCTGTTCGGGCTTGGCCGCATCGTGTGCCGCGAGGGCTGATTTTATTTCCGTCAGCCATTCATCCAGCGCTTCTTTCGGCCTTGCATTCAGGGCCGGAAAGGAGCCGATGATACCGGCCTTGCACTGGGCGATCACCAGCTTCGGATTAGAGACAATAAACAGAGGAGAACCCACAACCGGAATGGAAAGTCGTTTTTTGATTTCAGCGAACTTTTCGCGTGCCGGATTGCGGTGAGGCATGGGGGTCTCCATTCTGTTTTACTGTTCTCGAGACTAGATAAAGAAGCGCGTAGGGTGGGGGCAAGCGCCTGCCGCAGCTAAACCTGCCAGAAGGCGAAGCCAAAAGCCTGCAGCAACATCACTGCACCCGCCGCCAGCGCCAGCGGTGGACCAAACGGCAATCCTGTTGTCAGGGTGAGGTTTCCGCCCCGCACTCTGACGAGGCCAAGCAGCATGAGGCCAGCCAGCGACGCGAGCAGAACGACAAAGGGGAGTGCCAGCCAGCCCAGCCAGCCGCCAATTCCTGCCAGCAGTTTGGCATCCCCCAGACCGAGGCCATCTTCACCCCGCAGCCGGTAATAAAGTTCCCCAATCAGCCAGAATGTCAGGAACCCTGCAATAGTGCCAATCAGGGCATCCTGCCAGGGCACGAGCAGGGAGATGCTGTTTGCCATCAGGCCGAGCAGCATAAATGGCAGTGTCAGGGCATCGGGCAGGAGAGAAGTCTGCTGGTCAATAAAGGCCAACGGGATCAGAAAACAGAAAAAAATAAACATCGCCAGCGCAGGCAGCGTGTATCCATATGCCGTAACCGCCGTGAGGGCGCTTATGCCGGCAAGCAGTTCGACAGCGGGATACCGCCAGGCGATGGCCTCCTTGCAAGTGTGACACTTGCCAGCCGAGAGAATAAACCCGAGCAACGGTATCAGGTGGATGATCCTGATCTGTTGCAGACAGGCAGGGCAGTGGGAGCGTGGCGTAGAGAGCGTATAGGCGCCGCTCGTCTCCTCTCGTGCAACCAGACCCCAAATCACCGGCCCGCGATGAATCACCACGTTCAGAAAGCTGCCAACAGTCAAACCGAGGGCAAGAATCAGAAAATCGGCTGATACTGAGAGAATTTCAGGCGTCACAGGCGCAATTTCCAAAAACTTTCACAAATCCCAGGCGCACCTATAGAGGCAAGCGGCTATTGCTCCAAGTACAGGTTACAAAAAGACTTTAGCACTTACAGAGATCATCGGGGCGCACATTGTGCGTACGCATAAGGGCCACACTCTGCCGATGACACAAAAACTGTAAATATCTGTCACAAAAGTATTGCAAACAGGGGCTATTGCCATGCTCAACCGCCGGGAAACCGTGGGTTTTTGTTTTTTCGTCAACTCTTGCCTTGGGGGCAAATCAAAATGAAGCTTCTCTCTCAATTCCGTTCTGGTCTTCTCGTCACGTCTGCTTGCGCGGTACTCGCAGCCTGTTCAGGCAGCGGCGATAATTCAAACCAGGGCAACATAGGCCCAGTCACAGTCGGTGGCGGGAACGATGGCGGCGCGCAGAATGCGGTCAATCTCATTCCGGATGGCTTCACTTGCCCGTCCGGTACATCTGCAGGCACAGCAACAAGTGGTGGCATTGATATCACAGCATGTGTTGTCCCTTCCGGCACAATCTCAGCTGACCTTACTTTGCCTGGTAAATCTGGCGCGACCCCAGTTGGTTACGCGTTGCAAGGCAGTGTATTCGTTGGTGATAACACAATCACAAACCCAGGTGGCGCAACAGCTGTCCTGACGATTGAGCCAGGTGCGGTAATCGTTGGTCAGTCTGGTGAGGATGCGCTCTTCGTCAGCCCGGGATCACAGTTGATTGCTGATGGTACGCTGAGCGACCCGATTATCTTTACTTCACTGCAGGATATTGCTTTCGGTAACGGTACCACAGCTCAAGAGCGTGCCAGCGACGGCATATCTGGTGAAAATGGCAGCACTACACAGCGCGGCCAGTTTGGCGGTCTTGCCCTTAACGGTCTGGCGCCTATCAACGATTGTGACGTGACATCAGTTGATCCAGTTGCAAACCCGGCTGGCTGTAACAAGACTGGTGAAGGCGGCTCAGGTCTCTTCGGTGGTGGTAACCCGAACGATAACTCAGGTATCCTGAATTTCGTTCGTGTACAGTTTGGTGGCTTCCGTTTCTCTTCCGGTAACGAGTTGAACGGTATCGCCTTCCAGGGTGTCGGCGACGCCACAGACGTTGATTTCATCCAGGTTCACAACAACGTCGATGATGGTGTTGAGTTCTTCGGCGGTACAGTTGATGCAAACCACGTGATCATCACGGGTGCCGGTGACGACTCTATCGACTGGACAGATGGCTGGACAGGTAGCCTGCAGTACGGTCTTGTTGTTCAGGACGATACTGACGGCGACAACGGTATCGAAGGTGACAACCGCGGTAACGATACAGACATTCTGCCACGTTCAAATCCAAACCTCTCTAACCTGACGTTCTTTGCGGGCGCGACAGGCGATAATGGTTTTGAGCTTCGTGCGGGTACAGCGGGTAACATCGCGAACGCCATTCTGATTGGCTGGACTGATAACTCAATCAACTTCAATCAGCAGTCATCTACAAACGCAACGCCGACAATCAGTTCTGTATTTGCTGGTGGCGGCGCGCCATTCACAGGCATCACGCCAACAAACAGCACTAATGCGGCGAACAACTCCATGAACGGCGTTATCCCTGGTGCTGCTGAGCAAGCTGTAACGGCAACAGATCCAACAACACTGGATGCAAGCTTTGATGCGGCTGTTTATGTTGGTGCTTTCGATCCTGACAACGAGACAAACAGCCAGAACTGGACAACAGGTTGGTCTCTCGACAACATCATCCCGGCTGGTGACGACGGCGGTTGTCCGTCTGGGACGGCGACGCAAGGCACAGGTGCTTCTATCGGTCGCTCCGAAGACTTCATCTGTATCCTGCCAAACCTGATCACTTCAGATCTGCGTCTGACAAGTGGCAATATTTATAGCTTCATCGGTACTGTCTTCGTTGGTGAAGATGCTGGCGCTGATGCTGCAAACCCTGACACAGGTGCTTCTTCAGCTGTTCTTTCCATCGACCCAGGTGTCACAATCTACGGTCGTTCTGGTGAGGACGCAGTCGTTGTATCCCGTGGTTCTCAAATACAGGCTCTTGGTACTGACGGAAGCCCGATCATCTTCACATCCGAGCAGGATGTTCTTGGTGAGGCTACGGCACGCGGTCAGTTCGGTGGCCTCGTGATCAACGGTCGCGCCCCAATCAATGATTGTGACGTAACAACTGTTGATCCTGTGGCAAACCCAGAGCTTTGCGAGAAAACAGGTGAGGGCGGCTCAGGCCTCTTCGGCGGTAACTCTCCAACAGATAACTCCGGTGTTCTGAACTTTGTTCAGGTGCGCAACGGTGGCTTCCGCTTCTCTTCCGGTAACGAGCTGAACGGTATCGCCTTCCAGGGTGTTGGTTCAGCCACGGAAGTTGACTTCATTCAGGTTGATAACAACGTCGATGATGGCGTTGAGTTCTTCGGTGGTACAGTCAACGCGAAGCACATTGTTCTTACGGGCAATGGCGACGACTCCCTTGACTGGACAGATGGCTGGACAGGTAATGTGCAGTACGTGATCATCCAGCATGCCTCTGATGATGGTGACAATGGCTTTGAAGGTGACAACCGCAGTAATGACACAGACATTCTGCCACGTTCGAACCCGACGATTGCCAACGTCACATTCCTCGGTGACCCGAACACTGACTTCGGCGCGCAGCTTCGTGCTGGTACAGACGGTGAAGTCTACAACATGGTTATCGCAGGTTCAGGTGCAGGTGCGATTGACTTCACGCAGGCATCATCTGACACCTCTGTCTTCACAGAGTTCTTCAGTTCCTTCATCGCTTCCAACAACGCTGGCGGTGTGACAACAAACGGTACTGTTTCAAGCCCGGTCTTCGCTGCTGCAAATGGCAACGTAGATGGCGTGACAAACAACATCGACAGCACGCTCACAGCGGCTCCTGGTTGTACATCAACAGTTGTTCCTGGTGCGAGTGAGAACGCAGTAACAGCTAGCCTGCCAGCCGGAAGCGACTTCTTCGACAGCGTGACTTACATTGGCGCTGTAGAGAATGCGGCTGACGACTGGTACGTTAACTGGACCCTTGGTCTCTGTAACTAATTGAACTCTTAACCGGCGGGCAATGTCCGCCGGTTATACCAATCCGAGTACGAGGTAATTTAACGCCCAGGGGGCAACAGAGGTTAACCATGAAGAAGTTTAATACATTAGCGCCATCAGCACTGCTCGCTACCGCGATGCTTGTTGCTTCAGGCGCAGCGGTCGCTCAGGATGATGTCATCATCGTTCGCGGCCAGAATATTCCTGACGAGAAAAAAGCAACATCAGAAATCTCCAGCGTTTTGGACGGTGAAGATTTTATCCGGACTGGGGATTCGGATATCGCTGATGCTTTGCGTCGTGTAACTGGTCTTTCCATTGAAGGCGGCAAGTTCGTGATCGTGCGCGGTCTGAACTCGCGTTATTCCAGTGCTACACTTAACGGATCGAAACTGCCAAGCCCTGAACCGCTCAAGCGGACAGCGCCACTGGATTTGTTCCCGACTTCCGTTCTGGATGGTTCACTGGTTCAAAAAACATTCTCTCCACAATATTCTGGTGAATTTGGTGGTGGTGTTGTTGAACTGCGCTCAAAATCAATCCCGAATGAAGACTTCCTTGAAGTAGGTGTGTCTTTCAGCGCAAATACAGAAACAACCTTTGCCTCTGGTCTGTTCCACGATGGTGGCGACGCAGACTTCCTGGGGTATGATGATGGTCTGCGCGATTTGCCTTCTGAGGTCCGGACATTCCTGGCCCAGAATCCTGGCGAGCGTGATCTGTCTATTCCTGCACGTCAGAGCTTTGATCAGTTTGATACTTTGCTGATCAGTGAAGATTCCGCACCATTGAATGGCAGCGGTAATATTGCTTTTGGTAAGGTCTTTGACACTGACGGGAACTACGAGCTCGGTACTGTTTTCTATCTTGGTTATGGCAACGAGTGGACAACCCGTAACGGCACACGCGTCCGTCCTGAAACCTTCAACCAGACCGGTGGTTTCCTGGATCTTACGGAAGATGTAACGGAGTACGTTTCTACCGCTCAGGACATCACTGTTTCCGCTCTTAGCTCAACAGGGCTTGAGTGGGGCCTGAATAACGAACTGAATTTCACTGGTCTCGTCGTTCGCAAAACGACCAAAGAATCCCAGATCAGTTCTGGTGTTCGTGACCAGGGTCAGGACCGCTTCCTGGAAGAGAATACAAGTTTCACAGAACGTGAAATTCTTCAATTCCAGACAAACGGCTCACATGTTCTGTTTTCTGAGAGTGTCTTTAATGACGGATCAGGAATCGAGTTCGACTGGCGTGCCGCATATGGTGAAGGTCGTCGTGAGGCTCCTTATGAGCGTCAGACCAGCTTTGAGATTGTTGGCCAGAATACCGATTTCACCTTCTCCAATAACGACTCTGACAACTTCATCAACTTCGGTACAATCGATGACACATCTCTGAGCTTCGGTGCAGATTTTCTCATCCCGTTCGATCTTGATGGTCGTGCATTCGACGTTATCTTCGGTGCAGCTTATGATCTGACAGAGCGTGATGCACAGCGTCGTGACTTCACATTCGTCGGCAGCTTCCCTCAGGAAGTGCTCAGCAGTCGTGCTGACCTGATCTTCTCAGATGAAATTCTTGGCACAACAGGCCCTGTCGTTCGCTTGCAGTCTACTGCTCAGCAGCCTGACAATTTTGAAGGTCTGCTCCAGGTTACTGCCGCTTATGCGGGGGCGGACATTGAATTGGGTGAATATCTTCGTGCAGCCATTGGTGGTCGCTACGAGGAATCCAAGCAAAAAACTGAAACTTTTGCGACGATCGACCCAACTGGCACACGTACTTTGAACCCGCTTCTGGAGACAGATTACTTCCTGCCAGCGGTGACATTGACCTGGATACCGCCATTCACTGAAACGACTGATCTGTTTGGCAATGCGGATATTCAGCTTCGCGTCGGTTACTCTGAGACAATTACACGTCCTCAGTTCCGCGAATTGACGACTGTACGTTTTGATGATCCTGAGACAGACATCCCTTATCTTGGTAACCAGTTCCTCGTGAACACTGAGATCAAGAACTACGATGCCCGTCTTGAGATGTACTTTGCGCGCGGTGAGTTCGCTACTCTCGGGTTCTTCTTCAAAGAGTTCGAGAAGCCGATTGAAGACTTCTTCAGTACGCAAGGCGATGTCAGTGTTCAGTCCTTCTTCAACGCACCGTCTGCAGAATTGTGGGGTGTTGAATTTGAACTGGAGAAAAACTTTGACCTGGCCGAGCTTTTCGACACGCCGTGGGCTGTCGGGAAGGACCTGGTTTTCAAAACCAACTACACATACTCAGACTCTGAAGTTGACAACACAGGCACAGTTATTCGCTCTGTAGCGTCACCGAACGGGATTGTTGCCAGTGAAGACCCTGCGAATGCCTTTATCTCAGATGGCAGCCGCCTGGTTGGTCAATCAGATCACCTCTTCAACCTCCAGTTGGGCGTTGAGAACAATGACACTGGTTCAAAAGCCACAGTTCTGGCGAACTACTCAAGTGATCGGATCCTCTACCGCGGTGAGGGTAGCCTTCCTGAAATCACTGAGGAGCCTCCGATCACGATTGATCTTGTGATCAATCAGGATCTCGCGCTTTTTGGTTCTGACTACAATCTCGGTGTGAAGGTTCAGAATATCTTCAACGATGATTACAACGCCGTTCGCGAAACGCTTAACTCTACTGTTAGCGATGTGGACTTTGAACAGTATGAACTTGGTCGTACGTTCTCCGTCAGCCTGAAACGCGAATTCTAGGCGTAACAGGCCTCAGAAATTGAGAAAAGGCGGCTTTTGCCGCCTTTTTTCGTGCCAAATATTAGGTGGTAAGGCACTGTTTTTGCTGTAGATTACCTAAATTGGCAGATGGCCGCAAAACAGTTAGGCGTCATTGGTGCGTTTGATGTGTGAGACAGTAAGCAAAGCAGGTCGGGCTTGAGTACGTTGAGTTTGAAATATCCAGCCTTTTTGCGCATGAAACCCGGTCGTTCGTCAGACGGGCGCAAGAGCAAAATTGTCAGCATTGTTGAGGTGTGTGCGTTGGCGTTGCTGTCCCTGCTCGCTGCCCGCTTTGTGCTGGCGGTAATAACGCCGGCAGATGACGGCGGTAACCCGGATGCTGTCGCCGTGCTGGCGACATCCAGCTCAGCGACATCAGAAGATTACAGTGTATTGGCGCGCTACAACCCGTTCAGCGCTTCCACGACAACAGTCTCGGCGCGCGACCCTGACTATATTGATGCCGTTGAAACCACGCTCAATATTTCTATCTCTGGTGCCATGATTCTCGAGGGAGGTCGCGGTAGTGCAATTATCAGGGTTGGTTCAGCGGCGGCAAAGACCTACCTCGTTGGTGACGAAATTGAACCCGGCGTCACGCTTGAGCGACTTGAGTCCCGGCGGGCCATTATTTCACGCAATGGTGTCCTGGAATCTGTTACACTGGACAAAGCAAACAACGCTTCTGGTGCGCAGCAGGCAGGTGCACCTGGTCGCGTAACAGGGGCGACGGCCCCGGCTGGGCGTAACAACAGTGCCAGCATGTCGTTGGAGCGTCTGGCAGAGATTTTCGTGCTTCGTCCCGTGCGCGGCGCCAATGGCATCGCAACAGGGCAATATGTCGTAACCGCGGGCGCAGACCAGAGCGCCTTCAATCGTACGGGCCTCAGTGAAGGGGACGTTATCAGCAGGATCAACGGGCAGACAGCCCCGCAAAACCCGGAGCGACTGTTCGAGATGCTGGATGAGATGAAAAATCAGGACCGTATTGTCCTCACCATCAATCGGGGTGGCGAAGAAATTGAACTGCCCGTCATCCTCTCGGAGTTACAGTAATGGTGAAGTTACCTAAAATCCTGTTGGCAATGTGTGCTGCTGTCAGCCTGCACATGCTTCATGCTGCGCCTGCCGGTGCCCAGAGTAATGGCGGGTCTATCCTGAACAACTATGAGGGGGCGGACATTCGCGATTTCATCAGGACAGTCTCTGTTCTGACTGGGTACAAGTTTGTCATTGATCCGCGTCTCGCCAACAACAAGGTGACGATTATTGCGCCGCCGGAGGCGACCCTGTCATCGGATGAAATCTGGGAGCTGTTTCTGGCAACCATGCAGGTGAATAACTACGCCGTCCTGCCGATCAGTGATGGTGAGTACAAGATCGTTCCCAATGATACAGCGACCCGTCAGGCGAATGTCGGCGCCGCGTCAGCTGCTGGCGGTGAATATGTGACCCGCATTGTCCGGCTCAATCTGGTTGATGCGCGCACCGCAGCCACTAATTTGCGTGGCCTGATTGGTGAACGGGGCATTGTCACGCCGGTGCTCGAAAGCAACTCGATCATCATCGTGGACACAGCGTCCAATGTCAGCCGATTGCTTGGCGTGATTGACAGTATTGATCAGGATACCTCGGTCGTCCGGACCATTCAGTTACAAAATGCGATTGCCGGTGAGGTAGCCGCTGTGTTGCGTGACCTTGGTGCCAGAAGTGCCGGAGAGTCTGCCGTTGGCAGCAGTGGCATCAGCGTCGTTGCGGTCGATGCCAGCAATACGATCATTCTGCGGGGCAATCCACGCGAGATCGGCAAATTGCTGCCTGTGATTCAGGACCTCGATCTTGCGGGCACCTCCAAAGTGGATCTGTCAGTGATCCGGCTCTCGCACGCGGATGGCGAGGAGATTGTGCCGCTCCTGACTGAAATGATTGAAAAAAGTTACGGTGAGGATTCTGCAAACCGTAAACCCTCTATCGTTTTTCACGCCCAGACAAACTCACTCGTCGTGAATGCTGACACCGATACGCAGCGCATCATCGCTTCGGTTGTGCGACAGCTGGATATCCGTCGCCCGCAGGTGTTGATAGAAGCAATCGTCGTGAATATCTCGGATAATGTTGCCCGGGATCTGGGCCTGCAATATGTCATTGCAGGGGAAAAAATTCCGTTTACCTCGCAAAATTTCAGTAATACACAACCAAATGTGCTGGCCGGTGTCGGGGCCGCTTTCTTCGCTGATGAGCGCATTGGCGATGAAGAAGTGACTGTAATCGACCCGAGTGGAACCCGCACCACGACCACTAATGAAGGGCAGTTGATACCGGGCACCGAACGCCTGCTGGAAGCGGCTATCGGCTCTTTCCTTGGTCTGGATGGGTTTTCCATCGGTACGGGCGGCAAGTCTGCTGACGGGACAATTTTCGGGGCCATCTTGACGGCCATTGAAGCTGACACAGATTCAAATATTCTCTCCACGCCGTTTACAGTAACCCTCGATAATCAGCCTGCGCGCTTGCAGGTTGGTCAGGAAATTCCGATCACGACGGGAGAGCAGACAGGGACCGACTTCAGCAATACATTCCGCACGGTTGAGCGACAGGAAGTTGGGATCATTCTGGAAGTAACACCTCAGATCAGTGACGGGGACACAATTCGCCTGGAGATTACACAGGAAGTGTCCAGCATCAATGGCGCGCTGACCAGCGTTAATCAGGAATTCGTGACCAACAAGGCCAGCGTATCCACAACCGCTAATGCGGATAACGGGTCCATTCTGGTTCTGGGCGGGCTGATAGATGACAATCGTCAGATCACTGAAAATAAAGTGCCGTTTCTGGGAGATATTCCAATTGCAGGCAATCTGTTCAAAAGCAGCGCGCGCTCCACAACCAAAAGCACCCTGATGATCTTCATCAAGCCAACGATCCTGCGTGATGAAGCGACAGCACGCCGTGTAACTGCCAGAAAGTATGATTATGTCCGGGAGCAACAGCTTCTGAAAAGCCGAAATGAAAAACCCTCCATAGACCGACTTGTGGAAGAGTATTTGAGTGTCGATCCCGATATTCTTCCTGCCCCGGTCTATGAGGAGCAGTACTGACCAGGTGGACAGTACAATGTCAGACACAGTCACCAAGGGCGAACCGAAAGACGCAACGGCAGATGAGCTGCCGCTGCCTAAGTTCAGCTATTCTTTTGCGCGCGACAAAGGGCTGATCGTTCTGGCCAGGCGCGAGCCGGGCTTCGTTGTCGGGCAAAAAAAGCCATCCGAAAATGTACAGGAAAATATCTGGGCACGGATTGAGGCCAGGCGGTTCCTGGGGCGGCCGGTCACTCTGGAAGACTTGCCGGATGATATATTCGAGCGACGTCTCTCCGAGATTTATTCCGTTGAAGGCATTTCAACAGATGAGCTTGGGGCAACAGGTGACGAAGATCTCTCAAGTCTGGCTGAGGGGTTGCCAAAAACAGCCGATCTTCTCGACAGCGAAGATGACGCCCCGGTCATTCGTCTCATCAATGCGCTCATTGCTGAAGCGGTCAAGACGAAGGCGTCTGATATTCACATTGAGCCGTATGAAAAAGAAGTCTCGGTTCGGTTGCGCATTGATGGCGTTCTACGCGAGGTTTTGAATCTGCCAGCGCGGATGACTCCGGTTCTGACATCCCGGGTCAAGGTGATGGCAAGGCTGGATATCGCCGAAAAGCGTGTGCCACAGGATGGCAGGATCTCTATTTCTCTGGGGCGGCGGGCCGTTGATGTACGGATTTCGACGTTGCCTTCCCGCTTTGGCGAGCGTGTTGTCATGCGCCTTCTTGACAAGGAGCAGGCACGGCTTGACCTGGACACACTGGGGATGTCTTCGGCTTTGCTGGGGCGGTTCAAGTCGCTGTTGCAACGCCCGAACGGCATTATTCTTGTCACCGGGCCAACGGGCTCTGGTAAAACCACCACGCTTTATGGTGCTCTTTCCCTGCTGAATGATCCCTCACGGAATATCCTGACAGTGGAAGACCCGGTGGAATATGCTTTGGACGGTGTTGGCCAGACGCAGGTTAACACCAAAGTCGGCATGACTTTCGCAGCGGGCCTTCGGGCCATCCTTCGGCAAGATCCTGATATTGTGATGGTGGGCGAAATCCGTGATGTGGAAACAGCTCAGATTGCAGTACAGGCAAGTCTCACGGGACATCTGGTGCTGTCCACTGTTCACACAAATTCTGCCGTTGGGGCTATGACCCGGTTGCGGGATATGGGCGTGGAGGCATTCCTGCTCTCATCCACACTGGCGGGTGTGATGGCGCAACGCCTGCTGCGTCAGCTCTGTCCTGCCTGCAAGGTTCCGTATGAGGCGGAAGCTGCACAGTTGCACCTGCTCGGGGCCTCGCCTGAGGAGGCTGTGACACTCTACAAACCCGCAGGCTGTGGCCGCTGTAATCATACCGGTTATGAAGGCCGCGTCGGCGTGTACGAATTGGTTATTGCTGACGAGGCGCTAAAGAAGATGATCCATGAAGATGCCAGCGAGCAGGAGCTGGCAAATCATGCATTCCGCAATGCACAGACATTGCTTCAGAATGGCTTTGCCCATGCGCGCAATGGCATCACCTCTGTTGAGGAAGTATTGCGCGTTCTGCAGAAAGATCAGGCAGAGGAGAGCCTCTCATGACCGCGTTTCAGTATCAGGCGCTGGATACGACGGGAAAAACCCGAAAGGGCATTCTCTCTGCTGACAGTGTGCGTCTTGCCCGCCGTGAGTTACTTGATCGCGGCCTGACACCGTTGAGTCTCGAAAATGTCGGCATGGATGTCGACGGGCAAAAGCGCAAGAAACCTTCCTTTTCAAAGCATGATGTTGTCCTGGTGACGCGCCAGATCGCTATTCTGGTAAATTCTGCAACCCCGGTTGAAGAAGCGCTCAATGCTGTGGCCGCTCAGATGAACAAGCCCGGGGTGCGCGGCACATTGCTGACGATCCGTTCACGTGTGATAGAAGGCTGGCGATTATCAGATGCCCTGGCCGAACATCCACTGATATTTTCTGACCTTTATCGCGGCATCATTGCAGCAGGCGAGACTTCCGGTGATCTCGGAACAGTGATGGTTCGTCTGGCGGACATGCTGGAAAAGAACCGGGCGACCCTCATGAAAGCGATGACTTCGCTGATCTATCCCGCTGCTCTTGCCGTGATAGCCACTCTGGTCATCTCCGGCATGATGATTTTTATCGTGCCAAAGATTGTCGAGCAGTTTGATACTATGGGAGCGCAACTGCCGCTCGTGACTCGGCTTGTCATCGGCGTCTCCGGCTTCCTGCAGAACTGGGGTATCTGGTTGCTGATAGTGACCGTGCTTGCGGTCATGGGTTTCTGGCGTGCGTTGAGCATACCGGCCATGCGGCTCAGGGTAGATACTTTCCTGCTGCGCTTGCCGGTTTTCGGGCGGCTGGCAAAGGGCATGGATGCTGCCCGTTTTGCCCGAACCCTTTCGACGCTGTTTGCGTCGGGTGTGCCTCTCCTTGACTGTCTGCAGGCATCCCGGCGTACGGTGATGAACACCCGCCTGCGCGAACAGCTGGCAGATACACTCACATCTGTGCGCGAGGGTGCATCGCTCGCCGGCGGGTTACAGAAGGCGGCCGCATTCCCACCCATGCTGGGCTATATGGTTGCAGCTGGTGAGCGGGCAGGCGAGTTACCTCTCATGCTCGACAAGACAGCCGCCCAGATGGAGAGTGAGTTTGATACGGCGACCACCGTCGCGCTGCGCTTGATCGAGCCGGTAATTGTTGTAGGCATGGGGCTTATTATCATGACTGTAATGCTGGCGATCCTCGTGCCGGTGTTACAGATCAACACGCTGACAGTCGGGTAGAAGTGAAGGTTACGACCATGATGAACATGCAGAAAAAACGCAGAGAACTCCGGCGAAACCGCCAGCGCGGTCTGACGCTTGTGGAGATGATGGTGGTGCTGGTCATTCTGGGCCTGCTGACTACCATTGTCGTTATCAACGTCCTGCCGGCAGCCGACCAGGCTGATATCCAGAAGGCCCGCGCGGACATCTCCAGTCTGGAGGTCGCTCTCGATCAATATCGGCTGGATATGAAAACATACCCGACAACGGCACAGGGCCTGCAAGCCCTGGTGACGGTGCCGGACGGGGTAAACAGAGCGGCCTCATATCGTCCCGGCGGCTATATCCGCAAGCTGCCGCTCGATCCATGGGGTAATCCGTATGTTTATCAGACACCCGGTGAGAACGGTCAGATCGATATCTATTCCTTCGGGGCTGATGGTCGCGAAGGTGGCGAAGGCAACGATGCCGATATTGGCAACTGGCAATAGGCGCCCCCAATCCGGTCTGACGCTGGTCGAAATTCTGGTGGCACTGGCGATTATCGGCTTGCTGGCAGGGGTTGTCGTGCTCACGATACCACCGGGTAAAAGCACTGCAGAACGCATGGCATACGAGCTGGGACGACAGATGAAAGCGGCCCAAGAATTGTCAGTCACTGGTGGCAGACCGGTCGCACTGGAAATATCTGTCAGCACCTACCAGTTCCAGCTTTTCGATGGGCAGGGTTGGCAGGCTCTTGAGCTGGCAGGCGCGTCCAACCCCGAGAATTCCCAGACGGACGAGCTCATCTTTGAGGTTTCACGCACCACGCTGTTGCGCCCCGGCACAGCGGGGGTCAGCAGCAGCCAGTCTCCAGGTCAGTCGCTTGGTCAGTCGCTTGGTCAGTCGCTTGGTCAGTCTCTGGGCCAGTCAGGCAGTAAGCGGGAAGACACGCGCCCCATAACGCCGGATATTATCTGGCAGCCAACAGGAGAGGTTATGCCTGTTGAGATAACACTCGCAGATGCAAGGAGTCTTTGGTATGTTCGTCAGTCATCTGATGGAAAAGTAACGGTAGGGCTTGCTGATGAGTAGCCGTTCTATCGCTGGAAATCAGAAAGGGTTTACCCTGACTGAAGTGCTGATTGCGATGTTTATTCTGTCAACGGCAATCGTTGCCCTGCTGGCGCTGATTGCTCAATCCGTGCGCACAACTGCGGATATCGAACAGCGTGTTCTGGCAGGCATTGTTGCCGAGAACGTCATGACAGAAACACTGGCCCCATTCAGTTTGCCGCAGACGCTGGCGAGCGAAGGAGAAGCTGAATTGGCCGGTCAGGTATGGATATGGGAAAGGGAGCTGGCAGAAACTGTTGCAGACGGCATGTTCCGGGTGACAGTCACCGTACGCCCTGGGGACAGCAATCAGGTAATCAGTTCCGTCACGGCATTCAGGGAGGGCGGGTTGTGAACAAGCGCCATGCCCAGAAAGGCCTCACCCTTGTGGAAATGCTGGTCGCCCTTTCTGTCTTCAGTGTAATTGCGACCAGTTGTCTTGTGATCATGCGACTGGGCCTTGACAGCGACGGGCAGTTAACACGGGCAACGCAGACGGCAGCGGAATTTCAGGTTGCCAGATCGCTCATCAAGGCAGATATGGCGCAACTTTCCGGTCGGCTCACGCGCAATGATCTCGGCCAGCGAACACCTGCGGCGATGCGTGGCGGTAACTTCCAGTTTGGTGATCCTCTGATCAATGATGAGGGCGAGGTACTGCTTGTCGCACTTGTCAGTAACGGTCGATTCAATCCGAACCATATCTATCCTCAATCTTCCCTTCAGTATATTGAGTACCTGCTCGTAGAGGACAAAATCATACGTCGCGTCTGGCCTTTTCTGGACCGCCTTGACGAGACGCCTTTCACCGAACAGGTGCTCTTTAACAGCGTAACGGATGTTTCAATCAGCTTTCTGGATGGTCCACGCTGGCGAGATCAGTGGCAAAGCCGGGTTGGTGCCATTGCGCCGCGTGCTGTCGAGTTGAATTTTGAGCATCCGGTGTTCGGGCCGGTACGCCAGTTGTTTTTCATCAGGGGAGCATCTGCGTAATGCGTCACCGTCCTTGCATAAGGCGACGGGCTGGTCGCAAGGCGCAACGCGGCGTTGCCTTGCTGGTCGTTCTGCTCTTGATGGCGACACTGGCGGCCATTGCCATTGCCATGACCCGCACGGTACAGGTCACGACCGCGCGCGCATTCACAGCTGAAGCACTGACACAGGCCAGATGGTATATTGAAGGAGCTGAAACCTTCGGGCTGTTATTGCTGGAAGCGCAGTGGCAACAACAGCCTGCACGCGACACCTTGCAGGATATCTGGGCAAAGGAGCCAGCCACATTTCCGCTGGAAACCGGTTTGATGACGGCGTCGATGAAGGATGAAACTGTCTGCTTCAACCTGAATAGTCTTGTCAGTTCCAGCGAACAGGAACGGCGAGCAGACCCGGCAGCGATCACAGAATACCAGCTTCTCCTCACGGCCCTTGAGATACCTGGATCCTTGCAACGTGCCTTGACGGATTCACTGGTGGACTGGCTCGATACGGACGGGTTGCCGAATTCGGAAGGTGCCGAAGATGCAGCCTATGCCTCGCTTGAGGTGCCATACCGCGCAGGGAATACTTTGCTGGCAGATATCAGCGAGTTGAGGTCAATTTACTGGTATTCCGGAGAAGTTTATGCGCGCCTTGCTCCTTTTGTCTGTGCACACCCTACAACGCAACGATCACCCTTGAACATCAATATGGTTACGGAAGATAATGCGCTGGTGCTTTATGCCATGATGGGCGGTGCAGTTTCATTGAATGAAACCATCAGGCTTCTGGAGGCAAGGCCGGAAGGCGGGTTTGAAACCGTTGACCAGTTCTGGGCCTTATTGCCGGAAGCCGCATCTGGCACGATTGATGAAAGCGTGCAAAGCCGTCCCAATCTCTGGAGCCGCTACATAACCCTGAAGGCTGATGTTAACCATCACGACGCAACACTGGCCATGACAAGTCTGATTGAGGTAAGCAGGGATGGATCGGCAACAGCGATCAGGCGCAAGTTCGGGTTAATGAATTGATGCAGATGCAACTTATCTTTGCGGGAGATACGCCGGACGATCCGTTGCGTTGGGCAGTTGCCAGAGAAGGCAGCGTTATCAGAAGCGATGTGTCCGCTTCGTTGGCAGATTATGCCGCAACCGCTCATAATCCGGACCTTGAAACTATGCTTATCCTTAAGGGTGAGCCTTTCGTGGCCCGTCAGATTTCGTCACCGGCAAAATCCCGTCAGCAATTCCTTCAGTCCGCCCGGTTTCTGCTCGAAGATGATCTGGGGAGTGGTGTTGAGGACCTGCATGTCTGCGCGGTCGAGGCGCGTGGCGCCGATGAACGAACTGTCATCGCGGTAGAAAAAAATCTGCTGCAGGACTGGATTTCTGCTGCCGCGGGCCTTGGCATCCGTGCGGACAGCGTAACCGCAGACTTTCTTTGTCTGTCACTGGAGGAAACAGCCGCCGTTATCCTCACCGATAATGGCAGACTACTGTATAACTTCAAGGGCGAGGGGTTTGCCGTAGAAGAAGCATTCGCGAGGGATCTTGTGCCTGGGCTTCTTGACGTAAAAAGCGTCCCCAAAGTGATATTACTGTCACGCTCTTCTGATCCAGTTCTCAATGCAGCAGATATCGAGCTTGAGCACTTTCAGATCAAAGATGAAACAACGCTGACTGATTTTTATACGGCCAACATTCATAAAGCCGGACCTGTGAACATTCTACAGGGGGAGTTTGAACCCGGCATAGACTGGTTAGAACATTTGCGCCCATGGCGACTGGCTGGCGCCATGATTGCAGCATGTCTTGTCCTGTTTTTTGCTACGCTGCTGGGGGAAGCAGTCAGATTTAATGCTGCCGCGGATAGTATTACAGCGCAGGCCGAAGATAAATTCAGGGTTGCCTATCCCGATCTGCCGATCCGGAACCTGCGAAATCAGGCACAACAGTTGGCCGGCGCGATTGACGGCTCGCAGTCCCGGTTTCTCCTATTGTCAGCCCGCTTGACTGCTTCGCTGGAAGAGCTTGGCGGGGCGGAACTCTCTTTACTGACATATCAGCAAGACGGCACACTGATCGCCGATTTACAGTTTTCAACGATTGACGATCTTGATCGCCTCAAGGAGGCCCTGACCCAGTATGGCTTGCAAGTCGATGAGGGACGCAGTCTGACCCCAGCAGGAAACGGCTATTCCGGACGTCTGACGATCAGGGGAGCGGCATGATGACCTGGTGGAAAGGGCTAAGTGAGCGGGAAAGACTGCTGATATCGGTCATGCTGGTGTTGCTGGCTGTCTTTGCCTTTACCATGCTGATCGTGCGCCCCCTGATGAATTACAATACGACGGCAAGCCGCAACCTGACCGCAGCACAAAATCTCTCGCAAATGGTAGATCGTGCGGCGTCGGCGTCGGCCATGCAGGCCACAACTGAGCTTTCAGCAGACAACTTACGCAGCATCATCACCCGCACGGCTCAGCAATCCGGCTTACGTTGGATCAATATCCGCACAAATCAGGAAGATCAGACGTTGACCATATCCTTTGCTGCGGCACCTGCCGGAGACTTTTTTGTCTGGTTGGAGGAATTGCAGGCGCAACATCGTATCGTTGTGCAGAATGCCCGGTTAAATGATACGCGCAGCAATGACGGAACGATTGATGCCAGTATAACTTTTGTGCAGAGCGGCTGACAGTCATGAAAAAGCGGACTCTGTACGGTCTTGCAGGTCTATTCCTTTTTGTCCTGCATGTTATTTCTTCCCTGCCATTGATCCTGGTACTGAAATGGTCTGGCCTTGATGACAGAGGATTGTCATGGAGCAGCGTTGAGGGGACACTCTGGTATGGCGAAATAAATGATGCCCAGTATCAGAACTATCCGATTGGTGATATTAAGCAGCAGACGGGCTTCCTGCCACTTCTCACTGGCCGCGTGTCTACCAGATTCACCATAGATGGTTTTTCTCTGGCAGCAGGGGGGCAGATAAGTGTTACCGCCACGCGCCAAATACGCATTGAAGATACAATCCTGATGCTGGATCTTGGGCAGTATGGCATCAGGGATGCTTTCGATGCGCCGATGAGCGGTGCCTTGCGCGTAGATGTTGATACGCTGTCGTTTCGTGGTCAGTCATGTGAATACGGACAGTTTACGCTCTGGACAGACAGTCTGCGCGCCACAGCGCGCCGCTATGGCGGGCAGGGGTTCCCCCTTGAAGGCAACGGGTTTTGCGAAGACGGCACACTGTTTCTCCCCGTTGCGGGACAGGGACCGTCAGAACAGGTCAATCTCGATATACAACTGGAAAGCAATCTGGATTATCTCGCGCAGGTCACAGTTCGCTCTACGACGCCTGATCTTGTTTCAGCGCTCAGATTATATGGTTTTGACTCGCAGGGTGATCGCTTGGTAATGCTTCAGCGTGGCAATCTTCTGATTGATCCATGATCTTTGAAGGATACGGCATGTTCAGAAAATTATCGTGTCTGTTTGCAGGCGCTGCTGTTGTCATGACCGGCTGCGCATCAGTCAGTGAAAGTATCTCCAATCGGATGCCCGCGCGTGAGGTTGCCAAGGCCCCCACACAGCCCCGCAACGTGAATGCAACCGAAGCGCCGGATGTGCAGGCGTTGTCCAAAGCATCCCTGCCTGCGGGCAAATGCGGCATGTTATTATGGACCCTCAATGAAAGAGAACCTGTGCTGGTCTTTCAGGCCGTCGAAGGTGAGGGGGCAGAAATGATGATTGAAGGTGCTGATACGCGCCTCAGTCTGACTAGCCAGTCTGGCGAGAGCCGTTATGGTATAACATCCAGTCAGCAGTACACGTCGATTGACCCGGACACCGATCTTGTATCCGTCAATGTTGACGCATCATTCGGCCTTGGTTTCGAGGGGGGCGTCTATGTGGAAAACGGCTTGATAACGCTGACAAATCGTCAGGGATGGGAACGCCTTCTTCCGGTTGCCGGACTGACCGGATGTCGTGCCTGAACACACGTTACAAGATATATCATGTTTGTATTACAATCGTGCAAAAAGAGATATTATAACTTAACATAATGTTTTTGTTACAGAATTTTTCATTTCTCTTGCTCGCATAACCCAAATTGTTCTATGTACTCCTCAAGTTGCCCAACCTGAGAGAGAGCACTTTTACCCATGAGTTCGTCTCACCATCACCATCATCATGGTTCCTGTGCGGATGAATCTGCTGACAGGCAGAGGCTGCTTTTTGCTTTCGTCATTATTTTCGTTTTCATGATCGTCGAGTTTTTCGGGGGATTGCTGTCTGGCTCACTGGCGCTTATGGCCGATGCAGGACACATGGCGACCGATGCCGGGGCATTGTTCCTTGCGCTGATGGCCAAATGGCTGACTGCCAAAAGCACAGACGCTGACCGCTTTCCGTACGGACTCAAACGTGCGCAGGTTCTCGCAGGCTTTTTGAATGGCGTCGGGCTGATTGTGCTCGTGGCCTGGCTATTCTGGGAGTCTGCGCATCGGATGTTCAATCCGCAGGAAATTTCTGCGGGCCTCATGCTGACCGTCGCCGTGCTGGGTCTTGGGGCTAACATCGCTGCATTTTACATACTCCACCGGGGCAACATGGAGGACCTGAATATGCGGGGGGCCATGCTGCATGTCCTTGCTGATATTTTTGGTTCTGCTGCAGCGATCATTTCAGCGCTTGTGATTATGGCCACAGGCTGGGTGACCATTGATGTATTGCTGACTGTCATTGTGTCAGCCCTGATCCTGCGCTCAGCATTCCCGCTGCTGAATGATGCCGCGCGCGTTCTTCTGCAGGGAGCTCCCAGGGATTTTGACTCAGAGGAAATGATTGGCCGACTGAAAGCGAAAGTGCCCGCAATTTCCAATATCCATGAATTACAAATCTGGATGCTGACCCCGCAGGATCCAAGACTGGTGATGCATATTCAGGTTGATGGCCCGTCACGGGCGCAGGCTGTGCTGCATTCGGTCAAGGAGATACTGGCCACGGAATATAACATTCACCACTCGACCATTCAGGTGGAATGTCCCGACTGTCCTGACGAAAACATCTTTCACAATGACCCTGACCGCAACAGCAGTGAAAGCGAAGAGACAGAACCGGCGGCTGGCCATTATCACAAGGCACAGGAAGCCTCGGCCTGATCCCCCTCTTTGTACTGCTTAGACGCGGTGTTGATACCCTTTGGCGAGGGGCCGCAGAACATAGGCACGCTCTGGCGCGACCTGCACTGCAAAGCGTCCGGCCTTTGCCGGTGCCACGACTTTCCCGCCCACAGTGGCAAGAGAGCCGATCAGCGCCATGATGATCAAATAGCCCTCCCACATCTCCAGTGACACGGAGGCGGCCGCAACGCCGAAAATAGCCAGGGACGCCACGGCATTGAGGGCAAAGTCAGCCCGCCACTTCCCGGTCTCCGCATGACGGTATTTTCGGCTTGCCAGAAAGGCCATCAGCACCGCTGTGCCCAGCAGCAGAAGATAGATTGCAAGCCCGACAAAGCCTGTACCGCCCATGATCTCAAAATAGATACTATGTGCAGCTCTGGCGTCGCGATATGGCTCCACCTGATTGGCGATGGCCTGTTGATAGGAGTTGCGCAAGCCCGCACCGGTCAGGGGATGCGCCTGTGCCAGCTCGTAGTTGATCACCCACGCATCCACACGTTGCAGGAAAGACGCGTCCTCATCGGCATTCTGGATCGTTGCCATACGATCCTTCCAGACATCCGGCAGCAGATTGAGCCCTACAGGCACGATAATCGCGAGCGCTGCCGCTCCGATAATCATGTTGCGCCACGAGCGGATCAGGATCATGCCGGCAAAGACACCAAGTGCCACAAATGCGCCGCGTGAATGCGTGCCCAGAATGGCGATGATGGAGAGCAGAAGCACCACCTGGATCCCGCGCTTGAGGTGCAGGCTGGCAGCCTGACCCTGCAGATACAGGAACAGGGGCAGGGTGACGGCCAGCGCGATCCCCATATGATTGTTGTCGTACAGAACAGTGTCTTCAAGGCCGAAATAAATCCGCTGCCCGAATGTGAGCAGCGTATAAACACCGCCCTTGGCGCCATAAAATCCCATGACAATGGCAAACAGCCAGAGCAGGGCATGAAACCGCAGCCGCGTCGTCACCATGATCATGCACAGCATGATAAAGATAATGATCTTGATAAAGCGGCTGTAAAACTCCCCGGAGAAACCGGGATCGAGTGACTGTGTCTGGGCAATCCACAGCCAGAAACCAAAAACAGCCAGCAGGATCATTAACGGATTGAGCCGGACCCGCTCATATTCCTGATGCAGGAAGAAGGCGATGAAGGTGACCCCGGCAATGAGAGTGTTGAGGGGCAGGCTCGCAGCCGCATAGGCTGCCTGTTGCGGGGTTGCCAGCGTGAACCAGGCCCATAACAGGATGCCCACAAAGGGGTATCTCAGGGTGATCCCGAGGCTGCTCAGGATAAACAGTATGAGTAACAGATCACGCATCAGACAGGCCGTTTACACTTAATGCAGCATGTTATCCGAATTTGGTAAACAGGTTCCTGTTATCCGTGTATCCTTCAGGTCAGGCGGCTTTGCGCTTCTTACGGGGCGCTTTTTTCGCCGCTTTCTTGCGCGCCGTCTGGCCCGTTGCGGGCTTGGCCAGCACTTCTTTCAGAAACTGTCCGGTATAGCTGCGCCTGGCGGCTGCCACGTCTTCCGGCGTACCGGCAGCGACAATTTCACCGCCACCATCACCGCCCTCGGGGCCGAGATCGATAATCCAGTCCGCCTGTTTGATCACTTCCAGATTGTGCTCGATGATGACAACCGTATTGCCCTGGTTAACCAGCTCCTGAATGACCTCCATCAGTCGGCGCACATCTTCAAAATGCAGACCCGTGGTAGGTTCATCCAGAATATACAGGGTGCGGCCTGTCGCCCGCTTTGACAGCTCCTTGGAGAGTTTGACCCGCTGTGCTTCCCCGCCGGAAAGTGTCGTCGCCTGTTGTCCGATCTTGATGTAGGAAAGCCCCACCTGATTGAGTGTATCCATCTTGTCGCGGATTGCCGGCACGGCAGAAAAGAACTTCGCGCCTTCTTCCACCGTCATATCCAGAACGTCCGCGATGGACTTGCCCTTGAATTCCACTTCAAGCGTCTCGCGATTATAGCGTTTGCCCTTGCACACGTCGCAGGTGACATAAACATCGGGCAGGAAGTGCATTTCGATCTTGATAACGCCGTCACCCTGACAGGCTTCACAGCGCCCGCCCTTCACATTGAACGAAAACCGGCCGGGTTTGTATCCGCGCGCCTTTGCTTCCGGCAGACCCGCAAACCATTCCCGGATCGGGGTGAAGGCGCCTGTATAGGTGGCAGGGTTTGAGCGCGGTGTGCGGCCAATGGGTGACTGGTCAATGTCAATCACCTTGTCGAGATGCTCCAGACCCTGAATATCGTCATGCTTGCCCGGCACCTGTTTGGATTTCATCAGTTTGCGGGAGGCCGCCTTGAAAAGAGTTTCAATCGTCAGTGTTGACTTGCCGCCGCCGGAAACGCCGGTCACGCAGGTCAAAACCCCGAGTGGAAATTCGGCTGTGACATTCTGAAGATTATTGGAAGAAGCCCCACTGATTTTGACCATCCGCGTCTGGTCCACCGGGCGGCGCTCATCGGGCACCGGCACCCCGCGCCGACCTGCGAGATAGTCTCCGGTCAGACTGTCCTTGTTCGCCATGATCTGCTTTGGCGTTCCGTCCGCGACAATTCTGCCGCCATGCACGCCTGCGCCGGGGCCAATATCAATCACATGGTCAGCGGTCCGGATGGCGTCTTCATCATGCTCTACCACAATGACGGAATTGCCCATGTCACGTAAGTTTGTCAGCGTCTCCAGCAGGCGCTGGTTATCGCGCTGGTGCAGGCCGATGGACGGCTCATCCAGCACATACAGAACACCTGTCAGGCCGGAGCCAATTTGGGAAGCCAGTCTGATGCGCTGGCTTTCGCCTCCTGATAACGTGCCGGAAGCACGAGACAGCGAAAGATAATCCAGCCCGACATTGTTCAGAAAATGCAGACGGTCCCGAATTTCCTTCAGGATGCGCGCAGCAATCGATTTTTCCTTGCGGGTGAGCGTCTTCTCGACATCTGTAAACCATGCACTTGCGTCCTTGATGGACTTCCGGGTGGCATCGGACACGTGTAACCCGTCAATCTTCACGGCCAGCGCTTCTGGCTTCAGGCGATATCCATCGCATACGTCGCAATGGGCGATGGACTGAAACTTCTCCATTTCCTCCCGCACCCATTGAGAGTCAGTCTCGCGCCAGCGCCGTTCCAGATTGGGAATCACCCCCTCAAACGGTTTAACGGTTTCATACCGGCGCAGGCCATCATCATACACAAACTGGATATCTTCGCCTTTGGTCCCCCAGAGAACCTTGTCCTGCTGTTTTTTCGTCAGCTCACGCCATGTATTTTCAACGGTAAACCCGTAATGCTCCCCCAGCGCCGCAAGCGTTTGCGTATAATACGGGCTTTGTGTCTTCGACCAGGCCGCAATCGCGCCCTCACGTAAGGTTTTGTTCTTGTCGGGTACCACCAGATCCTCATCAAAGAACATCTGCGTGCCCAACCCGTCACAGGTTGGGCAGGCACCGAACGGATTATTGAAAGAGAAAAGGCGTGGTTCGATCTCGTCGATGGTAAAGCCAGAGACAGGGCAGGCGAACTTCGCGGAAAAGATCGTCCGCTCAGCGTTGCCGTCATCATCTTTTTTATCAGCACTTTCAGCCACGGCGATGCCGTCGGCAAGCTCAAGGGCTGTTTCAAAACTCTCCGCCAAACGGCTTTCGATGCCGTCCTTGATGACAATCCGGTCAACGACCACATCAATTTCGTGCTTCAGCTTCTTGTTCAGGGCCGGAACATCCGCGATGTCGTAAAATGTGCCATCCACCTTCACGCGCTGGAAGCCCTTTTTCATCAGGTCAGCGAACTCTTTTTTATACTCGCCCTTCCGTCCACGAATGATTGGGGCCAGCAGGTAAAAGCGGCTCTTCTCCGGCTCCCCCATCAGTCGGTCAACCATTTCTGAAACGGTCTGTGACGTAATCGGCAGGCCTGTTGCCGGGGAATAGGGCACGCCGATCCGGGCCCAGAGCAGGCGCATATAGTCATAGATTTCCGTCACTGTCCCGACGGTTGAGCGCGGATTGCGCGACGTGGTTTTCTGCTCAATGGAAATTGCCGGTGACAGACCTTCAATCTGGTCCACATCCGGTTTCTGCATCAGTTCCAGAAACTGCCGTGCATAGGCCGACAGGCTTTCCACATAGCGCCGCTGTCCTTCGGCATAGATGGTGTCAAAGGCCAGAGAGGACTTCCCCGAGCCCGAGAGGCCGGTAATCACGACCAGCTTGTCGCGCGGAATATCAACCGTAATATCCTTGAGGTTATGTTCACGTGCGCCGGCAATGTGGATTGTCTTCAGGGGCATGGAAATTCTTTCGCTTGGTAAACACGTTAGATAAAGCAGCGAGTCGCGCTTGACAAAAAGAACAAAATATGAACATACTGGAATGTGTGATATAGAGCGAAGCTGTGGAAAACTTGTCGTCCGGGCAGGCGCAAGCCGCATTAAGGTATGGCTCTTTATTTGGGTATCCGGAACTGGAGGTATGAGATGGCAGGAAGTGTAAACAAGGTAATTCTGGTGGGCAATCTGGGGGCAGACCCGGAAGTGCGACAGTTTCAGAATGGCGGCTCCGTCTGCTCCCTTTCTCTGGCAACATCCGAGAACTGGAAAGACAAGAACACGGGCGAGCGCCGGGAGAAAACGGAATGGCACCGGGTTTCTATCTTCTCCGAGGGGCTTGTGCGCGTGGCGTCCCAGTATTTGAAGAAAGGTTCCAAGGTTTATCTTGAGGGCCAGCTGGAAACGCGCAAGTGGCAGGACCAGAACGGGCAGGACCGCTACACGACGGAGGTTGTGTTGCGTGGCTATAATTCGAACCTCACCATGCTTGATGGCCGGGGCGAAGGCGGTGGTGCCAGCATGGGCGGCGGCTATGGCCAGCAGATTTCCGGTGGTCAGGGCGGCATGAATGAGGGCCCGCCACAAGGCGGTGGCCAGAGCTTTGAATTGGATGATGAAATCCCGTTCTAAAGATCTGTAACGGCACCGCAAAAGTCAGAGACTGTCATGCTGAAAAATATTTCGATTTATATGTTTCTGGTTTTGCTTTCCGGCTGTCTGGTGGCGGAACAAAATAACAGCGAGGAGGCCGTCATGACATCCCGTAATGACCTTGGCATCGACTATATTGAGTTTCCGGCGACAGATATGGCAGCGACCAAGGCCTTCTATGCGGCCGCATTTGGTTGGCAGTTTACAGATTACGGCCCTGACTATGCGTCATTCGACAAAGCCAGCGCCGGCATGGATGGTGGCTTTACCACCGAAACAGAGGTTCGCCCCACGGGCACTCTCGCTGTTCTATATGCAGCAGATCTTGAGGCTGCTCTGGAGAAAGTGAAGGCTGCCGGGGGTGAAATTGTGCAGGATATTTTTTCTTTTCCCGGTGGGCGCCGCTTTCACTTTCGCGACCCCAGCGGAAATGAGCTGGCTGTCTGGACAATGGCCGCTGAAACAATGACCAATGAAGCAATGGCCACTGAAGGAGAATAGCCATGCTCTTTTCGGGCCTTGCAACCACAATATTCGCTGCAACTACATTGCTGACAACATCAGCACCGGCAGATGATTTTTCCTGGGTCGAAGGCTGTTGGCAGGCTGATCAGGGCCAGACGAAGGAGATTTGGTCAGAAGAGTTCGGCGGCGTGCGTTTCGGCTACGCGGTTACCTTGAATGAACAGGGCAAGGCCGGTTTTTACGAACAGATGGTCATCCATGAAACTGACAAGGGGTGGGCGTTCACGGCCCTGACCCGCGGCAATGGTCTTCCAGTATCTTTTCCGCTTGTGGGGACAGCATCTCAGGAAGCAACATTTGAAAACCCTGATCACGATTTCCCGCAAAAAATTCGCTACTACCGCGTCGAAGAAAAATTATTCGCCGATGTGACCGACTTGAGTGGCGATAATGGCTTTACCGCGAAACTGCAGCCTTGCAGCGCGGAATAAAAAAAAATCGCGCACTTGTTCGCCGCAACATAACATCATCTGATGCCTTGCGCGTTGCCCTTGAATACGGGCTATAACACCTCTTGAAACAGGAGATGTGGGTGCTCGATTTTTCAGGAAAAACAGTTCTCGTAACCGGCGCTGCCACAGGCATCGGGGCCGCATGTGCCGACGCATTTGCCCGTCAGGGTGCGAGCATCGCACTGGCAGATATTGACGAGAAAAAAAATATTGCAACGGCAGAGAAAATTTCTGCCGACCATGGCGTTAATACGCTCCCTGTCACCTGTGACGTTGCCAGTGAAGAAGCCTGCCAAGAACTGGTTGAGGCTGCGGAAAAAAAATTCGGCACGATTGATGTGCTCATAAATAATGCTGGCACCATCCGCACGGGCAATGTGCTTGATCTTGATGTTAAAGACTTTGATGCAATCCTGAACGTCAATCTGCGTGCATGTTTCGTCCTGACCCAGCTGGTTGCCCGGCAAATGACGGCAAAAAAAATCCGCGGATCGATTATCAACATGTCATCGCTGAATTCCGTCCTGGCGATTCCGGATCAGGTTGCATACGTCACCTCCAAAGGCGGCCTGCAGCAACTCACCAAGGCTTCCGCGCTGGGACTTGCGGAACATGGTATCCGTGTTAACGCGATTGGCCCCGGCTCCATCATGACGGACATTTTCAAAGTGGTCATGAACGATGAAGCTGCCAAGAAAAAAATTCTGGCACGCACACCGCTTGGCCGCGTAGGGGAGGTCGAGGAAATTGCGTCGGTAGCGCTCTTTCTGGCCAGCGACATGGCATCCTATATAACCGGGCAGACTATTTTCCCCGATGGGGGGCGATCAGCCCTGAACTATACCGTGCCCGTCCATGAATAAGCCCCGCCTTGCCGTAGATATTGGCGGGACATTTACCGATGTCGTGCTGGAGATGGCTGACGGAAGTCGGCGCACTACAAAGACGCTCACGACACATCACGCCCCCGCACAAGGCGTTCTGTCAGCCATTCAGGAAGTGATGCGCGCCTCTGAGATTTCGCCAGAAAATCTGGGCATGATCGTTCATGGCACAACTCTGGCGACAAACGCCCTGATCGAGAGGCGGGGGGCAAAGACCGCACTGCTCACCACACAAGGCCATCGAGACTCTCTGGAAATGGCGTATGAGAACCGCTTTGAACAATATGATATCAACATAGATCGCCCTCAGCCATTGGTGCCAAGGTGGTTGCGCCTGCCTGTGCGAGAAAGAATGGACAAGGATGGAAATATTCTCGTCCCGCTCGACGAAAAAAGCGTGACAGACCTTTTGCCCACTCTCGACAGCGAGGAAGTGCAGAGCGTCGCAATCGGTTTTCTTCATGCCTATGCGAACAGAACGCATGAAGAGCAGGTTGCTGATCTGCTTGCGCATCATCGCCCGCATCTGTCACTGACTCTCGCCAGTGAAGTTGCCCCTGAAATCCGTGAATATGAGAGATTATCCACAGCCGTCGCAAACGCCTATGTGCGGCCGCTGCTGGCGGACTATCTCCACGACCTTTCATCACAAATAACAGCATACGGCTTTACGTGCCCGTTTTATCTTATTTCCTCCGGTGCCGGATTACTCACGGTTGAGATTGCAGCAAGATTTCCCATACGTCTTGTGGAATCTGGTCCAGCTGGCGGCGCCATATTGGCCAGCAGTATCGCGAGAGAATGTGAAGCCCGTTCTGTCATCTCTTATGATATGGGGGGCACAACAGCAAAGCTCTGTCTGATTGATGCATATGAGCCTAAAACTTCCCGTACGTTTGAAGTGGACCGATCCTACAGGTTCAAAAAAGGATCAGGCTTGCCAGTGCGTATACCGGTGATCGAAATGGTTGAAATTGGGGCAGGGGGAGGCTCCATTGCCAGCGTCGACAAGTTGAACCGTATTCAGGCCGGCCCCGAAAGTGCTGGCTCTGAGCCTGGCCCCGCCGCCTATAATAAGGGAGGGTCCAGTGCAACAACAACAGACGCTGATCTGGTGCTTGGAAAGATAGTACCGGATCGATTTGCAGACGGAAAAATACGTCTGAATGAGCAGGCAGCTCTGGATGCACTGTCGCGCGATATAGCAGAAAAACTTGACCTACAGGTCATGCAGGCAGCTTTCGGATTCAGCGAGGTCGTGGACGAGAATATGTCCAATGCAGCGCGTGCCCATGCCGTTGAGCAAGGTGCCGATATTACTGGCCGAACGATGATGGCTTTTGGGGGTGCCGCCCCCTTACATGCGGCAAGGCTGGCAGAGAAACTTGGTATAGAGGAAATCATTGTGCCAGCAGATGCTGGCGTTGGTTCCGCAATAGGTTTTCTTCTCGCCCCTGTTTCCTACGAAGTTGTCCGTAGTCGGTATATGCTGCTTGACGCGTTGAACGCGAAAGATGTTGAACAACTCGTGCAGGATATGCGCCGCGAGGCGCGCGAAATTGTCGCGCCTGCATTGGGCTCTGAAAAGGTGGAGGAAAACTGTACTGCCTTTATGCGATATGCAGGTCAAGGACACGAAATCGCGATACCGTTCTCACCGGTTAATGATGTTGAAGCCCTTGGCGGGAATTTACGCAGCGCATTCTCTAGCCAGTACAAGCATCTGTTTGGTCGAACGATACCTGACATGCCAGTTGAGATTTTGACATGGTCTTTGGCAATGACTGGCCCGAAACCAAATCAGGAAATGCCACCAGCTCTGTTCTCCACACATAAAGTCACAACGCAGATTTCCCGGCAGGTATTTGATCCATACAAGGAAAAAATGATCTCTTACTCGCTTCATGAACGGACCGACCTGCCACCTGGCAGTATTCTGTCTGGGCCGGCGCTTATTCTGGAGTCACAAACAACGATTGTTGTTACATCAACTTTTGACGCGCGTATTCTGCAAAATGGTCATGTGCTCCTGTACAAAAAGGTGACAGATACGCATGAAGTTTGATGACCTCAAAATACAGCTCGCATGGGACCGGTTAATTGCAATCGTTGAAGAGCAGGCCCAGACCCTGATCCGCACCGCGTTTTCAACCACCGTGCGGGAGGCTGGTGATCTTTCCGCTGGCGTGTTCGACACAAGAGGGCGAATGCTGGCGCAGGCGGTGACAGGGACGCCAGGTCATGTGAATGCCATGGCTGCGTCGGTTGGTTCATTCCTGCGAAAATTTCCTGCGGATACATTATCAGAGGGAGATGTTCTGCTCACAAATGATCCATGGGACGGGACTGGTCATCTCAATGACTTTACTGTTGTGACGCCTGTTTTTCGAAAAGGGCATTGCATCGCTCTATTCGCTGCAACTTCGCATATCGCAGATGTTGGGGGCCTTGGTTTTGGCCCTGATGCGCGCCAGGTTTATGAAGAAGGTTTGTTGATACCGATCGACCACCTCTTCAGTAAAGGCAGATTGAACCATACTTTGCTCACAATTATTCGGGCGAATGTGCGTGACCCAGTCGCAGCAGAGGGAGACCTGTATTCACTATCGGCTTGCAACGATACGGGAGCCAAGCGTCTCAACCAGATGCTGGATGAACTGGCCATTGATGATATTGATCTGATTGGGAATGTCATTATTGAGAATTCTGCTGCTGCAATGCGTGCAGAAATCGTTCAAATACCAAATGGCGTCTATGAGAACGCAATGACCATTGATGGTTATGATGAACCAGTATGTTTATGTGTAAAAGTCAGTGTAGATTATGATAAAATTGAAGTGGACTTTTCCGGCTCGTCAGGAATGCAATCTCACGGCATAAATGTGCCGTTGACCTATACGCAGGCTTACGCCTCTTTTGGAGTGCGGTGCGTGATCGGCGGCGATATTCCCAATAATGCAGGGTCATTAAATCCTGTGCAGGTCAGCGCACCGGAAGGGTCAATTCTGAATGCGCAACGCCCGGCAGCGGTATCGGCCCGCCATACGGTCGGGCAGATGCTGCCGGATGTTGTGCTGGGGGCGCTGGCCAAAGTTATTCCTGACCGGACTCCGGCCGAGGGTGCGTCCTGTCTCTATCTGCCTGTCTTGATGGGGGGAGAGGGTATTTGTGATGGCGCGACTGGCCCGTCTTTTGTGATCAATCCGTTTTATACTGGGGGAACGGGTGCCCGTCCCGGTAAGGACGGTCTGTCATGTACCGCTTTTCCGTCTGGCGTGAAAAACACACCTGTTGAGATCAACGAAGTTTCAGCCCCTGTCATAATGTGGCGAAAAGAATATCTGACAGACAGCGGCGGCGGCGGTGAGCACCGTGGTGGGCTTGGTCAGATTATGGAATTTGAACATGCGCATCAGCAGCCAATGGTGATTTCCAAGATGTTTGACCGTATTGATCATCCGGCAAACGGGCTGGATGGAGGTTTGTCAGGGGGTAAGGGCGGCGCTGGTCTGTCGGATGGTACTAAACTGAGAGGCATGGGCCGCGATGAGGTGCCTGTAAACCAGCGTGTTATTATCAAGACCCCGGGCGGCGGTGGTAAAGGTGATACGACCTTGAGAGATAGAGCCCTTGTGCGAACGGATATCAAGGCCGGATTTGTTTCAGCCGAAGCGGCAAAAAAAGTCTACGGTCTATCAACTGATGAAATTGATCGCGATGGTCGCAGCAACCACGAGGAATAGGGTCTCCGCAATTACAACACCGATATGTGCAGGACCAAGATCGGCAATGGTTTTCAGTGACGTTTTCATCCCCAGTGCGGCTATGGCTGCAATCAAGAGCCACTGTGATGCCCAGTCCATGATGCTTCGAATGGTTTCTGGCAAAAGACCAATACTGTTCACAATAAGGATAATCGCAAAAACCACGGCAAACCAAGGGAACACAGTAAGCGACTTGTCTGCGTTCTCTCCGCGCATCATCAGGGCAATAGTCAGTATGACAAAAGGCAGGCAACAGACGCGAAGCAATTTTACATAAGTGGCAATATGTCCCGCTTCGTCGGAGACGGCATATCCTGCCCCGACGACCTGAGCGACATCGTGTATTGTTGCGCCGATCAGGAAACCTGTCTGCTGATCATCAAAGCCAAAATTAGCAAAAAGAACAGGATAGGCGACCATGGCGATTGTTGACAAAGTCGTGACAGCGATAACAGTAAAAAGCGTATCACGCCTTACAGTGTCGTTTCTCGGCAATACGGATGAAATAGCGAGCGCAGCTGAAGCACCACAGATTGCAACGGCACCACCGGTAAGAATGCCAAAACTTCGGGATTTAGATGTAAAGGCTGAAATTATAATGCCGCTTGAAATTGTCAAAATAATCAGTCCCGGAATAATCAGCACTGGTGCTGCGCCCAGGCTAGCAATCTCTTCGAAAGTAACTTTCGCCCCTAAAAGAGCAACGCCGGTTTTCAACAGTCGTTGGGAGGTAAATTCAATGCCGGGCGTAAACCGCTGTCTTTCTGAGAGAAAATGAAATGCCATCCCGATCAGCAACGCAAACAGCATCGCCGGTGCGCCGTAATGGTCTGAAACAAACCGAGCAGCAGCGGCAATAAGCAAGGCTACGAGTAATCCCGGCACGATGACGGTTGCTTTGTTGCGCAACGCTGAAATATCCAGTGTTGGCATCAGGATGATCTCGTCAGTGTCATAAATTCAGTCAAAGCTCCAGCTTGCAGTTTCTCTGAGTTTGGCTTGCGCCTAATAAGGGCGTTGCAGGAGAGAAAGGGCTTCAAAAGAGAGCTGTCCTGACCCTCTGCTGGATGTAGGAGGATGTTTCCTGACCTGTCCGTTTCGGTAACTGCACGCAGATAGTTTTCCCGTCTACCATTAGCAGGCAGATCAGTCGCGAGTTTGCCAATATGCCATTTTCGCTCTGGCACGGTTTGTCCGGCCAAAGCGCGGATCAGCGGTTGAAGAAACAGGCATGCCGTAACTATGGCAGAGGCAGGATTGCCAGGAAGGCCGAGAACGTTTGTCCTATCCAACGCTCCATACCAAGTCGGTTTGCCCGGTTTCACGGCGACTTTGGAGAAATTTATATTACCCCCGAGCTGGGTAAAAGTTGACCTCACATGATCATAGTCACCAACGGATGCGCCGCCAACTGGTACGATCACATCATGATGACGACCTTGCTCATAAAGTATTGCGATATCGTCCTCAGTGTCCCGGGCGCAGCCAAGGTAAGTGCCAATGCCGCCCCAATGATCGATCAGTGCAGTGAGTGCATAATGGTTAGAGTTTACAATCTTTCCTGGTTCCAGATCACTACCGGGGTCAATCAACTCATCACCAGTTGAAAATAGCGCAATACGTGGTTTTTTATAAACGCATATGTGAGGTATATTTGCCGCCGCGAAAACAGAGCCATGCAGGTGATGAAGCGTTGTGCCGGGCTCGGCGAGGATATCTCCCTTTTGCATATCAATACCAGCCGCACGGATATGTCGCTGTTGATGCTGTTTTTCCCGAATGATTATGTCAGCACCCTGGCGCTCCACATCCTCTTGAATAACGACATGGTCTGCGCCAGCTGGAATCATGGCACCGGTAAAAATCCGTACTGCTTCACTTTTTTTCAAACAGCCAGCATAGGACTTTCCAGCGGGGGCTTCTCCGATGACTTTCAGTGCGTTCCCTTGCTGGGCATCTTCAAAGCGAATAGCATAACCATCCATTGCAGATGCAGGGAAGGGCGGCTGAGTCGTTAATGCGTGTACAGTTTCTGCGCAGACCCGTCCGGATAAACGGCCAAGCGAAACATACTCCGTATCAAGTCCTCTTGCGTTATCTAGCAGAAAATCTAGCGCTTCTTCTACGCTGATCATGATGCTTCGGCAGCACGATGGTAATCACCAGATTTACCACCGGATTTCTCTTGTAGCTCAATCTTCTCAATCAGAATGGCTTTATCAAGGGATTTTGCCATGTCATAGATTGTCAGACACGCGACTGAAACCGCTGTCAGTGCTTCCATTTCAACGCCGGTCTTGCCGCTTGTTTTAACTTCAGCAGTCACAACGAAACTGTTTAGGTGATCATCTGAGATGACGGTCACTGACACACCGCTCAAGGGCAATGGGTGGCATAAGGGAATAAGGTCGCTAGTCCGTTTTGCTCCAATGATCCCGGCGAGTTCTGCAACAAGTCTGATATCGCCTTTGCTACTGTTTCCGTTCTTGATCATGTCATAAATATCGGGTGTAAAACTGACATACCCACGCGCAACGGCGCGCCGAATGCTCTCTTGCTTCCTGGACACATCCACCATCTGTGGGCGTCCGTTTTCATCGAAATGGGTCAATTTGTCAGTCATCTTTTCACTTTTCCCGAAGGCGTGGCATCAGTTCCACCAGATTGCAGGGTTTGTGTCGTGAATCCAGTTGCATGGCGATGACTTTATCCCAACCGTCACGGACGGCTCCGTTTGATCCAGGCAGAGCAAAAATAAACGTGCCTTGGGCAACTCCTGCTGTTGCCCGTGATTGCAGCGTCGAGAGTCCGACTGACTGAAAGCTGACCTGATGGAATATCACGGAAAATCCCTCGATTTTCTTCTCAAACAAAGGCTCGATTGCTTCAGGGGTGACATCCCGGCCCGTCAAGCCGGTCCCCCCGGTGGATATCACCGCATCAATCTCAGGGTCGTTAATCCATGTTTGGACTGTTTCTCTTACCTCTAGAACAGTATCACGAACGATCTTGCGGCCCGCCAACTGATGCCCGGCTGTTTGAATACGCTCTGCAAGAATATCTCCAGATGTATCGTCGGCTTCTGTGCGTGTGTCCGAAACAGTCAGGACAGAGATCCGGACAGGTTTGAAAGTCAGTGTGTTGTCAATACCCGGCATTGTCACGCCACCTTTTTTTGTCCTGATAATCCTGTGCACGAGGTTCAATCCATTCTGCTCCGGTTTCTGTAATCTGTTTTTTCCAGAACAGGGCATCAGCTTTTAGGTAATCCATGATGAAATCTACAGCCTCAAATGCGTCTCGCCGATGTGTCGCCGTGGTCGCAACCAGTACAATATCTTCACCAGAATGAATGGTGCCGATACGGTGTAAAACGAGATAACGCAGTAACCGCCACCTGTTGCAAGCCTGCATGATAATTTCTCTGATACTTTTTTCGGTCAGTACAGGGTGGTGCTCGATAAAAAGAGCATTTACTTCTTGCTTCTGTTCTTTTCCCCTGACGGTGCCGATAAAGCTTGTTGTTGCGCCCCGGCCGTCTGCTTCAGACAGGAACAGGCTTAACTCCGTGGCTGCATTGAAATTTTGTTTAAGTAAGGAGAACATCTTTATCCGCCGCTCACCGGAGGAATGAAGGCGATAGAATCAGTCTCAGTAACAGTATGTTCCCAGGTAACGATCTCCTCGTTTACGATCACGCGCACAGACTGGTCCAGAAGACAGGTGCCGTTATACCTTGTACTGGCCAGCCAAGTGCGCAAAGTAGATGCATCGCTGATGTTATCGGGTAGAGAAACCTGTTCGACCTCGATGTTAAGTTGCTCCCTCAAGCGTCCAAAATATCTGACCTCCATAGGGTTAGCCCCCTGTAACTGACATATGTCGATTGACGGAAGGCGCTTGCCCCCGGCGTGTGATGTTGAAATCGTGACCTTTGGGTTTGCGCATCAGGGCTTCATCTATTTTTTGGGTCAGTTTTGTATTTGTTACATCGTTTCGAAGTGGCGCGCGCAGGTCAACCATACCTTCGTTTCCAAGGCATGTGTATAATTGACCTGTGCATGTAATACGCACACGGTTGCAACTTTCACAAAAATTATGGGAGAGGGGCGATATGAAACCTAAACGACCACCTGTTTCTTCAACAAGCATATACCGGGATGGCCCGGAAGTCTTATACGAAATTGGTGACAAGGTCATTTCTCTGCTGAGGGTCTCTTTAACTGCAGACAGAGGTATATATTGGTCTACTCTGTCTGTTTCTATCTCACCCATCGGCATAGCTTCGATTAAAGATATGTCCATTCCCAAGCTGTGTGCCCATCTGATCATACGGGATAATTCGGAAAGGTTATGGTTTTGGAGAGCAACAGTATTGATTTTAATTTTTATACCAACGGAAAGAGCTGCATCTATGCCGCGCAGCACGGCTGGAAGTTTGTCCCGGCGGGTGATATTTGTGAATTTATCCTGATCCAACGTATCAAGAGAAACATTGATACGTTGCACACCACAATCTGAAAGCTCCTGCGCATAGCGTTCCAGTTGTGTCCCATTTGTTGTCAGCGTCAGTTCTTGCAGAGAGCCTTTTGCCAGATGTAAGGAGAGTGCCTGAAATAAGGACAGGATATCTTTGCGTGTGAGTGGCTCACCGCCAGAGATGCGCAAATGCTGAACACCACGGTCGATAAAGACCATGCATAACCTTTCCAGCTCCTCAAAGTTGAGGAGTTCGTTTCGAGGCAGGAAAGTCATTTTCTCAGACATGCAATAAGTGCAACGCAAGTCGCATCTGTCCGTAACCGAGAGGCGCAGGTAGTTTACCTGGCGCCCGTATTCGTCAATGAGTGGTGAATTTTTGTTCAATTCTTTCAACATCTTGGGTGCGTTTATACGCATTTTTTGAGCTCTATAGCCAGTCACTTGTTGCGACGTTAGAGATAGTCCGAGGGTTCTCACCCTTACAAGGATGAAGCGGATATGCCGAGACTACGCGATTTACATGGTCGAGTGCAAAGACAGCAGAGCAATGCCTCAATAGGCTGACCTGACGTTATCTATATGTGACCAGGTTTTCGCTATTCTGTCTGCCCAGTATATCAAGAAATGAGTGGTCATTAAAGTATGAAAGGGAAACCCGCGAAGAATTATAAAAAAGTTGTGTTACGGAACAGTTTATAACTGGTTCATAAAAGCTGTAAGCGTGTTCGCCCGTGAGTCCGAGCACTTGCGATACGATGGTTGCGATGGTGCCACCTGATGTGAAGATACCGATGGTTTTGCCAGAACCCTCATGCTTCATCACATCACGCATGGCATCTTTTACTTCTGCTGAATAATCCGCCCAGCTTTGGGTGCGCGGTTCGTTGCAATCTGGTGATACCCAGTGCGTAAAGACTGCCTCTACAACCTTCTGATAGTCTTTGCTGGTGAAGCTGCCTTCAACAAGTTTTTGTGCGAGGTCAGGGTCGCGCGCAGCGATCCTGTCTTTGAAATACTCAACATGCTCATCATTTTTTACTTCATTGAAACGAGCATCAATATGATGTGGGACCTCATAGCCCTGTTGTTCGATTGTAAGTTCTGCCGTGCGGTGCTGCCGGGACAGGTTACCGCTATAGGCGGCATCAAGCCGGATGTCGCATTGGCGAAAATATTGCCCCACGATTTCAGCCTGGCGTTCACCGAGTTGTGAAAGTTTGTCGTAGTTCTCTGCCCCGAATGAAGCCTGCCCATGTCGTATGAGGTAAATAGTTGCCATGAATCAATGTTAGAGAAGATCAGGATGAAAGGCGATAGCGTTGACCTTTGGATGGCGGAGTTTCTGCAGCGCCAGCGAAACACTGAGCGACAGCCATCCATCTTTCCGCCGTATCCCCGATCGTCTCAATATTTGTGTCCAGCACGCTTCTGGTTTGGGTTACGATCTGACAAAACGCGGTTGCGGTGCCCCGGACCAGATTATCTTCCTGAGGTTCATTCCATACCCAAATCTCGCCAGATGGCGCTATGAGTTCTACGAAGGGCTTGGGTTTGGGCGGCTCCTCTCCGCGATTGCGAAATGTCCAGCCATAGGTGGTGACGCCGAGATGGGCGATATTGCGGATACGGTCGGTGTCTTGCCGTTCAGCGCCCAGTATGTCGAATACCTCCTGACCGTGTGCCCAGGTTTCCATTTGCCGGGCGATAATTTTGGATTCAGTGCTCATGTCAGGCCCGGCCCAGGCAACCCTGTGAGCGGGGTTAGCCTTTGCATAATCCTCAGCAAGCTGTGGATAGAAGGCACGCCACTCATCATATAATGCGTGCCCACGGATACCCCGGGAGTTTGCATCAAACCAGGCTCGCTGTAATTGCGGATGGCCTGCGCCTTTACCCATCTGTTCCATGATGAAAGTAAAGAAAGCCGTCCAGTTCTCACGGCCTTTCAGCGTTTCAGCAGCCGCAATGTTCCAGAGATGCAGATGCCCGATGACGTCTTCTATGGTCCAATCCTTGAACTGGGTCACACGTTGAAAATCTGAATCATCAGCTTGCTCAAGTATTGCTGCGAGTGCATCGCACTCCTGTTTGAAGTCCAGTGCTGCCTGCATCATGTTCTATGAGCTTTCTGTAACCGTAATTTCCATCAGTAGACTGTCAGCGGCAACCTGCACACCGGCTTCAAAATGTATGTCAGCCACCTCACCATCCACCTCTGCGAGTAGCTCGTGTTGCATTTTCATAGCTTCAACGACAGCCAGTCTGTCACCTTTTTTCACTTTGTCTCCCTGAGACACAAATACTTCCAACAACATTCCGTGCATGGGAGCCGTGACTGAGCCTGCACCTGCTGTGTCCGACGCTGAAGTGAAGACACCAAACGCATTAGTCAGAAAATGATCACACCCCTCAATGGAGATATAAATTGATTGTCCTGACGGGTCGGTTTTGCTGATCTGGTAGTAAGCAGTTATCTTCTCACCATTGATATCAAAATACACCTTACAGTCGTCTTTTTCAGTGAGGAGCATGTTAAAAGTCTGATCGTCGGTTAGAATATGATAAGTGTTGTCGCCAGCTGGTGTAATATTGAGGGTAATTCCATTCTCACCCTGTGCAAATCTGAACGGTGTCGATATTTTTGTGGCGCTGGACCAGTTTGATAGCTCGTGCGGCGTGGCGATGGCACGGTGCATGGCTTTCGCGTGTGCTGAAGTATACAGAAGGACTGCAGCTATTGCTGCATCACGTTCAGTAAGCGATTGCCCTGCGAGGTCTTCTTTCGAGAAGCTGTCGCCTATAAAAGCTGTTGTTGCTGCCCCATTCACGAAAGCCGGGCGTTCTAGTGCTTCTATGAGGAATGCCTTGTTCGTTGTGGCGCCAAACATGACGGTGCATTTCAAGGCATCGATAAGTTTGCGCCTTGCTTCCTCGCGATTGTCACCATAGGCGATAATCTTTGCAAGCATCGGATCGTAAAAAGGCGAAACCTCACCGCCAGTTGAAATACCCGAGTCGATACGAATGCCAGCGCCAGAGGCGGGTTGCCACAGGTCTATGGGACCAGTGGCAGGCAGGAAATCCTGACTGGTATCTTCTGCATAGAGACGTGCTTCTATGGCATGACCTGATAGAGCAACATCTTTTTGAACAAGGCCCAATTCGTCGCCCTGCGCGACACGTATCTGTAAAGCTACGAGATCAAGGCCGGTAACCATTTCTGTTACCGGATGCTCAACTTGAAGGCGTGTATTCATTTCTAGGAAATAGAATTCACCAGAGGCATCAAGTAGAAATTCAACGGTTCCCGCGCCAACATATGCAATATCTTTTGCGGCTTTGACAGCTGCGTTACCCATAGCCTGGCGCAGTTCCGGCGTCATAACAGGGCAGGGTGCTTCCTCCAGAACTTTCTGGTGTCTGCGCTGCACGGAACAATCGCGTTCGCCCAGATGTATTGTATTGCCATACTTATCGGCAAAAACCTGTATCTCCACATGCCGCGGCTGGCTTATGGCTTTTTCAAGGATCAGTTCACCAGAACCGAACGCATTTTCAGCTTCACTACGGGCTGCCGTGATGGCCGTCGCCAGGGCAGATTCCGCCTCGACCAGGCGCATACCGCGCCCGCCGCCGCCAGCAGCAGCTTTTACCATAATCGGGAAGCCGATCTTGGCGGCTTCATCAATCAGTCTGCCATCAGATTGTTCCTCTCCCTGATACCCAGGTACACATGGTACGCCTGCATCAATCATTCGGCGCTTCGCTTTGGCTTTGTCACCCATCAATTCAATGGCTTTCGGCGTGGGGCCGATAAAGATCAGACCTGCGTCCGTGCAGGCTGTAGCGAAATCTGCATTTTCTGAAAGAAAGCCATAGCCGGGGTGAATTGCCTCAGCTTTTTTTGTTGTGGCAGCCTCGAGCACTTTGTCCATATCAAGATAGGATGCGGCGACCGGGGCGGGGCCCAGACAATAACTGTCATCGGCCATCATCACATGCGGCGCTTGCGCATCGGCTTCAGAGTAAACGGCAATGGTTCGCAAGCCAAGCAATTTTGCTGTATGGATAATACGGCAGGCGATTTCACCGCGATTAGCGATAAGGATACTGCTGAATGGTGTTTTCTGTGTACTCATTGATCTTCCTCCGATCTCGCCCAGGAGGGTGTTTTCTTTTGTACGAATGACATGATACCTTCACGCCCTTCATCGCTGAGCATACAGTCTGCAAATCGCTCTGCTGCCAGGTTCATCATCTCGTTCGTATCAAGATGAGGTGCTGCGAGGACAAGCTCTTTAGTCGCGGCATTAGCCCCCGGCGCGCAGCGTATGACATTCGCCTTGATGTCTTCCTCAATAATATCCAGCTGTCCCGCTGTGTCTGCCACAAAGTCTGCCAGGCCATATCGCTCTGCTTCGGAACCGGTAAATCGTGCACCTGTCAACATCAGGCGCCGTGCTGTGGTCAGGCCTGTGCGCTGAACGACGTAAGGCGCGATTTGGGCAGGAGCGATGCCAAGCTGTGTTTCTGTCAACGAAAACTTTGCGTCTTTTGTTACTGCCACAATGTCTGCACAGCACAGCATACCGAGCCCTCCAGCAATGGCCGCGCCTTCCACCAGTGCAATCACAACCTGTGGCATGGTGTTGACCAGTTGAAACATTTCTCCGCCCCCACGGTTCAGTTTCACTGCATCTTCGTGTGTGAACTCGCCGGAAAGCGCAGAGCCGAAACTTTTCAAATCACCGCCGGCGCAAAATATCCCCCCCTTGCCCCGCAGCGTGATGCCCCGCACAGACCGATCATCACGGATCATGTGCAAAACTGTCATCAGCTCTTCGGATAGTTCACTGCTCAAGGCATTACGGTTCTCGGGTGTGTTAAACCAGATAGTCAGCCAGCCCTTGTTGAGGTCGAGCAGCAGCTTTTCGGTATCAGGTAATGTGGTCATGATATTTGTCTTACATCCTCGCGATGCCAAAGCTGTTTGGCTTTACATCTCTGTGACGCCCCTCACGAACTGTTCCAAGAAGAAAGCCAAGCGTGCGACGCGTGTCTCTCGGGTCGATCATACCGTCATCACAACAATGACCTGATGTGTAGAAAGCGCCAGACTGACGGTCAAAATGATGTGTCAGCATGGCAGCTTGCATGGCTGATTTCTTCTGGTCTATTTCTATTCCTGTACGAGCGGCTTGTCCTTCCGCCACAATTTGCATGACTGTAGCTGCCTGTTCTCCTCCCATGACGCCTGCAGAGGCATTGGGCCATGTGAAGAGGAAGTCAGGGTCATAACCTCTTCCGCACATGCCGTAGTTTCCTGCGCCATAACTGGCGCCGATCATCATTGTCAATCTTGGTACAGACAGGTTTGTGACGGCTTGAATCATCTTCGACCCATGTTTGATCATTCCGGCACGTTCATACTCCTTGCCCACCATATAACCTGTTGTATTTTGCAAAAAGATCACAGGTGTATCTGACTGATCACATAATTGCATAAACTGTGCAGCCTTCGTCGCGCCGTCCGGGTCGATGGGGCCGTTATTGGCGAGAATACCGCATTGGTGTCCATATATTTCCGAGTGCACACAGACTGTTGAAACACCGTATAATGGTTTGAAGTCCGTAAAATCTGAACCGTCAACAATTCGTGCGATGACTTCACGGGCGTCATAAGGTTTTCGGTAATCTACCGGTACGATGCCGCATATTTCGTCAATATCATATACCGGTTCTCGAAATGCGCCCTGTTCTGGCATCGCGCAGCGGTCGTTCCAGCCAAGGCGGTTGATGACCTCACGCATCATCAAGACTGCTTCACCATCATTTTCGGCAAGGTACTCTGCCAGTCCGGATACGCTGGCATGCATTTCTGCGCCACCAAGCTCTGCCTCTGTGGCAATTTCGCCAGTCGCCGCTTTCAGCAATGGCGGGCCGGCAAGGAAAGCCTTGCCGCCTTCTTTGACAGCAACAACATAATCCGAGAGGCCAGGCATATATGCGCCGCCAGCTGTCGATGATCCGTGTAGAATGGCCAGTACCGGAATACCTGCTTTGGATAAACGTGCTAGATTGGCAAAAAGTGAGCCGCCTTCGAAAAAGCCTTCAACGGTGTAATTCATCAGGTCACCGCCGGCACTTTCAACAAGATGTACGAATGGCAGATTCTGTTCCAAAGCAATCTGTTGCAATCGGCGCAATCTGTAACCGCCAGCAACCGTGAGTGACCCGGCTTTTATGCCGCTATCATCCACAACAACAGCACAGCGCGTGCCATTAACGAAGCCAACACCTGCAATGATGGTGCTGCCGGGAACAGATCTTTCTTCCTTGTCCGTATCCTGAAGGTAGCCGGCAATATTTCCAACTTCCAGAAATGGCATCCCCGGATCCAGTAACCTGGCTAGGCGTTCTCTCGGCAGGATCTGTCCACGTTTATCGAACTTCTCTTTTTTTGAGGCAGACAGGGCAGGGGCTCTGGCATTAAGTTCCCGCAGTTTATCTACCAACTCTAGCATATCCTTACGGTTAGTGGCGAATGCCTCCGAGTTGACGTTCACTTTGGATTTGAAAACAGGCATCTAAAGGGTCTCCGCCATATGTGCAGGGATGGGAACAGGGTGAGCCAGAAGGATTTGTGCGTATCCCTTGCCTTGTGGGTCATTCCTGAGGGATGCAACACCACCACCACCGAGCACATTATCAATCAGAAAGTTGATGGAATTTGAGCCAGGCAAAAGGAACCGTAACACTGCATCTTCTTTGTTCTGAGTTTCGATAAAATGCGCCAGTCTCTTGGCAACACTGCTTTCGGACAGAGCCTGCCAGATATATGGTAAATATACGGGCTCACGTGCGATAATACCAATATTGGCTTTGTTGCCTTTATCACCTGACCGGCCCCAGGCCAGTTTGATCAGGGGCACATCAACCATATCATCAATTGCATCAGGCGGAGAAGGCAAGGAAGGGCGTTTGATTTCGATAGGACGAACAGCAGCTTTTGCATCAGATTGATGCTGCTTAATATCACCATCAATATCTATACTGATGGTAATATCTTCCTTGGCAGAAAGATAGGAGAACAACCTGACAACAGGGGAGGGTTTTGGTCTGCCACCGGAGAAACTCGAAAGTCCCGGCGGAGTTGCAAGGCCCAGACCCGCGAGTTCCTTTAGCAACAAACCAGCGCCCATCATATCCGGATGTTTGGCCGCTATTTTGACCACTACTTCCCGTGCCTCATCGGGGTTTCCATAGGCACCAAACTGACTTTCAGCGCCAATGATTTCCACGCTGGTTTCGGTAAAGTCGCCAGCGTTAAACTTGCGGAAAACCTTTCTGGTTCGTGCAAAAGCAGCCTCTGCAAAAGCCTGTGCTTTTCTGTGCGCCTCAAAGCCATAAAATGACATGGTCACACCAGTCCGAAAGCCATCAGCATACGTGGCACAGGTTTTGTAGGTAGAAGGCGCAGGGCGTCCCCTGGCAGCGCTTACCTGTACCCTGTTTTCGCTTGCTTGAGTGATTTGAACTTCCGAGAAGTCGCAGGTGACATCCGGCAGGATATAGGCTTGCGGGTCGCCAATTTCATACAGCATCTGCTCTGAGACTGTGCCGACATTGACGATACCACTGGTTCCTTCGGGCTTTATAACGTCAAAGCTGCCATCTTGCCTGATATGCGCGATTGGATAACCGATATCGGCGATGTCACCGGCCAGCTCCCAATCTGTAAAATTTCCGCCGGTCGCCTGTGGCCCGCATTCAAGAATATGACCAGCCAGGCTGCCACTGGCGAGGCGATCCCAGTCATCTGTTTGCCAGCCAAATTCATGAATGCAGATGCCCAAAGTAACGGCACTATCAACGCACCGCCCTGTAATGACGATGTCCGCACCACCAGAAAGGGCCTCAGCAATCGGGAATGCACCAATATAGGCATTTATACTGGCAATTTTGTCTGATGGCGGAAAGTTTTCGCCTGTGAACATTTCCGAAGGAGCAGAAGCCGCAATTTCGTTGCGGTTATCAAAAAGATTATCACCCGTTATGACCGCAACTTTCAGATCCAGTCCGAGTTTTTTGACAATCTCACGCGCCGCTGCGCCACAAGCCTCGGGGTTTACACCACCTGCGTTCGCCACAAGTTTTACGCCCTTATCTGCTGCTAGTGCCAGGTGAGAATGTAGAACACCGCTGATGAAGTCAGTCGCGTAACCAGCCTCAGGGCTTTTAGCTTTGGCCCGCGCCATGATCGACATCGTGATCTCGGCCAGATAATCGTAAACGATATAGTCTATATCACCACTGCCAAGCAGTTGCGGCGTTGCCATTGAGCTGTCTCCCCAATAGCCGCTGGCACCGCCAATTCTGACCGTTTTGCCGTTCACTTTCTTAGTCTCCTCCAGGAGGCTGGCCAATACTGCTCTCGGGTTGATTTGAATGGCCGGATAAAGTATCACTCAGAAATAATGAGTATCACTCATTCGATAAATGTCAATCTTCTGAAATCATATGGCGAAAACAGGCATAAAAAAAACAACCCGAAAGTCCGTTGCCGGACCAGTATCGCTTCCAACTGAACTGGATGCTGGACGGTCTCGTCAAGAGAGCCGCACAGATGCGATCATTGCAGCTGCCTATTGCTTGTTTCAGGAAAAGGGATATGCCCGTACCACAACGGCTGAAATCGCTCGTCTGTCAAATGTCTCCGAAGGCACGATCTTCAATCACTTCAGTAACAAGGATGCTTTGGCTTCTGCGGTGATTGAAAAATTTTACCAGCGTCTTACCGATGAAGCTCGCGAAGGTACGGGCCGGTTGAACAGCACACGGGAGAGACTGACATTTCTGGCAACTCATCATTTGATCAACATACTGGAGAGCCAGCGAATTCTTCAGATGGCATTGCTTTTTGATTTTACGCTGGAGATGAAGGCGGACAATCCACTTTACAGAATGAACAGGAAATATGTTTCTGTTTTCGATCAGGTGATTCGCGACGCCATGTGGCGAGGTGATCTGCCAGATAGTTCATCCACCTGGATTATGCGCGACACATTTTACGGCGCCTTGGAATATGCAATGCGAACGATGTTGTTGCGGGGCCAGCAAACTGCGCTGGAGACTTTCTCAACCGGCCTTGTTGACCTTATGCTGGGGCAGGGAAAAGCGAATGGTCGTGTTATGCCGACAGGTTCGGAGCTGATACAGCTTGCGGAGAGTCTTGAAAAAACAGTGGATCGTTTTGAGGCGATGTCTGCTGCCAAGCAGACTGAATAAAGACATCGCCGGGATGGAACAGAACCAGAATTGAAAGGAAATTGCTATGAGTAAGGTAGAATTCAATGATCGCGTGGCCATTGTCACTGGCGCGGGTGTCGGCCTTGGTCGCAGTCATGCGCTGGAACTCGCACGTCGCGGTGTCAAAGTTGTTGTGAATGATCTCGGCGGTTCTGTTGATGGGACCGGCGGGACAGGAACCGTCGCGGAAAGCGTTGTTGCTGAAATCGAAGCTGCTGGTGGCGAAGCAATGGCCAACGGCGCCAATGTTACCAAGCCTGACGAAGTAGAAGCCATGGTTGCCGCAACCCTTGAGCGCTGGGGGCATGTGGATATTCTGGTCAACAATGCCGGCATTCTGCGCGACAAATCTTTTTCCAAGATGGAACTGGATGATTTCCGTACGGTTGTTGACGTTCACCTGATTGGTTCCGCTATTTGCTCCAAGGCAGTCTGGAACCACATGAAGGAGCGTAATTACGGCCGTATTGTCATGACAACGTCAGCTTCAGGTATGTATGGCAATTTTGGCCAGTCAAATTATGGCGCAGCAAAAGCAGGCGTTGTTGGCCTGATGAACGTTCTCAGCATCGAGGGCGCTAAAAACAACATTCATGTCAACACGTTGGCGCCAACGGCTCTGACGCGCATGACGGAGGGGTTGATCCCTGAAGATGCAGCAAAACTGATGACTGTTGAAAGCGTTACGCCCGCACTGGTTTATCTCGCCAATGACAATGCACCCACTAAAATGATCATGTGTGCAGGGTCCGGAGGTTATGCTGTGACCCAGATCAAGGAAACACAGGGCATCTATCTCCCGCCTGAACAACAAAATGCAGATTTTATTGCGGAGAATATTGATAAAATCACTGCTGGCGATGACGCGCGTGATATGGATAACGCAGGGTCCCAGACGATGCATTTTGTCGGTATGGCCATGCAGCATCTTTCCAGCAAATAGCACCACACAGAGAGGATCAACTTATGTCAGCATTGCAAGTGGCGACGCCTTCCTGGAAGACAGACGATATTGTTCTGTTTGAAGAAGAAGTAGCTAAGTTCTGTAAACGCGAACTGACCCCGCATGTGGAAAAGTGGCGGGACCAAGGGGTTGTTGACCGTGCCATCTGGAACAAAGCGGGCGAGAACGGTCTTCTGTGCATTTCCATGCCCGAGGAATATGGCGGCGCTGGCGGTACATTTGCGCATGAACAGATATTCATTGAGCAGATGGTTTTAACCGGTGTTGAGGGGTTTGGCGCTTCTTTACATAACTGCATTGTAGCGCCTTACATTGAACATTATGGCACCGAAGAACAAAAGCAGCGCTGGTTGCCGAAAATGGCAACAGGTGAGCTGGTTGCAGCGATAGCCATGACAGAGCCCGGCACAGGGTCTGACCTGCAATCGGTTAAGACGACAGCCATCAAAGAAGGTAATCAGTACAAGATTAACGGCCAAAAAACATTCATCACGAACGGGCAAACAGCAAATCTTATCATTGTGGTTGCTAAAACGGACCCCGGGGAAGGGGCCAAGGGCGTGTCTTTGATGGTGGTTGAGACTGATGAAGTCGATGGGTTTGAGCGCGGTCGCAACCTCAAGAAACTGGGGAACAAGGCTCAGGATACATCCGAGCTTTTTTTTAGTGACGTGAAAATTCCTACCGCAAACCTCTTGGGGACAGACGAAGGACAAGGCTTCTTCCAGCTTATGCAGCAACTGCCACAGGAGCGGCACCAGATTGCCGTGCAGGGCATGGCCGCTATTGAGCGGGCTCTTGAGTTGACGATCGATTATGTGAAGGAACGCGAAGCTTTTGGTAGACCGGTTTTCTCTTTTCAAAACACACAATTCAAACTGGCTGAATATAAGGCCAAGGCAACCATGGCGCGCGTTTTTGTTGATCACTGCACAGAGCAGCTGATTGCGGGCAAGCTCGATGCTGTGACAGCATCCATGTCCAAAATGCTGTTATCTGATCTTGAAAATGAAGTTATTGACGAATGTCTACAGCTTTTTGGCGGCTACGGATATATGGATGAATACCCTATCAGCCGAATGTACGCTGACAGCCGGGTTCAGCGAATATATGGTGGTACGAACGAAATTATGAAATTACTGATTGCCCGCTCCATTTAACATTGACGGGCACCACTGATCGTTCATGCGAAAATAGCAATGGACTGTTTGGCGGAAAAAACTGGCTGGCCGGTTTTGTTCCAGCCAGTCATATCCTGGCTGGAATATCCACCGAGAGTATGGTTGGCACATGCATGAATCAGCCACCAGCCATCTTCTGTGACAGGTTGATCAGTTAAAAAGTTGACAAGCCAGGTCATGGTGCTGATGGGGGCGAAAGATTTGAAGGCAGACAATTCTGCAGGGGGCAGGGCATCGGCTATTGCCATAAGGGACAAGGTATCTTCGGGCGTATTTCTGTCCTTGAACCGAACCCATACATGATTGTCGGCATCGTCACCCCCGAAAGCGTGAGTACCCAGTGCCAAGCGTTGTTCGAAATGATTGACGGCAAAGCCAGGGCCACCGCCGCCCTCAAACAGCAGCGGTAACCCATCAGGCTCAGGCACATCTGGCATGGGCAAGTCATTGCGCATTTGTGTGCTTTCCCGACTGCCCCCAAAGCAAAATATCGCACTGGTTGCCAACCCTTTTTCGCCATGCAGGTCAGTTTGCAGATAGGTGACATTCTTTCCTTGTCTGAGCACGCGGGATGAAAGTGTTACATCACCGGCTGCCGGGCCAATAAATGTAAGTTGTGCTGATCTCAACGCTGGTAAGGAGGAGACTGAATTCAAAGCAGCCTTAAGGCATAGTGCTGCGGTTAGGCCACCGAATGTGCTGCGTCCCTGTTGCCAGTCCTCAGATATAAAAGTACTGTACTGATTACCTGATTTATCAAGTCTCAAAAGGTCAGAGAAAGGGGTGAGTTGCATCGCTCTACTCAGCCAACAGGTAATCTTCAACCTGATGAAGGCGATCCTTGCCGAACCACATTTCATCACCGATGAAGAACGTCGGGATGCCAAAGATGCCGCGGGAAACGGCCGCTTCTGTCTTATCAATAAGTTTCTGCTTTATCTCTGCTGTGCCGGACCCGGATATGATGCGCGCTGCGTCCAGTCCGCCTGATGCCAGGACTTCTGCAATAACATCCGGGTCATCCATCTTCATGGACTGTTCCCACATGGCAGCCATGACAATGTCAATATAGTTGTCAAGGTACCCGTCTTCCTCTGCCACAACCGCACCTCGCATGACGTGTAGTGTATTAACCGGAAAGTGGGCGTTCATCTGAAATTCTGTCAGCTGATGACTCTGGATGAAGCGCTGCATTTCAAGCTGTTCGTAGTTGAACTTACCTTTAATGTTGGCCATGGCAACGAAGGGGGACTGATTATTGGTTGCCTTGAAGACACCTCCAAGGAGAACTGGCTTCATAGAAAGTTGCGCCTTTGTACGCACCAGAATTTCCGGCAGCACCTTATATGACAGATATGCGTTTGGGCTGCCGAAGTCGAAATAGAATTCAATTTCTGCCATGAGTCTCTCTCCTACCATTTCTCGGCCCAAGGCCGTAAATCCAGTTCATGTGTCCAGGCTGTACGAGGCTGCTTGTGAAGTTGCCAGTATTGTTCTGCAATATGTTCCGGGTTCAGTATTTTGTCATCATCTCGCAACTGGTCCACATTCGGGATATTCTCTCGTATAAAAGTGCTGTCGATCATGCCGTCGATCACCGTATGCGCAACATGAATATTATGTGGCCCCAACTCTCTGGCCATCGACTGGGCAAGCGCACGCAGCGCAAATTTTGCGCCTGCAAAGGCGGCGTATCCTGGACCGCCGCGCATACTGGCTGTTGCGCCAGTGAAGATGATTGTACCAGATTTACGCGGGAGCATATGACGTGCTGCTTCACGTCCCATCAGGAAGCCGGCAAAAGCGGCCATTTCCCAGACCTTTCGGTAGACCCGTGTTGTTGTCGAAGTAATACCAAAGTTCACATTCGCGCCAATGTTGAAGATTGCCACTTCCAAAGGGGCAATATCGCTCTCGATTTTCTCTATCAGTGACACCATCTGATCTTCCTCACGGGCATCAACACCAAATGGGTGCGCAGTGCCGCCGTCCTGACGGATAGTCGCGGCAAGGCTTTCCAGTTGCTGAAGATGTCTTGCGCGGCGGGTGATACATGCAACATAGCCACCCGCTGCAAAACGACGTGCAGCGGCACCACCTGTTGCATCACCTGCACCGATTACCAGACAGCTTTTGGTCGCAGCCATTTATGCGTCTCCTCACGGAAACACTTTCAAAAATGAGCTTGGCCTGTCAACCGTTCAGAACAGTAAGCAGCGTGCTCAAGCCTTGTTCCCAGACAGCCATTTCTCGAGCCAGTGAATATTATAGTCACCACGCTGAAATTGTTCATTCTCTATCAGGCGCTGAAAAAGCGGGATAGTCGTATTGATGCCTGTAATGACTGTTTCGTCCAGAGCCCGCTTGAGTCTGGCCAGCACCAATTCACGGGAGTCACCAAAAACAATCAGCTTTCCGATCATTGAGTCGTAATATGGTGGGATTGTATAGCCATCATATACGGCGGAATCGAATCGAACGCCGGGTCCACCCGGTGCATGAAAATTGGTGATTTTCCCAGGGGAGGGCGCAAAGGTTTGCGGATCTTCTGCATTGATCCGGCATTCAATCGAATGTCCTTTGAATTTGATATCGCTTTGTTTGTAAGCAAGGGGCTCGCCGGCGGCTATTTTTATCTGCTCACGGACGAGATCAACGTCAGTTATCTGCTCGGTCACAGGGTGCTCAACCTGCAGGCGCGTGTTCATCTCGATGAAATAGAATTCACCATCTTCATACAGGTATTCGATTGTACCCACACCAAGATAGCCAAGTTTTTCAATCGCGGCGCGTGTCGTCTCACCGATCTTTTCCCGCTGCTCAGGGGTGAGCGCAGGTGATTGTGCTTCTTCCAGCACTTTTTGATGACGCCGTTGCAAAGAGCAGTCTCGCTCGCCGAGATGAATGACATTGCCGTGTGCATCTGCGGCGATCTGGATTTCTATATGGCGTGGCTGGCCAAGATATTTTTCCAGATAGACCGCATCATCACCGAATGCTGCTTTTGCCTCTGCCTGCGCCGTAAAAATTGCCTTCTCGAGATCGTCTTCGCTCTCGGCCAGCTTCATGCCACGGCCACCACCACCAGAGGCTGCTTTGATCAGAACCGGAAAGCCGATCTCTTTGGCAACACGCATGGCCTCACCAAGGTCCGAGATACCGCCATCAGAGCCTGGCACAAGTGGGATGCCTGCGGCACCCATGGTTTCTTTAGCGGCAATCTTGTCACCCATGACGCGAATATGATCTGCGGAAGGTCCGATGAATGTAAGATCATGCGCGGCGATAATTTCCGCAAAACGAGCATTTTCAGAGAGGAATCCATAGCCTGGATGAATCGCATCTGCGCCCGTGATTTCGGCAGCGGCGATAATGGAGGCGACATTCAGGTAGCTGTCTTTGGCGGGGGGCGGGCCGATGCAGACACTCTCATCGGCGAGGGAAACATGCATTGCGCTGGCATCCGCCGTGGAGTGTACGGCGACTGTCGCGATGCCAAGCTCCTTACAGGCGCGATGGACCCGCAGGGCGATTTCTCCGCGGTTGGCAATAAGGACTTTCTTGAACATCTTGTTGACCTTTGTGAGGTTGACGGGCCGCAGGGGAAAGCGATCAACCGATAACCAGAAGCGCTTCGCCAAATTCAACAGGCTCAGCGTCTTTAGCCAGTATTTCCTTCACAGTACCTGATTTAGGAGCCTTGATTTCGTTCATTGTTTTCATGGCTTCAACAATCATCAGGGTTTGGCCTTCGCGCACGGAATCACCAACCTTCACGAAAACGTCTGCGCCAGGCGCTGGAGACATGTAGGCTGTACCAACCATGGGCGACTTTACAGCCCCAGGGTGGTCCGCTGCTCTGGCAGCATCTGATGGTGCAGGTGTTTCAGGTGCAGGTGCTGATTGCTGCACAGGAGCTGGCGCAAGCGGCGCGCTGATAGCTTGAGGTACGCCGCCGCGCGCAACGCGCAGAGATATTTCGTCCTTTTCAATCTCGATTTCAGTCAGGCCGGTTTCGGTCAGGACATCTGCAAGTGCCCTGATCCATTCAAGCTCTTTTTGCATGGAATCGCCCGCGTTTTTCTGTGCCATAGGGTCCTGTCTTATTGATTTTTAAGGCTCTTTTCAATGAGCCGCGCAGCGGCGTCAAGGGCCATGACGTATCCGTCTGTCCCAAATCCACAGATTAAGCCTGTCACCACTGGGCTGACCATGGACTTATGGCGAAACGCTTCGCGCGCATGGATGTTTGAAATATGCAGCTCAATCTTGGGTATAGCGCATGCCTTCAGGGCGTCATGAAGGGCAACTGACGTGTGCGAATAGCCTGCGGCATTCAGGATAAGCGCCTGCGCACCGCCGTTCGCCTCATGCACCCAGTCGATCAATTCACCTTCTGTATTGGTCTGGCGGAAATCGATCATCAGGTTTTTCGCGCTGGCTCTTGCAATGCACCGTTCCTCAATCTGTGAGAGAGTGTCATGGCCGTAAACAGCGGGTTCGCGCACCCCCAGAAGGTTAAGGTTCGGCCCATTCAAGATGAACACTTTTGGCGTTGTCATATTAACCCTTTGACGGTGGCTGCGGAAATCCGAACCATAAGACTTGTATCCTAACAGAGGATTGCTAGGTCATGGTATGAAAATTCAGGGGATAATACCCGGAAGGATTGTACATTGTCAGAAATCCACATTTCCGTGAATGGTACGCTAAGCAGTCTGAAGGCAGGTCTGACGTTGAGTGATCTTCTTGCGCAGCTGGAATTGAAGCCAACTAAAATCGCCGTAGAAAGAAATCGTGAGATTGTACCCAAGTCAGCTTTTCAATCGACCACACTGCATGAAGGAGATCAGCTTGAAATTGTCCAGTTTGTTGGGGGAGGGTGAGGCATGAGCGATACGTTTGAAATTGCCGGCAGAACATTTTCATCGCGGCTGATTATCGGCACCGGAAAATACAAGGATTATGCGGAGAACGCAGCGGCGGCTGAGGCCGCGGGTGCCGAGATCGTCACCGTCGCTGTGCGGCGGGTTAACCTGACGGATAAAGACAAGCCAATGCTTGTCGATTATGTGGACCCGGAGAAGTATACCTATCTGCCTAATACGGCGGGCTGTTTTACCGCCGAAGATGCCATCCGGACATTGCGTCTTGCGCGTGAGGCAGGGGGGTGGAAGCTGGTCAAGCTTGAAGTGCTTTCAGACAAGAAAACGCTGTATCCTGATATGCAGGAAACACTGCGCGCTGCGGAACTCCTGATCAAAGACGGTTTTGAGGTCATGGTGTATTGTACGGATGATCCGGTGTATGCGCGCCGCCTGGAAGATGCCGGATGCTGTGCCATCATGCCACTTGGAGCGCCGATAGGTTCAGGCCTTGGCATACAAAACCCGGTCAATATCAGGCTCATCGTCGAGCAAGCCAAGGTGCCTGTGCTGGTAGATGCGGGTGTTGGCACAGCTTCTGACGCTGCGATAGCTATGGAACTTGGTTGTGATGGCGTGCTGATGAACACCGCAATCGCAGAAGCCAGAGACCCGGTGAAAATGGCAAGTGCCATGCGCCATGCTGTCATAGCGGGGAGAGAGGCATACCTTGCTGGCAGAATGCCAAGAAAAATGTACGCAGACCCATCCTCCCCATTGGCAGGACTGATCTAGTAAACCTTGACCCTACCGGGGTTGGCCTCAGTCGCCTTGAAAAATGCTAAAAAAAAGCGGCCCCAGAAGGGGCCGCTTTCTCGTTTAACTTGAAACCAAGATTAGAATGCTTTGGTGACGTTGAAGAAGTAAGTACGTCCACCAATATCATAACCAACACCACGGAATGGTACGTTGGCGAGCGGTGGCTGCTCATCTTCGACATTATTGATACCAGCACGCAATGCAAAGCCATCACCGCGGTAGGCAGCTGTCAAGTCATGGACAAAGTAAGGCTCAGCCGTATCGTAGAACTCACAAGCTGTTTCGCCTGCTTGCAAGCAAGGGCTGAAGAAACTTGTATCTTCGTCGATAGGATCAACATTACTCTCGTATGTGCTGTCCACATAGCGTGTTCTCCACAGGAAATTCCAGTTATCGTAACCGAGAATACCTGTCACATTACCACGCCAGCGTGGGTTACCATGCTCGCCAAGATCATCGTCCAAGGTAGCTGCGCCAGGTGTACCCAGCAGCTCTTCCTGCTCAAGAACACGTGTCACGTTACCAATGAGTGTAAAGTCAAATGGCTGCTTGAATTTCGGCAGAGAGAACTCTTCCTGAAGTTGCAGGGCCATATCGACACCACGAGTTGACCGTGAATCCTGGTTAATCAGCAGGTTATCAACCTGTGTGATAAAGCCAGTATTCGCATCACGCGTGAACAGTGAACATGTATCAGTATCAAGTCCACCAACAGCATCGTAGCAGTCATTGATGATAAAGTTTTCACCAAGCTCTACAACCTCATCTTCAATCAAAATATCAAAATAAGTTGCAGAGAAACTGAAGGCATCAAGTGGGCCAATATTATTCTTATCGATAACAAAACCAGCTGTAGATGCTGTAGATGTCTCTGGTGAAAGATTTTGGCTTGCGCCTTCTGTTACCAGAGTACCGACACCAAGGAATACGAGGTTATTGGTTCCCGCGCCCTGTACACCAAAGTTGGTTGGATCAACTCCGACAAATCCGTTTGGTCCACCACCTTCACGACACTGACGCAATAGCTCAGGGTCACGAGGGTCGAGGTCTGGATTATAGATACGATCAACTGGAGTGTTTGGATCGTTATCACTATCGACAGCTTCGAAGGCAATACCAGGGGTCAGACACGGGTCGCCAGCGCCACGAAGAGATGAGAAGTCAGCCACGTTAGAGCCAAACTGCTCGCCAACGTCCGGTGCGCGGAAGGAAGTGCCGTAAGTACCACGGAATGTCAGCCAGTCTGTTGGAGCATAAATGGCATTAACCTTATATGTCATTTGAGCACCGAAGTTTTCTTCTTCAGTCCAGCGACCTGACAGGTTAATGGTCAACTCTTCCGCCAAACGCTTGTCGGCGATAAGTGGAATTTCGACTTCACCAAAGATTTCGATCAGTGAGCGTCGACCGTTAGCACCCAAGTCAATAAAGTCATTGACAAGTTCGTTACCAGAAGCAGCACGATCTACCTGGGTTTCGATTTCATCTTCACGGAATTCAAAACCGATAACTGCCGCAAGATTACCCGCTGGAAGCTTGGCAAGATTACCTGTTGTGAAGCCGTTAATCAGTGTTTGCTGCAGAACAGTCCGAGAGAACCGGGTTGGGAAGAAGTAACGGTTCAGCTGTTCGTCTTCAAAACGGCCATTCGCGATGAAGAATGGGTCGAAGAAGTCGGCCACAAAGCACGGGAAGCTTGGGAAGCCGCCTGAGAAATCATCATCAAGAACAAGAGGGTCACAGGTAAGAGCACCGGAATTTGGATCCTCAGTTGTACCTTCGAGTGTGCGAATGACCCTATCACCAGCAAGCAAACCGGTAATCAGGTCAGTACCTTCTGAGCGGCTGTAGCTGATGTAACCATCATAAGTCCAGTCGTTCAGATCACCAATCTTGTTGAAGAACTGATTATCGCCTTTAAGCCCGAATGTAACCCGGCTTTGGTCAACGTCTGTCTCTGTTGTTACCTGTGAGGTAAAGAACAGATTTACAGCAGCAATATCTTCAGGAAGCACATCATTGAATGGGTTCAATGGATAAGCGCCAGGAATGGGGATACTGTCTTGTCCGGAACCAACGTCAGTTGTTTCACGGAAGGCGTAAGAACCCTCGAAATATGCAGATGCATTACCAAGAGCATACAGGTCATATTCACCAGTCAGATAAGCAGTCGTCCTGCGGAAATCAGGTGAAATACTATCGTCCTGATTCTCAGGGTGGATCAGGAGGTCTGTACTGCTTGGGAAAAGTGTCTGCGCGTTAATTACTGCACGGCGGTAGCCCGGCGGAAGACCTGGTTCGTTAGCGTTCTCGTCAAAGATTAGAAAACCGAATGGTGACTGAAGTACGCCTGCGCCGATTGTGCCGTTGCCGCAACGCTCGTCGTAGATTGTGCCGCTAGCACCACGCATGAACGTACGAGAACAAGTATCGAATGCTTCATAGAAATCACCAAACTGTTCGCGAGTAACGTTCTGAATTTGGGAGTATTCGATAGCAGCCGACAAGAATGCACGGTCGTTGCTAACACCAAAAGTACCTGTGTACACTTGTTGTTGACCTGCCTCACCACCACCAAGTTCTGGATACGTGTAGAAAGCATCGAATTCAACGCCATCGAACTCTGAGCGAAGGATATAGTTTGCAACACCAGCAACAGCATCTGAAGAGTAGATTGAGGACGCGCCATCGAGAAGTATCTCAACACGTTCAATCAAGCTGCCCGGAATGAGGTTTACATCTTGTCCTGAAGGAGCGCCACGCACACCTGAAGGAGCGAGACGTCGACCGTTTACAAGAACCAGAGTACGATTTGCATTCAAACCGCGAAGGTTAAGGTTGGCAGCGCCAGGTCCGGAGATGTTGTCCTGAACGGCAAGACCGGCTGAAGAGGACAGGCCGAGGTCGATTTGCTGGCCTTGTGCCACGTTAGACTGTTGAACCAAATCAGCAGCATCAATCAAACCAATGTCGCGAGCCAATTCGCCGTCGATAACCTGAATAGGAGATGCTGAAGAAAAGCCATCACGCTTAATGCGAGAACCTGTAACAACAACCGTGTCCTGGTCATCATCATCAGCTTCATCTTCGTCATCTGAATCGATAACGGCAACGCCGTCTGAGCTTACGCCCTGTGCATAGGCTGCTGGTGCAAATGCCACCGCTGATGCCCCGATCAGCAGAGTGGAGCCCAGGAGCCACTTTTTAAGGTCTAGAGTACCCATTTTATCCTCTTAAGTTGCGTTGTTACGAATTAAACCCGTGGTATAACCCATCGCGACGGTAAGGTTTCTGAAAATTTACACAAGGGGAGAAGAGGGTTAATCATTACATTCGGGAAAAGTGTTACCCTTTTGACACATCCATGTTGCCGCTAGGGTTTGCGTTAACCAACAGGGGGGAGGCGACACGGCTGGCTGACGGTTTCAGGTCCGGAAAATCTGCTCCGGATCATCAAAATACTTGAATTCCAGTGCATTCCCGCACGGGTCAGCAACGAAAAAGGTGCCTTGTTCTCCCGTTTGTCCCTCAAAGCGAATCTGCGGCCTGACCAGCCAGTTGGTCTCACTCTTTTCGATTCGCTCTTTGAGAGCCTGCCAGTGAGGCCTGTCCAGAACGAGACCAAAGTGCCTGACAGGCACGTTTTCACCATCTACAAGGTTGGTTGATTCGTTTTGCGCTGAATTAGAGAGGTGCGCGACAACCTGATGACCAAAAAAGTCGAAATCTATCCACTTGTCGGAGCGTCGCCCTGTTCTGCAACCGATCACGGTCGTATAGAATGCCTCGGCGGCTTCCAGGTCATCTACGGGAAAAGCGAGATGGAATGGAACGAGAGGCGCGTTTTGCATCAGCTGGCGTTACGCGCTTCTTCGATTGCTTCTTCCAGCTCCTGAGCATCCCAGTAAGGGATGATGCGGGTGTACGCGCCATCAGTGGAAGCCACGATAAAAGAGGGCGTGCCGGTGAGGCCAATGTCTATGGCAATTTCAAGCGTGCGTTCGAGAACCTCATCCAGAGCTGCTGAGTCACGGCTTGAATGAAGAGACCCAAGATTTAGGCCGGCCTTTTTTGCAATATCGTCGATCCGTTTTTCATCCAGCAAGCCAGAAGCATCCATCAGGGCAAAATGCAAATCGCTGTAACGGCCCTGTTCCCGAGCGGCGAGGGCAATCTTGGCGGCATATTCCGACTCTTCACGCAATATCGGCAGCTCACGGAAGACGAACTGAACATCATCTTCCGTTTCAATCATCTTGGCGACGTAATCCGCGGCGCTTTTGCAATATCCACAATGGTAGTCAAAGAGTTCTATCACGGCGACCTTTGCAGCATCGCCCTGGGCGCCCATGATATATCCATCTTCGCTGCCAAGCAGTGCAGGAAGGTGTCCTGAGAGGTTTTCCTGAATGCGCGCCTCTTCGAACAGCGCTTCCTGTTCAGCATAACGGTCCAGAGCCTGAGCAATGATTTCAGGATTTTCGAGAATGTAGGTGCGAATGGTCTCTTCCAGGGCAGCCCGGTCCTGATCTTTCCCGGAAAATTGCGCCTGTGAGCCAGATATTACAGAAGTGCCGAGGGCAGCTGCTGCCACAAGAACGGCTGAGAGGGCGGTGAATGTTTTGAATTTACTCATGATATAACCCTGCGTGCTTAGACCTGTGCAAGATGTAGGCAAAATTTGTGGTGAGAAAAAGTCGCTATTGCATATACACGTTAATGTGAAAAGGCGACAATCATCCGCGTCGGCCACCGGGGTCAGGGTTGCGCCGCTGGAATCTGGCCGCGTCTTCGGCTGTTGCCCGGATAATGTCATTTGCCTGGCGCCATTCGGGCGTTTGCTCATTGAGCATTTTTCTGGCGCGTGTCGCAAAGCGATGCGCCTCATGCGGGACGCCAGCATTGAAATACGCTTCTGCCGTGGCAAACGCGGCAAGGTCATCCCGGCCGACAGCACTGTAAGCACGAGCAAGTTCCGTCCAGCCAAAGATGTTGTCAGGTTCCATGTTCAGGGCAAGTTTCAGAATATCAATGGCCTCGGACAGCGGCCCTTCCTGCTCCAGAGCGACGAGGGCGCGGGCATGATTGACCTTCAGCAACGCATATTGAGGGGCCAGTTCCGAGGACCGCTTATGTGGCGCAACTGACTGGGCAATTTTGCCGTGCTCAAAAAGCATTTGCCCTTTGAGTTCAAAAAAGAATGGATTGTCAGGTTGTTCGGCTATGAGGCTGTCGATTTCGCGAAGGCCTGCCGCGAGGTTGGAGCTGCGATAATATGCGACCGCGCGGGCATAACGGGCGGGGGCGGATGTGTTCGCCAACGGATACTGGCGCAACGTTGTCTGCGAGTTCTGCAGGAAGCCATGGATCTTCGCCTGAACCATTTTCAACCGGAGTATTTCTTCCTCAGTATCGACGTTTTCAAGGTTCTCTGACTCCTGAACACGGGCTTCAAGGGCTGTCATTCGGCTATTGGCCAGAGGGTGGGTCTGATAATAAGGGTTGGCTTGGTTGAATGTAATGATTTGTTGATTTCGCAGCTTGCGGAAGAAGTCGACCAACCCCTGACTGGAGCTGCCTACCTCGTCAAGATAAGTGATTGCCGCCTGGTCTGCGCGGGATTCCTGTCCGCGGCTGTAGCTGAGAAAATTTGCCTGCCCAACCTGCTGGCCAAGGCCGATGATACCAATGCCCGCATCAGGTGCCCCGGCGATAATTGCCGCTGTACCAAGGACAAGACTCAACATCATGGGGCGGCTGGCAGCTTTTATGGCCTCATCTGATCTTTGGAGATGTCCACCTGCCATATGGCCAGTTTCGTGCGCGATCACTCCTTCAATCTCGTTTGGCATTTCAGCGGCCGTGATCAGGCCGGTGAAAATATACATGTTCAATCCATTCGCGACGAATGCATTGAGACTCGGGTCACCGATAAGGTGAATGCCAACACTCTCAGCTGGCAGTCCTGCTGCGGCAAAAAGAGGTCGTGAATAATCCTCCAGAAACTGCTCAATCTCTGCATCCCGCAGGAATGACTGGGCAAAAGCACCAGTGGAACTGAGCACAAAAAAGATTGGCAAAATGAATACAAAACGAAGGGATTTTTTTTGCCTTAACACGGTCTTCTCCGGTCTAATTGTTGTCTGCGCTAATGTGCTGGTCCTATGCGGTATATAAAAGTGTAAATAACGACAGGTTCAAGCGTTGAAAGCGAAGAGTCATGCGCTTTCAACGCTGAGCTTCTGATTCAGGAGCGACCAAGAGCTTTCGACCACCAGCCGGTTTTCTTGGGCTTGTCCGGATCCGTGTCTTTTTCTTCAGAGGGCGGTGCCTCCTGAATCTCAGCTGGTTGGACTTCTATAGGGTCATTTGCAGCTTCAGGAATGGCTTCAACCTCGGGAGTTGAAGCAGCTGAGGACTTGTCTTCAGTTTTTTTCTGCCTGGCCGAGGTGGACTTCCTGCGAGGTTTTTTGGGTGGCTCAACAACATCTGAATTCTCAGATGCTTGGTCCACAGCATCTGGGACAGTTTCCGCGTCATCACTCACGGGCGATTTGTTTTGCGCAGACTGCTCTTCACTATCGGATTCAGAAGGTTCTTCAGTGTCATTTTTCTGATTGTCATCAGATTGAGCTTCTGAACTTTCCTCACCCTGCTTGCGTCTGTTGCGTTTTCCGCCACGTCGACCGCGCCGACGCCGCTTGCGGCCACCTTCCTCGTCGTCGCCTGAGGTTGTGTTGTCTTCTCCGGGGTCTTCCGTTGGTTCTTCGGAAGCAGATTTAGACTCTGTTTCGCTGGAGCCGTTTTCTTCGCCGGCGTTACCCTTGCGGCGACGTCTGCGCCGACGCTTACGCGCTGGCTTATCTTCCTCATCTCCAGAAGCCTCTGGTGAGTCATCACTGGTATCGGGGATTTCTGGTATCTCTGCCAGGTCAGCCGTTACGACGGCGACCGGACGATCCATCTCCCGCGCCGGGCCACGCTTTTCAATGTCAAACTGATCGCCGGCTTTTTGTGGATCTGCGACGATTTCAACACCGAGCGCATAGGTTTCTTCAATGCGATTCAGCCAGTCCCGTTTCTGGTTCAGGATAAACAGTGCCACATCCGTGGAGGTCGCGGCTGAAATCACCCCAGCCCGTCCGTTGATCGCCTGTTCTTCAATAGAGCGGAGGATGCGCAAGGCAGCCATCTCTTCTGAACGAACGGCACCTGCGCCATTACAGGTGGGGCAGGCAGTCGTAGTGCCATCCACAATACCGGAGCGTCGGCGTTGGCGGGACAATTCGAGCAACCCGAAATTGGAAATACGTCCGAACTGGATACGGGCACGATCCGGTTTCATGGCATCTTTCAGACGTTTCTCAACGCTGCGATTGTTCCGGTTCTCTTCCATATCGATAAAATCAACGACGAGCAGACCGGCAAGGTCACGCAGGCGACACTGTCTGGCAACTTCAGAGGCGGCTTCGAGATTTGTCCGCAAGGCTGTTGCTTCAATATTGCGCTCTTTGGTTGCCTTACCTGAGTTTACGTCGATCGATATCAGCGCTTCGGTTTGCTGAATGACAAGATATCCACCAGACTTGAGCTTCACCACAGGCTGATACATTTCATCAAGCTGCGGTTCGACCTTATAATTGACGAAGAGGGGGACCCTTTCCTTGTAGGGCTGAACATTTTTGGCATGAGATGGCATGAGCATCTTCATGAAGTCCTTGGCCTCACGATAGCCTGCATCGCCTTCAACGATGACCTGACTGATCTCTTTATCATAAAGGTCGCGAATGGCGCGTTTGATGAGGCTGGCTTCTTCATATACCAGACAAGGGGCGATAGACTTCATGGTCAGATCGCGAATGGTCTCCCACAGGCGCAAAAGGTAATCAAAATCGCGCTTGATTTCTGACTTTGTCCGCTTTGCTCCAGCGGTACGAATGATGAGCCCCATACCTTGCGGGATGCTCAAATCATTCATTGCATTGCGGAGGCGCTTTCGATCGGCGCCATTGGAGATCTTGCGCGAAATGCCGCCGCCGCGGGCAGTATTGGGCATCAGAACGCCATATCTGCCAGCCAGTGAAAGATAGGTCGTGACTGCAGCACCCTTGTTGCCGCGCTCTTCTTTTACGACCTGAATCAACAGGATCTGACGGCGCTTGATAACTTCCTGAATGCGATAATTTTTGAGAAGCTTGACCCGGTCGCGCCGTGCCTGCTGGTATTGCTGTTCAAGACGAGCCCGCTCGCGTGCCTCTGACTTGCCATTACCGGAACGTGGTTTCTTCTCCGCATCGGCGTTGGCTTCGACTTCAGCATCATCATTTTCATCTGATGACTCATCAGTTTCCTGGTCGTTATCCTGCGCCTCAGGGGTGTTCTCATTCAATTCAGCAGAGACTTCCTTGTCAGCAAGGACATCATGCAACAGAGCCGCGTTATCAGCCTCTCCAGACTCATCATCCTGCTCTGTTGAAGCCTCGTCAGAGGTGCTTGCTTCCGGCGTACCTTCTTCATTTGGCGCGTCTTCAGAATCGTCTTCCTGCACAGCATCATCTTCCGAAGGAGTGGCTATAATGCCATCGTCATCGGGTGTATCATCATCGATTTCATCACCGGTGAGGGCCGTTAGCTGTTGCGCCAGATCCGCTTCGCGTTCTTCTGCGTCGCGCAAGGCTTCGCGATCAGAAACAGGTATCTGGTAATAGTCGGAATGTATTTCTGTGAAGGCAAGAAAGCCGTGACGGTTTCCGCCATATTCAACAAAGGCAGCCTGCAGGGATGGTTCTACCCGTGTAATCCGGGCGAGATATATGTTGCCTCTTAGTGGTTTCTTCGAAAGGGATTCAAAATCGAAATCTTCAACTTTGCCTCCGGAAATCATGGCCACCCGGGTTTCTTCCCGGTGGCTTGCATCGATTAGCATTTTCTTTGACATGTAACTGGTCTCCGCGAAGGCTACCCGGATATCCGGAGTCTTCGCTGATGTTGGGGCCAGTCTTCACAAGCGGTGATAGCAATAGTGAGCCAAACCGCGCAACTGCGCTCGTTTCAGGTCCTGCCTGACGAGATGAGTTATTGGTTTGCGCTGGTGAAAACATGGCGTTTTCTTCTTGAATGGTTGGCCGTCAGGTCTGTTTTGACCATACGGTGTAAAATTTTTGTCCCTGTCGCGCGCCTTGGTAAGCGCTGCGCGATCGCGTGGACACTGCGACCGTTCGTCCCGCTGAATCAACTCTGCCGCTGATCCGTTGGAATTTTCTGATATCAATCATGGACTGACTCGTTGTGGCCAAACTGCCTTACATTGGCAAAAACCACAACAATAACTTTCGCATGCCCGGGTTTGCATTTGGTTAATGCTAATTTAATACTCGTTTGGCGATGTTGCGCGCTCGGTTGAGGTTGTTTTCTGTGGAGAAACAGCCTTAGAAAAATATACGCGCAACATGCAATGGAGCGTAATGATCTCAGTTCAGTTTAATATCCGGCTCCGCCATTTTTTTTCAGCATTTCTGCTGGGCGCATTCGTGTGTCTTTCCGGGCAGGCTTTGGCGAGTGATTCGCCACGCGTCGAGAATGTGCGCTTTGGTGTCAGCGATGAGGGGGAAACCCGCATCGTTCTGGATGTAAGCGGTGAAGTCAAATATCGTGTCTTTGCCCGTAATCTTGACGGTAATCGCAAGGCAGTGAGCGTTGAGATTGAGAAATCAGGCTTCAACCTCGGCAATAATGGTAGCGATGCGGGCACTGGAAATGGCATTGGGCATGTTGGCACCTATGCGTATCGCGCCGGAGAAGACGGTCGGTCACGACTGATCTTTGATCTCGTACGCACTGCTGTCCCCACATCTGTTTTCCTGATCAAGCCTAAAGGGGAAAACAGCTATCACAGATTGGTCATTGATGTAGCCGCCGGTACTGAAGAGGATTTCTCTCGTGCTTTGGGACAGGTTTACGGGCCCTTGGCGCCAGCGGATGACCCGGCTGCAGCAAGTCCGGAAGTTCTCGCAGAAACTGACACAGACGGGAATATCGAGACGGCTATAGCGCTCGCCGAAAAAGCCGCGGTCGCAGAGTCGCGTCAGCAGAAGTTGCTTGCCAGAGCGCCAATACCGAGGGTCAAACCAGTATTTGAGCGGCATCTGGTTGTCATTGATGCCGGACATGGCGGCAGGGACCCCGGGGCCGTCGGGCCAACCGGCGTTTATGAGAAGACCGTCAATCTTGCTGCAGCCAGGCAGCTTCGGGAGTTGCTGAAAGCGCGCGGCTACAGCGTCATCCTCACGCGGGAAGGGGATACTTACCCTGAACTTGAGGAACGAATTGAAAAGGCACGCGTGGAAGATGCTGATCTTTTCATTTCGATCCATGCTGATGCTGCGCCATCTCCGGATATTCGCGGTGCGTCCGTCTATACGTTGTCCGACAAGGGATCAGTACGGCTTGCCAATCAGGTCCGTAGTGAGGGCAACTTTGTCCTCTATAACGAGGAAATACACGAGAGTGATCCGGATGTCAGTGCCATGCTGCTGGACATCGCCTCCAGAGACTCACGCAATTCGTCGACAAGATTTGCCAATCTGCTCATCAACGAACTGCAAGGCACCGTACAGATGGTGAACAATACACACCGGGAAGCCAGTTATGTTGTGTTGCTGGCACCTGATGTACCCGCGGTGCTCCTGGAACTTGGTTTCATTTCCAATGCCGAAGACGAACTCAATCTCAATTCACGTGCCTGGCGGCAGAAAACGGTGACAGCGGTGGCGGACGCCATTGATTCCTATTTTCTGGCCAACCGCCCCATCCGACAGGCCATGCGGGCGGGCGGCGCCCGTTGATCACATAGAAGGTGATCACATTGAAAGGGACGCTACGCCAGCACAGCTGACCTGTTTGGTAAAAGCCTCTATCTGGCCATCTTTTTTATCTACTTCCTCCTGAATCACTGGCAATAACGCACCAAAGCTGTAATTCTCCATGGCATTGGAGAGTCAAAATCGCGGAAGAGGCATGTCCGACAAACCGTCAAATCAAGCACCCGGAAAACCACTCAAGGCTTCCGGAAAATATGAACCGGCGCCAAAGGTGCCCGGCGGGAAGCCCAAGGCTGAGTCAGGCGCTAAGCCCGCTGGCAATGAACCCGCTGCGGCAGTCACGGCAAATGCACCACGCACGCAAAAGGCGTCTGGTGCTTCCGATGCCCTCAAGGCCGAGCGCGCTGTTCCTGCGAGCACGCGCTTCAAAGATAGTGGAGACAGGAAGAAATTCCTGGGCTCACTCTCCCCCAAATGGATTCTTGGCCTGAAAATAGTTGGTGGCCTTGCCGCATTCGGTCTTGTGCTGGCGCTGGGAGCACTCATCTATGCGATGATTTACATCAACGGTCTCAAGGCTGACCTGCCAGCCTATGAGCAACTGGCTGAATATGAGCCGCCTGTGACCACGCGGGTTCATGCTGGGGACGGCACACTGGTTGCTGAGTTCGCAAGAGAGCGGCGTTTGTTCGTGCCCATTGATGCCATTCCTGACCACGTCAAGCAGGCTTTTTTATCCGCCGAAGACAAGTCATTTTATGAGCATTCCGGTCTGGATTATCGGGGCATCCTCAGGGCACAGATCAATAATATCCCATCTTATTTGGGGTTCAGTAACGCCCCACTCGAAGGTGGCTCTACAATCACCCAGCAGGTGGCGAAGAACTTCCTGTTGAGCAGTGAGCAGCGGATAGAACGCAAAGTCCGCGAGATGCTTATTGCCCGGCGCATGGAGCAGACTTTTACCAAAGATCACATTCTGGAACTCTATCTGAACGAGATTTATCTCGGAAACCGTTCATACGGTGTCGCGGCGGCGGCATTGAATTATTTTGAAAAGCCTCTTCAGGAATTAAGCATTGCGCAGGCTGCCTATCTCTCGGCGCTGGCAAAAGCCCCCAGTAACTACCACCCGGTTTATAATGTGGATCGCGCGATTGCCCGACGCAACTGGATTGTCAACCGCATGTACGAAGATGGCGCAATTACAGAAGAAGAGGCGACACTCGCTCAGGAAGAGCCATTAGGCGCCGTTGTCGCACCACCACTTGGCGCCAGAACGTCTGATACGGAATATTTTGCTGAGGAGATTCGTCGACAGATTGCTGACCGCTACGGCATTGAAGCCTTGTATGATGGTGGCTTGTCGGTGCGTTCCACGCTCGATCCGAGATTGCAGCAAATTGCACAGGAATCTCTGAGGAACGGGCTGGTTACCTATGATCGAAGGCATGGCTGGCGCGGTCCGGTAACAACTATTCAGTTGCCGACGGATCTTTCTCTACGCGAAGAGCCTGAGACAGTGCGCGAGGGCGAGGAGCCGCCTTTTATCTGGCAGGCCCTCCTGAGCGAGCAAAAAGATGAGCTTGAGAAAGCTGACGGTTATCATCAAGACCTGGAGCCCTGGCAAATCGCTGTTGTCCTTGACAGCCAGCAGGGCAGGGCCAGCATCGGCCTTTTGGATGGCACGCAAGGCGAGATACCGCTGGCCGCAGCCGAATGGGCCAGAGCCTATGTGGCGGTAAATGAAATAGGCCCGGCGGTTACGGATTTGCGCAATGTCATTAAAGCAGGTGATGTTGTTTATGTTGATCAATGGACTGGTGAGGGTAGCAGCGGGTCGTCTGATCTTTATGCCTTGCAGCAGATACCTGCCGTAAATGGCGGTATGCTTGCTATTGATCCGCATACGGGTCGCGTAAAGGCCATGGTCGGCGGTTTTTCTTTCGGACTGTCTGAGTTCAACAGGGCCACACAGGCAAGGCGACAGCCCGGTTCAACTTTCAAACCATTTGTCTATGCTGCTGCCCTGGATAATGGATACACACCGTCTTCACTCGTCCTTGATGCGCCTTTTGTCGCGCCGAGCCTGGGGGATGACTGGTGGAAGCCAGGCAACTATGTGGCAGGCAGTTTCTATGGCGAGAGCACACTGCGCCTTGGCATTGAGAAATCCCGGAATACCATGACTGCACGATTGGCGCAGGATATCGGTATTGGCCTTATTATCGAGTATGCGGAGCGTTTTGGTGTATCAGATACCCTGCAACGCGAGCTTGCAATTTCACTCGGGGCTGGAGAGACCAGCCTGCTTCGTCTGACCACCGCTTATACCATGTTTGTGAATGGCGGGCGGCGGGTTGAGCCGATCTTTATTGATCGGGTTCAGGACCGCTATGGTGAGACAGTTTACAACAGAGATCAGCGCCCCTGTGAGGATTGCAAGCAGGTTAGCTGGGAAGACCAGAATGAACCATTCATTCCCGATACGCGCCAGCAGGTGATTGATCCGCGCACAGCTTATCAAATGGTTTCCATGCTGGAAGGGGTGACCCGCAGCGGCACAGGTGCTTCCGTGGGCAAGGTGGTCGACAAGCCGATTGCCGGTAAAACCGGCACGACGAATGACTATAAGGATGCCTGGTTTGTCGGGTTTTCTCCCGATCTGGCTGTGGGTATTTTTGTTGGCTTTGATATGCCCCAAACCATGGGACAGGGTGAAGGGGGTGGTATTGTTGCTGCTCCGATCTTTGGTGAGTTCATGGAGAAAGCCTTGGCAGAAGAGACCGGCGTTCCCTTCAGGATCCCATCAGGTATTCGTCTTGTTCGTGTTAATGCAAAAACAGGCAAGCCTGCCCGTCCCGGCGAAACTAATGTCATACTCGAGGCTTTCAAGGCAGAGGATGATATAGAAGGCAGCAGCCGCTTCCGTATCAATGGCCAATCTGTGGACGAAGGGAATGCAGACGAAGCCATTGACGATGTTCTCGGCGGCCTATACTGATCCAACCTCTTTTGACAGACAGGAGTTTCTGTAATCATGCGTGCAGAGATTTTAAATGACGCAGAAAAAATCAGGCAGTCGCTGGAACTGCTGAGGAGGCGTCTTTGACTGGGATACTGCCCAGTCCCGCCTCGACGAATTAAATCAGCAGGCAGAAGACCCTACTGTATGGGACGATCCCGAAAGTGCCCAGAAGCTGATGCAACAGCGCACTCAGCTTGAGAACCAGATCAACGCCCTGACTGAAATAGATCTGGAGCTGGAGGACAATCTGGCGCTTGCTGAACTTGCCGAAGAAGAAGACGACAGCGCTTCTCTTGACGAAGCACAGGAACTGATTTCTGCCTTGCAGAAGCGTGCTGAACGCTCAGAACTTGAAGCGCTGCTTTCGGGTGAGGCTGACGGCAATGACTGCTATGTGGAAATTCATGCAGGGGCAGGTGGCACAGAGAGTAACGACTGGGCCGCCATGCTGTTACGCATGTATGTGCGCTGGGCCGGACAGCACGGCCGAAAGGTCGAAATACTCGAAGAGCAGGCTGGCGATGAAGCTGGCATCAAGTCGGCAACGGTTCTTGTCAAAGGCGACAATGCTTATGGTTGGCTTAAGACAGAAAGTGGTGTGCATCGGCTGGTGCGTATTTCGCCTTATGACTCCAATGCCAGAAGACATACCTCGTTCGCTTCTGTCTGGGTTTTCCCGGTCATTGACGATCAGATTGATATTGAAATTAACGAGAGTGAATGTCGCATAGACACTTATCGGGCATCGGGGGCCGGCGGGCAGCACGTCAACACGACAGACAGTGCCGTGCGCATCACGCACTTACCGACCAATATTGTGGTTCAGTGTCAGAATGAGCGCTCTCAACACAAGAACCGGGCAACAGCCTGGAACATGCTGCGCGCGCGTCTTTATGAGGTCGAGCTTCAAAAGCGCGAAGAGGAAGTTGAAGCCAACGCCGCGACAAAAACAGACATTGGCTGGGGGCACCAGATCAGATCGTATGTGCTGCAGCCGTATCAGATGGTGAAAGATTTGCGCACAAGTGTTGAGAGTCCAAGCCCTGATGCGGTGCTGGATGGCGATATTGACCAGTTCCTGGGAGCGGCACTTGCCGCAAAAGTAGGCAACACAGACGATTAAGCTATCTAAACAGCAATAAAAAAGCAGCCTCATAAGGAGGCTGCTTTTCAGTCTCTCACTAGGGAGACTTTATCTGAGATCAGATTTTCCGCCACGGCTCAGAAATGATGAGCCCTGCGATGGTTGCACTTTTTTGGCGACAGTGGCCTGTGCTTCCTCTGCCTCCTGGCGCTGATCGGTTTCAACTGCGGCTGAAGCATTTACATCTACCAGAGCAGGCTTTTGCGATGCAGCTTCGCTGAGAGAATTCTCAAGCTCGGCTGGCATTGGTTCAGTTTCCTGGGCTGGCGCAGCTTCCACTGCGGCCATGGCCGCAACTGGCTTGGTCACGGCAGGCTTGGGTGTTGCTTTTGCGCGCGCCGCTGAACTGTCTGACATCGGGTCATCAGAATGGCGGCAGTTACCGTCGAAGCGGGCACCATTTTCAATAGACAGCGCCGAATGAAGAATATCGCCTTTGACATGTGCTGAAGAAGACAACTCGACATGCCCGGCGCGGATTGCGCCTTCGATTGTGCCGGAAACCTTGACCTTGTCAGCGACTACTTCGCCTTTCACGGCCGCGCCTTCACCAATCACAAGACCTTTCGCTCGGATATCCCCTTCAAGGATACCGTCGAATTGTACTTCGCCTTCAGCTTCAACAACGCCCTTGATAATGACATCTCCGCTGATGAGAGATGGCACACCCGTTGCCCGGGGAACGGCCCGTCTGTTATTGCCGCTCATCCGGGAAGAAGACTTCTGCTGCGCCTTACTGGCCGGCGGTCTTGCCGGTGTGCGATCTGGCGTGTCGCCAATCTCTACCAGCTCTGATGTCACGTCCTGATTTTTCTTAGCTTTCGAAAACATATCTGCCTGCCTCTATGAAACGCATCGGATCAACTTGTCGCCCCTTGTAGAGCACCTCATAATGGATGTGAGGTCCTGTGCTGCGTCCACTGCTGCCCAGGAGTCCTATCGTATCATGAAGGTCTACCTTGTTCCCCGATTTCACCTTGATCCGATTGAGATGAGCATAGCGGGTTACATATCCATTGCCGTGGTCGATTTCGACCGTGTTGCCAAAGCCACTACGGACACCGGCAAAACTGACGCGACCTGGCGCTGTCGCCAGCACGGGGGAATTCCATCCGGCACGCATATCAAGGCCATAATGTCCCTGACGTTTTGAGCGATTAAACGGGTCCCAGCGTACGCCAAAGAAACTTGTTTTTCTGTGCGGTTCTGCGGTCGGCGTAGAAAGCGGCACAGTTGATAAGGCTGCTGTCAGCAGGGACAACTCATCCATGCTGGCCGCAATTCTGTTCGCGGCTTGAAAATAAACGGAAGGTTGGCCGGAAATGTTATCCGGGTGAATATCAGGGCCACCTTGCGCATCTTCAAAGCTGGCGAGGATCAGATTGTCTTCCTGCTTGGGGGCGCGGGCAAAGAGCAACTCATTCTCGACACCCGTGTGTTCAATAATCCGTTCGATTTCCGCGATCTTGTCGCGTACTTCTTCTTCCACGCCAGCCATCAGCACGATCTGGCGTGCACTTAGTTCAGCGGTCTTGCGACGCATGTCGGCAAGCACTTCATTTTCAATATTGACCGAGACTTCGCTGGAAAGGACTTCCCGCAAGGCATCTTCGCGGATTCGCGCTTCTCTGGATTGTCGAGGCGTAGGTTCGCGTCCAACCGGGTCCGCCATAATGCGGTTGCCATTCTTGATTTGCTGCCCGCTGGGGTCACCCACACCAGAAAGCGTCGCAGCCAGAGCCTCCATGCTGTCATCCATGGCGCGTTTATTCTGAACAATGGCCCGCAGGGTTTCGTGGCGATTCTCAAGTTGGGAAATGGCGGCGTCAAATTTCTGAGAGAAAATGACATTGAGCGTATTGATATCATCATACGCTTCTTCGGCTTCGCTGAGCTTCACGCGATACTCAACCTCGAGGTTACGCTTTTCGCGGTCCTTGGCGAGAATGATCTGCTCTTTGAAAACAAAATTGACGGAGGAATAGGCAACCCAGCACAGAGCAACCAGCATGACACTGGCCAGACCGACCTGTGTACGTGTGGAGAGTTTGATAAACCTGACAACACCATCGCTGCGATGGTATATCTGCCGCTCCCGAAAGATACGGCCAAGTTTACGCATGACCTGGCCAGACTTCTGGCTCATTTACTTTACCCTTATCTGCTTAAGCGCATCACCTGACCGGCACATGCAAAAAGCAACCCAAACGCCTGTCCCCACGAAAGCATTGCAACAAATCTTTCCACAAAGCGCAACAGGGATATTTCGGAATGCATCAAGTTTTTTCATGGCTCACAGCGATACGAGGCGGACATTAACCATGAAACTAGGCTTAGTGTATTATATTTGTGTAAAAGTGTCGCTCCAGACCAGCCAGTTGCCGCGCGTCATGGTTGAACGGTTCTTTCAGCGTTCCCTTGAACCTGGATGATACATAATGCCTGAAGCAGGTCGCCGGATCCTGCCCCTGCTGTCGGGCAAGTGTCTTCAGCCACTTTGCGCCAATAGCCACATGCCCGACCTCTTCATCATAGATGGTTTGCAGCAGGGTAGCGCTTTCCAGGTCTCCCACAGAGGTAAGATTCCGGATCATGCCCGGCGTCACATCAAGTCCCCGGGCTTCCAGAACCAGCGGTGCAACAGATAGCCTTGCAAGAATATCATCTGACGTGGCTTCAGCGGCCTCCCAAAGTCCATCATGAGCAGGCAGGGCACCATAATGGCTGTCCAGCTGCACCAGGCGTTCTTGTATCATCATGAAATGGCGGGCTTCGTCATCGCCAACGCTGATCCAGTCTGAAATGAAGTCGGAGCGCTGCTGATCCGGCAGATCGCCACTGAAACGGGCAATCATATCAAAGGCGAGATCTATGGCATTCAGCTCTATATGCGCAATCGCATGTAGCAGCGCCTGACGCCCATGAACTGACCCCAGTCGTCTGCGGGGCATTTTGCCGGGTGATTGCAGTTCTGGTCTGTCCGGGCGTGAAGGTCTGTCAGGCGGATACGTCACATTGGTTGCAGAACAGGAAATATCGCCGCGTTGCCATCCAGCTGCCACGCACCGCGCATAATCCGCCTTGAGAACGGCGTCGCCAGTTTGCAGAACGGCGCAAGATGCCTTGATGATATCGCGCTCAGACAACGCTACAGCTCTTTCACGCGGGCCAGTACTTTGTCCACATGACCGGGCACCCGCACTTTTCTCCAGACTTCCTGAACCGTCCCTTTCTCATCAATGAGGAATGTCGAGCGCTCAATGCCCATATATTTTTTGCCATACATATTTTTTTCAACCCAGGAGCCGTAGGCTTCGATGAATTCTCCCTCTGGGTCGGACGCCAGTAAAACCTCGAGCTTATGTTTCTCGCGAAACTTCCTATGCTTTTCCAGCGTATCTTTTGACACGCCAAGGACTGTCACACCAAGCGCTTCAAACTCTTGCAGGCGCTCCGTAAAGCCGATTGCCTGTTTGGTGCAGCCCGGTGTGTCATCTTTTGGATAAAAATAAAGCACCAGTTTGCGCCCCTTGAAGGAAGTCAGCTTCAGCGTCTCGCCATTATCTGCTTCCAGGCTGAATTTTGGTGCTTTGTCGCCTGCTGCTACTGCGCTCATGTATCGTCTCCTCACAAATCTCCGAAGCCATTCATATATCGCTCCATTACAAACAAGCCACTCAATTCCTTGCACATTTCAGGTGACAGCTGTTGCAGTGCAGCGCTATCAATTGTTAGGTTGAAGAGTAGTCAGGTTCACCGGTCCCATTGATGAAAAAGCAAATGCGTAAAGCCCTGGTATTATGCCTAGAAGGGCTGGCGCTTGGCGTTGCTGTGCTGGCGGGGCTGTTCTTTTTCGCGCACTGGAAAATTTCACACGGTGGTTTGCAGCTTGGATTTCTCAAGCCGCAGCTTTCCAGAACACTGGAGGCCAGACTGGCTGACGGTAGTGATGTTGCCTTTGAGCAGGTCCTGCTGTCGCGCGATGAAGGCGAGGACGGTCCTGTACGCCTGCGCATCTACGGGTTGAAAATTACCAGCACGGACCAGCAACAGTTGCTCGAGTTACCCGAGCTGGCTTTCAAGCTTCAGACATCCGACCTCCTGAAAGGGCAGATCAGCCCGAGATACATTGAAATTCTCAACGCGGATATTACGGTGAGGCGCCGCGCTGACCGTTCTTTCGATTTTGGTGTTGCGAATTCGGATGAAGCGCCGTCGCGCAGCAACGCCCTCGAAAGTCTGCTTCAGGGAAGAACCCTGAAACCCGCAGCAGAGCGGTTATTCGAAGGAGCGGTTTTCCAGAATACACGTTTTGTCTTTCGGGACGAGGTGACAGGCAAGGTCTGGCAGACATCGAATGCTGCAGCGACTGTTCAGAGAACTGATTATGGGTATGAATCCGAGTTGACGGCTACTTTTCAACTTGGGGAAAGCACAAGCACGCTCGCGGTTTCTGCCAGTCTGAATGATCCGCAAGAGGAAATCATCCTGTCGTTGCGTAGCGATGCTGTCCCCGTGTCCGAGCTGCTCAGTCTGGTTATCGGGCCGGAAGAGGGAACTGCCATCAATACCGATTTGAGCGGATCATTGAAGATTTCCATTGATTATTCCGGCCAGCTCAAGGGCTCGGAAATTGATGTGGAGGCTGGCACCGGTACGTTGACTTTTGCCAACACGGCATATGATTTTGACAGGTTTGTTCTGAAGTCTGATTACTCAGATCAGGACAGGACATTTGATATTGAAACACTTCAGTATGAGGGGAGCGGCAACCGCGGCACTTTTAGTGGCTTGTTGAGTTTCGGGCCATGGGCCAATGGGCAATCACTTGCCCCGGATAAAATTACCTATGACCTTGAAGGTACGGATATGCTTCTGAACTTTCCGGGAAGGTTGCAGGAGCCTTTGCCGTTAGCGAAGCTGGATTTCATAGGAGCCTACCAGGTGGCGACGGAAACCCTTCGCTTCGATCAGTTAAATGTTGATTTCTTTGGCAAAAAACTGGCCGGATCGCTTGATATTCTTCTGCCGCAGGCATCCGGCCAGTCGCCCGGCATAAGGTCATCTGCATCTTTTGAGGGTGTGCTGACGATTGAAGAAGTGCTCAAAGGGTGGCCGCTTGTACTTGCGGACGGGGCACGACGCTGGGTCAAATCCAATGTTATTTCCGGCAAGGTATCCGACATAAAATTTGAAATGGACATGCCGCGCGGCGCCATCAAACCTGCCACCAGCATTGGCGAGGACAGCATGTCCCTGTCGTTCACGTTGACAGATGCCTCATCCTATTTTGTGCCGGGGGTCACGCCGATCAGAGGCCTTGATGGCAAGGCTGTTCTGGGGGGCAACAGTATGTTCCTCGATGCAGAAGGCGGACGCATAGGCAATGTTCGTATCATTGACGGCAAGATCGAGATGCCGAATTTTTATCCGAAGGGATCGCGTGGTATTTTTTCAGTGCGATTGGATGGCGCAATACCTGATATTCTGTCTGTCGTGGATGAAGAGCCACTTGGTTTCGTGTCCAAAGGTGGTTTCAGTCCGAATGACTTCTCAGGGCAAGGTGAGTTTGATTTCCGGATAACACGCCCCTTGCTGTCTTTTGTGCCCATCGACGATTATGAGTTTTTTGGCTCGGGACGATTTACGGATTTAAGCCTCGCAAATGCGATCGCCGCTTATGATCTGACGCAAGGCAGGGGAACACTGGATATATCCTGGAATGGCCTTGATGTGAAAGCCGATGCGGAGTTGCAGGGTACGCCTGTCAACTTTGAATATTTCCGTGAGTTTACCCATAGTGAAGATACGAAAATTACTGCAAGTGGACGCCTTGATGCACGCGCTGCAGATGAATTTGGCATATCACTGCGCAGGTTCATGCGCGGGACAGCAGGTTACACTCTGCAGGTTTTTGAAAAAAATAACGCGTATGAAACCATTTCCATAGATTTAGACCTTCTGGATGCTGAGCTTTATCTTGAACCTGTCGACTGGCGTAAATCCAGAGGTGAACCCGGCAAGGCTTCTGTAATGGTTCTGCCGCCTGACAGGGAAACCGGACAGGCCCTTTGGCGAATTGATGACATAAGGGTTACGGCACCTGGATTGCGTTTCGCTGGCGAGATACTGCTCGATCAAGAGGGAAAATTCATCAGGGCAGAGAGTAGTGAATTGTCAATCACAGACAAGGTTGACCTCAAGGCCATTGTCGCACTCGAAAAAGACGTATTGCGGGCTGATTTTTCAGGAAGATACTTGAGTCTGGATAGCTTGATGGCGGATATGCTCAAAGGTGGTGCCGGCGCAAGCAACAGCGATGCTGCAGCGTCAGACACTTGGCCTGTACCGCTGCTGGTGCATACTGATCTGGATACGTTACAGCTGCGTAACAACGTTAATCTCAACAATTTCGAAGCCAGTTTCTCTCATGACGGACAGAAAGTGAATGACGTATATATGTCAGGCAATTTCGCTGCTGGCGGATATGTCGCTGCAACGATGAGCAAGGCCCGGGATTATGAGATCGGTCGCAATCTGCAACTGCAAACAGACAATCTCAGCGCCTTGGCTGAAGGCATATTCGGGTTTTCGTCTATTGAAGGGGGGCGTGCAGATTATACTGCGACGTTCCTCAACAGCGGGCCAGTTGCCGGCACGTTTACGGCCGACAATCTTGTTTTGACTGATACGCCGTTGATTGCGCGGCTGCTCGCCGCTGTCTCGCTGGACGGTCTGGCTGACCTCTTGAGTGGTGAAGGCATTGAAGTGTCACAGGTTGTGGCAGATATGCAATTCGACAAAGGCTCTCTGAACATAGTGGACGCCCGTATCGTCAGCCCTTCGATTGGTGTTTCTGTAAACGGCGGCATAAATCTCACTGATAATGCTCTGGATATCAACGGGGCGCTTGCGCCTGCTTATCAGGTGAATTCGATGCTTGGCAGGTTACCAGGTTTGGGAGAACTTTTCGTGTCCCGTGAGGGAGAGGGCATCGTTGCCTTCTCCTATGCGCTGAACGGTCCGGTGAACGAGCCAACTATTACTGTCAATACGTTGTCGTTACTGACGCCAGGTGTTTTCAGGCGCTTGTTTGAGCCTGTGCGTGCAGGACAAAAAAGCACCGTTGAATTGCTCGATCAGGCTATTTCTGCTTCCGAACTTTCCAGTCAGCTGGAATTTGCGACGACTGCGGAGCAACTTGAAGAGATGGAAAACCAACTTAACGAGGAAGATGGGAATACCCCCCAGGCCCTGCCTGACGGTCAGCCATAAAATCTGGTCAGGTCTTCACACAAGCCTAACCAGAGCGTGTTTTTTCTTTCCGATCGACAGTTTGATAACGCCATCGACTGCATCAGCGCCGGTTAGCTCACGCTCTTCTGTCAGGGCAGTCCCGTTCACTTTAAGCGCACCTGCCTTTATATGTCTGCGGCCTTCACCATTTGACCCGATCAGGCCAGTTTCCCTGAAAGGCGTGTAGATTGCCAACCCTGCGGCCAGAGCGTCTGATGATATTTCATAAGTTGGAAGATTACCGGTAGATGCACCTTCTTCAAACGTGCGCCTTGCTGTTTCTGAGGCTTCTTCAGCCGCAGCGCGTCCGTGCAGCAGGGCTGTGACTTCAGTGGCGAGAATTTTTTTGGCGTCATTGATCTCGGCACCGTCGAGAGATTCTAGCCTCGCAACTTCATCCAGTGGCAGCACTGTGAAGAGGCGCAGCATCCGCCCTACGTCAGCATCTTCCGTATTACGCCAATACTGCCAATAGTCATACGGCGATAACTGGTCAGCATTGAGCCACACGGCGCCGCCTTCTGTCTTGCCCATTTTTTTGCCAGAGGCTGTCGTCAGCAAGGGCGTCGTCAGCCCGAAGACTTCACTTTCATCTAGGTTAATCATTTCTTCTGTTTCTGCAACGGGAAAGTCAGTTCCAGTTAGGTTTTGTGATAATTTTGCTTTGTCGTAAGCGTCCTTCTTTTTTAACGCCATTACGCGCCGGCACAACTCCACGCCGTTGACGATATTGCCCCACTGGTCTGAGCCACCCATCTGCAACACGCAGCCATAGCGCTGATTAAGTTCAAGGTAGTCATAAGCCTGCATGAGTATGTAGTTGAACTCGAGAAAGGTCATGGGGCTTTCGCGTTCAAGGCGTAACTTCACACTGTCAAATGTCAGCATACGGTTTATTGTAAAGTGAATGCCATAGTCTCGCAGAAAATCGACATATTTCAGCTGCGAAAGCCAGTCGTCATTGTTGACCATGATGGCATCGGTCGGTCCGTCACCGAATGACAAAAACGGTGCGAAGCTTTTCCTGATGCCTGCCAGATTGTTGTTGATGTCGTCATCCGTCAGCAGTTTGCGCTGAGCGTCCTTGCCGGTTGGATCACCAACTTTTGTCGTTCCGCCGCCCATCAGGGCAATCGGCCTGTGACCGGTCTGCTGAAACCAGTATAGCATCATGATCTGGATCAGGCTGCCTGCATGGAGACTTGTCGCTGTCGCATCAAAGCCGATATAGGCTGTCAGGGTTTCCGAGGCAGCCCGTTTGTCGAGCGCCTCCATGTTTGTGCACTGGTGAATATAGCCCCGCTCGGACAAAACATTCAGGAAATCTGATTTATAAGCAGCCATGCGGCGCTCCCGGGTAATTGATCAAAGTTTGAAGCGCGCTTCGTATCGGAAAGCGCAGGCAAAATCCAGAAGTGAGTAGGGCAGAATTGGCGGTCACGGCGACTATGGAAAATATGTGACTCGCGCTTAAAGTAACGAACGCAAATTTCAGGCTCTTCATATGCTTCCCAGTGCTCCAAATACGCAATCACAGCCCCTTACCGCTATCGGCCTGATGTCAGGTACCTCACTGGATGGTGTCGATGTGGCGTTGTTGCGCTCGGATGGTGAGGATGTGATTGAGGCTGGTCCAACCCTCAGCGTACCCTATCCGCGGATGACAAAAGTCTGGGTGCAGCGGGCAATCAAGGCAGCCCTTGAGGGGCGCAGTGAAGCTAACGAGATAGCCAATGCCATTGATGAAGTGACTTCGGCGCACATACGCGCAGTACAGAAGTTCATGGAAAAGCATCATCTGGTCCGAAAAGAGATTGATGTGATCGGTTTTCATGGCCAGACCATCCTGCACCGTCCGCCGATTGACCGCTCTGCGCCTGGGCGAACCTGGCAGATTGGGTCCGGGCAGATCATGGCGGAAGAACTGGGCATCAATGTTGTTGATGGCTTTCGCCTGAACGATATGGCGCAAGGTGGTGAGGGGGCGCCATTTGCGCCCGTCTATCATGCGGTGCTTGTGCGTAAGCTTGACAGGAAGCACCCTGTCTGTGTGCTGAATATTGGTGGTGTTGCAAACGTCACCTGGATACCGACAGATGGTGATCCCATGAAGATGGTTGCCTTTGATTGCGGGCCGGGCAATGGGCTTGTTGACCAGTGGGTGGACTTTCAGACCGGCGAGCGGATGGACAAAGACGGCGCGTATGCGGCCGCTGGCGAGGTTCAGGATGAGGTTTTAAGGCTTATGCTGTTAAATCCTTACCTGCGCCGGAAGCCGCCGAAGTCACTCGACAGGTATGACTTCAAGATTGATCACATAAAGGAAATGAGCACGCAGGATGGTGCCGCAACGCTGACTGCTTTTACCGCTGCGTGTATTGAAAGATCGGTCAGCCTTTTGCCTGCAGCACCGGGCGAATGGATTGTCGTTGGCGGCGGCGGGCATAATCCTGTCCTGATGGCGGAAATCCGCGACCGGTTGGCAGCGCCTGTCATGCTTGCAAGTGACGCGGGATGGCGTGGTGATTTTCTCGAGGCCGAGTGTTTTGCCTATCTGGCGGTGCGCTCCTTGCGCAAGTTGCCACTGAGCTATCCCGGCACAACGCGCATAAACCGCCCACTCACTGGCGGTATGCTGCATACAAAGCCTGTCTGACATCAGCCAGAAAGGTGAGGGCAACTTGCCTGCTGGCCTTTTTCGCGGGCAGTTTTTATGGTTTGATGTGGCCATTATCCATGCTGGTACATCAACGCCTAAAAATGCCGCAGGAAGATACATGACGGGGAGAGACGGACTAATGACACAAAAAGATATTCTGTTTCTGCTGGCGCCCGGTTTTGAAGATAATGGCCGACGGGAATATTGCCCGGAATGTGCAGAAATATGGGGATTACTGAGTTATTTTCCTGCTATTTTACTATCCATTGAGATCAGCTATCAGCCGATCGGAAAGCCACGCACCGATATGGTCAAACTGCTCGGGGATGAGAACCAGAATTGTCCAACCCTGTTGCTGGTGCGCAGCCATGTTGAGGGTGAAATGATCGGTGTAAAAATCGCCGGCCCACACTGCTTCATTGATAATGCGCGTGATATTGGCAGATATTTCTCGCACTTATATGGCACCCCTTTACCCCGAGGGGACTGAGTTTTCAGGAGGTGCGATTTTCAGGTTTGACCATTATCCAGAACATGCGCCGTCACAATTGGTTTCCCCGTAGAACTGTCAAAAAAAGCATGGCGCTTGCTATCGCCTTTCATCTTCCAAGATAAAAGCAGGCTGACAAGTTTCAGCCAATCGCCGGGTCCTGCTTTCTTCAACATGGAGACTTCTTGGGGGTCACCGGTGGCCGCTTTAGTAAAAACGTGACCGGTCACAGGGCCAAAAATAATCACATATTCATCATCTGAGAGGTCAAAAAAGCTGTGTATGATCCCGACAAAGGGCAATGCCGGTGTGGGCATGGTGTTGCCAATAGGGGTGTTGCAACACCGCGCATACCATCTGAAGAGACCTTTATCTGTCAACCGTAAACACGCGACCTGATCTTGCCCACTCGAGAAGGACAATCGGGCAGGGGAGAACTGGATGAGATCCGTACCGCCCAGATGGTCCAGGGCCTCACCGCCCAGATGCCTCGCAAAAGCTTGACAGTCCGCACAATGACACACAGCACGATTACTGTTCTTCTGCTTCAGCCCGGTAGCGATGCCGCTAACTTGCCCACACCTGCATTTCAAAGGGATGTCGTTCATTCTTTGGTCCTGTGCAGCTTTTACAAGAGATGTGATCAAGGGAGAAAAATACAATAGCACACGGCAACCAGATTGATCGAGTATCGGATACCATTCAGGTCTTTAAGATTTAGGGGAAATTATTTTGGAGTGGCGGGCAGGGCCAGCTAATATGCCAACAAAAACAATGCACTGATCCTACTTTAGGTGCGGAACATAGTCGAAACGTACCCGGAACTGTAGGAACTAAATCTCGCTATCCCCACTGTCGAAATTGTTTCTACTTCAACCTTTTCCAGGATGTTCTAGCGCCTGAGCACGGTGTCTGCAGAAGGCACCCTCCAGTCATCTGTGAGAACGGCCAGTTCTTCCCGGAAGTACATCTTAGCGACTACTGCGGTGAGTTTCTCGACAAGCGCGAGAAGCTGAGAAGCATCAACCCTGCATTGGAGCAGGTGATGATGGGGAATGCTTTATGAGTAAGGAAACAGATCATCTGATCCACCTCTGCAACAATGCAAGTGTGGCCCTCTCCAACCTTAAATGCGTTGTGTCACCGCTACCAAGGCATATGGCTGACTGCTCGAATGACCTGCGAAATGGCAGAGGCATTTCAGTCGGCAATCTTGAATACAAGGCTTCGATCATCAAGCAGGCGGCAACCGAGGCGCTTCGGTGCGTGGCATCCGCTCATGCTTACGCATCTAAGCTGAAGGAAGAGTCGGAGGTGTGAAAGGAAAACCCCGCTGCTGCAACAGCGGGGCAATCAGGAAATCGTGTGGACGGTAACCAGTGCGCGGCTTGCGTAATGACGGTGGCACACGATGGATAATGATCTACCACGGGGCGCGATCAAAGATCAATGGCAGTCCGAAAGGTTGAAGCCAGATCGCCGGGAGCACGAACGCTCTCGCAAGTAGCAACCGACTGATGCGCAGTTCGATATGACGCATTGGGCCTGAAGCGATGGGATGGCTCCGACAGTCATTTTGTACGCCAAAGGTATCGGGACCACTCTGCTATTTTTAGCAGGGCTGGTCGTCCTATGCCTTTTGCTCAGGGATTCACCAACAGTCATATAGGTTTAGTACTGATAAAATGGATAACGAGACGATGAAGACAAGAGAAATGGTCCCAATGCTCGGAAACTCTGAGGGGCGTGATACCGTACCCGAACTGCTTCTTTCGCGCTGTGGAGGTGAAAATGGCTAAAGGTCGACCAAGAGTGCTGTCAGAGAAGGCTTTGCGAGGTGGTACGAAAGCCAGTAAATGCGTGCGTTTCCTGGAGACGCTGAGAATTCCGGAAGGCCCTAAGGCCGGTGAGCAGATTCGGCTTGCACCGTTCCAAAAGTCATTCGTGGAAGGTTCATTAGACCCGAAAAACAATGTTGGCGTTCTGAGTGTCAGCAGGGGTAATGGCAAAAGTGCATTGACTGCTGGAATTTGCCTTGGCGCTTTGCTGGGTGTCTGGGATAAACAGCCCCGCAGAGATATTATTCTTGCCGCCAAGACTAGAGATCAGGCCAGAATTGCTTGGCAGTTTGCGGAGGGGTTCGCGCAATCCTTGCCTGATGAATACCAAGCCCGCCTGACATTTCGCCGGTCTCCCCGCCTGGAAATTCAATTCGACGATGAGAACGGACCTCACGTTATCAGAGCCATTGCGGCGGACGGAAAGTCTGCTCTTGGTTCTGGTCCAACTCTGGTTTTGATGGACGAAAGGGGCCACTGGCCTACGGACAAAGGAGACGCATTGGAGCAAGCACTGTTGACTGGTCTTGGCAAGCGAGATGGCCGGGCACTGATTATTTCAACCTCTGCTGCTGATGACACGCATCCGTTTTCGCATTGGATCGATCGACCTCCGGCTGGTTGCTATGTACAGGAGCACAGACCACTGCCCAGCCTGCCTGCAGATGATCTGGACAGTTTGTTGATAGCCAATCCAGGTGCAGATTATGGTGTTGGCGCGACAAGTCAGTGGCTTCTGACGCAGGCTGAAAGAGCAATTCAACGGGGTGGTAATACACTGTCTTCCTTCCGGCTTTATCACCGTAATGAACGCGTCTCCGGTGAGGAGCGTGATGTATTGTTGACTGTGGATCAATGGCTGGCCGCTGAGACAAATGAGCTACCTGCCCGTGAGGGTGGTGTCGTTATAGGGCTGGACTTGGGCGGTTCTGCTTCAATGACAGCTGCTGCTTATTTCTGGCCGAAGACAGGGAGGCTAGAAGTTTATGGCTGGTTTCCATCCGATCCGTCGCTTGCCAATCGTGGCTTAAATGATGGCGTAGGGGATCGTTATCTGAAGATGGCCGAACGAGGAGAGCTAGAGACTCTTGGCAACAAGACTGTCCCGGTCGCTGCCTGGCTGTCGGCTGCAATGCGACGTGTTGAGGGTGAGCAGGTCATTGCTTTACTGGCAGACCGTTTCAAGCAGGCAGAGTTTCTGGAAGCACTGCAATCCGCTGGAATTTCAACGCCTGTTATCTGGCGGGGTTTTGGGTTCAAGGATGGGGGTGAGGATATAGAGCGCTTCAGGAGAGCTGTATTTGATGGCAAAGTGTGGACTACTGAGAGTCTTCTGATGCGTTCAGCAATTTCTGAGACCGTTTGTATTAGAGACCCTGCGAATAATATCAAACTCGCAAAGTCACGCAGTTTAGGAAGGATTGATCCGGCATCGGCAGCTGTTCTGGCCGTTGCCGAGGGTGCCAGGCAATTGGCGAAGCCTCTTGCAAGGGCGCCTCGGGTTGTGTGGGCCTAGAGTTTTACCAGCTGCATGCTTCTCGAAGAGGCTTTATAGCATCTTGTACGCCTGAGATGTTAAATTCTCCGTCAACACTGCTCTCGCTGAATGGAGTTGCTCTGACGTACATCGTTGAAGCTCCGAACATCTGCTTGATGAATGGAATTGCACGTGATCCATTCCATAAACCAAGCCATTCATTGTTTGTGCTTTCCACGAAATTTGCAGAGGATGCCGGATTGTCGTCGATTCTATAATCTACCCGAACGTAATCCGATGCGCCTGACGCCATGAACTCTCCGGCAAAGTAAATGGCCAACGCTGTAGTGTTTTCTTGACAGCGAAGAGAGAGTCTTAGCTTCCCTTCCTGCCCAAATCTCCCGACATGATTTTCGTTACTATTCACTTCCATGAACACTGTCTTGGTGTCGTCGAGTTTTGAGGTTTCTTCACGCACCCGCCAATCACTATCTATGGGTTTTGGGGCGCTTGCTGTGACGCGGTAGACTAAATCATAACAGCGGAGACGTTCTGAATCATCGTTCTTTTTCGCGCAACTTGGGCCGTCTTGAGAGATACCCATGAGATACATTGAAGTGATTAATTCAAGCATATTTTCCTCTCAATAAAACAGTGTAGGCTTTGCTTGCATTTGCAGCGGCTGTAACCAACTTTAGATAATGTTTACTCGATCTTCCCGTCATATCACACGCGGCCCACGATGGAAGGCCCTTCGGCAGAAAGTTCTCCGACGGGATGGGTTCGCGTGCGTGCAGTGCGGCGCTGTGAGGCGGCTGGAAGTTGACCATATCATGCGCGTTCGCACTCATCCGGACTTGGCCTGGGAGATGGATAATCTGCAAACGCTATGTGGAAGTTGTCATGCCATCAAAACAAGGCAGGAAAACGGATGGCCTGTAAAATCTAAGGAACGCAAAGAGTGGGATAAATTCATCAAGCAAATAAGCATCGAAAAAAGCGATTAAAAAAGGAAATAATATCGAAAAAACTTGTGAGTGTGTGCGAACGGTCTTATATTGAGTCCAATTTATACTGGAGACACACATGCTAAAGTCAGCACAAATACAGCGCCGCCAAAGTGAATTGCGAGAGGAACTCGCTGCTTTAGCTGCCAATGATAACCTCACAGATGAAAACCGCACAAAGCTCGATATGCTTGACCGGGAATATCAGGACAATGAGAAGCGTTACCGTGCTGCACTGATCTCAGAAGACACCGAGCGCAAGGAAGCTACAGAAGACCTGGAAGGCCGCAGTGAGCAAGAATGGTCAGACCTCTTAAAGAGGTTTGAAGTTCAGCAAGTCGCATTGGCGCTTGATGAGGGTCGGGCATTGAGTGGCCCTACTGCTGAGATTGTTGAGGAATTCCGTTCGAAGGGCGGATATCGAGGCATTCCGTTGCCGATTGAGGCGTTGAATACACGCGCAGGTGAAACGGTTGCGGGCGGTACGCCAGACCCAATTCAGACAATGCCTATTGTTGACCGTATCTTCGCTGCAACAACGGCTGCCAGAATGGGCGCACAGTTTATCAGTATTCCGCAAGGTGAGCGTGAATGGCCGGTAGTTACTTCCAGTGTTTCCGCTGGATGGGCAGACGGTGAAACAGCCAGTGTTGCAGGGCCGACGGCGTTTGCGACTACTGACAAGGCTCTGGCACCAGATCAGAATCTTGGTGTGCAGATGAAGATTACACGCAAAACACTGAAGCAATCAGGTGCTGCACTGGAGCAGGCTGTACGGCGCGATATGCTGTCAGCTATCGAGGTTGAACTTGATAAAGCTGTTTTCCGTGGTGCCGGTTCATCTGGCGAGCCTCTTGGTGTTATTGCTGGTGTTTCGACTTACTCGATCACCGACACGGACGTGTCAGCGGCTGCGACCTGGAGTGTATTCCGTGCAGCAATCACGCGCTTCATGACGGCAAACGCGGTGAACTCACCGACGCAAGTGAAGCTGATGATTCGCCCTGAAGTATGGGATACTCTGGACGGTACAGCCGATGCTGATCTTAACCGCACAGAATGGGAGCGCTTGGTCTCACATATCGGTGCTGCGAACATTGTGACGACTTCAAATGCGCTTGCTGCCCCTACAGGCACACCGGCGGAAAGCCAGGCACTTCTGACAACTCCAACTGGCGGTGTTGCGCCAGTTTATGTGGGTCTCTGGGGTGCGGTTGATGTGATCCGCGATCCGTACAGCGATGCAGCTTCTGGCGGCTTGAGGCTGACGGGCTTGCTGACTGCTGACGTTACGGTTGCACGGCCAGCACAGCTCGAAGTGCTCTCAGGTATCCAGTAAGGTGATTGCAGATGGCTGCTTTGCTACACCGCCACTTTGTGGAAGTGCGGAATGAGGGCGGGCGCAAGCTCGCTGGCATGGCGGCTGTCTATGGCGTTGAAACTGATATTGGTGCTTTCAAGGAACGCATTCGACCGGGTGCTTTTGAGCGCACATTGTCATCTGATGCAGATGTTCTGGCCTTTGCTGACCATGATCCGTCCAAGTTACTGGGCAGGCGCTCTACAGGCACATTGAGACTCTCAGACACAGACGATGGTCTTTTGTTTGAGTTGGACGTTCCGGATACGGCAACAGGGCGTGACGTATTGGCTCTTGCTGATCGTGGAGACCTTGGCGGCATGAGTTTCGGCTTCCTGGTGAGAGATGGCGGGGAGATGCGGGATGGTGATGTGCGTGTTCTCACAGATATTGACCTTCGGGAAATCAGTGTTGTGAGTGCGTGGCCAGCATATTCCGGCACCTCGGTTGAGGCCCGCTCCAAGCAGGTGAAGTCACCCAGTTTTTGGAGGTGGCGATGATCCGCATACTTTCAGAGGAAGAATCAGAACCAGCATCAAGGCCAGCTCTGGATAGTGACTTGTTCACTGCCGTGGGTACTTATGGCCCGGATGGCAATAGTGTCGCAGCTTACCATAGCTTTATCGCCAGCCATGCAGCGCATATTCCGCAGGAGCATTTGTGGCAGAGGATAGAATCCTACATCGCGTTTAGATGGGGTGTGCGGACCGTCGTGTGGATCGTTGAGGGACCGGGCACCTTTGAAACACCGTTGAAGCCGGCAACGGTCTCCACAACTGAAATCTGGCAGAATGAAGCCTGGGCCAGTGTAACGCTGAAGGCTGCGCCACTGGGTTATGTGCTAGAGGATGCGACCTATCGCTTCACAGCGAGCGTTGGCACTGGAGACGTGCCGCCTGCGATAGTCCAGGAGGCAATCCGTAGGCTCGCATTTTATGCAGTTGAGACTTGGCAGCAATCAGGTGGTTGGACCGGCCTGGGAGATGGTCAAACAACCGTACCCAGTTGGCCAGCAAGGTCCATGCAGTATAGCGGGGCTGCTGATCTATTACGCCCTTACAGACGATTGGGGGCATACCAATGCGCTTAAGGTTTTGGAAAAAAGAGCAGCCGATTGAACAGCGCTCAACTGGTTCAGGGTTTACATCTGAGGTCATATCAGCGCGTGAAAGCTGGATCAGTGGTGCTCGTGGTCTTGGCGAGCTAACCGCAACGGTGCAAGCCTGCATATCGCTTTGGGAAAACGGCCTATCTCTGGCTGATGTAACTGGTACTGATCTTATCAGACCGACTGACCTAGCCCTTGCGGGCCGCGCTCTTGCCTTGCGTGGTGAATGCGTGTTTTTGATCCGAAACGATATACTGATTGCTTGCTCTGATTGGGATATCCGAACCAAGGACGGCGAGCCGAATGCCTACCGTGTCAGCATATCTGAGGCAGGTGGTGGCCGCACACTGACGGCTCTTGCCGGTGAAGTGCTGCATTTCCGGATCGGTCGAGACATTGCCGCGCCATGGACAGGCATTTCTCCACTTCGTAGAGCAAACATTACCGCAGGCTTGCTGGATACCGTTGAAACAGCCTTGCGTGACATATACGAGAATGCACCCATTGGCTCGAATATCGTTCCGTTTCCGGAAAGTGCTGGAACTGACATGGAACGCCTGCAGTCAGGCTTCAGGGGGCGAAGAGGGCAGGTTCTCCTAAGAGAATCCGTACAGGTGACGGCTGCAGGTGGACCGGGACCACAAGCAGATTGGAAGCCTTCGAGCCTGACACCGGACATTGAACGGGCGATGCCGATTGAAGCCATGAAGTCAGCACAAGATTCAATCTGTGCTGCTTTTGGTGTTTTGCCAGCGCTGATGAACCCGTCAACGACTGGCCCGATGACACGTGAAGCGCAAAGACATCTTGCGCAGTGGCAGTTGCAGCCTATCGCTCACTGCATGGCCCAGGAATTGTCAAAGAAGCTGGGAACAAACGTGAGGCTCGATGTGATGCGCCCGCTCCAGGCTTTTGATGCCGGGGGCAGGGCAAGATCCCTGACTGCAATAGTCAGCGCCATGATTTCCGCCAAGGAAGGCGGCCTGACTGATTCGGAAATGAATTCGGCTTTGTCATTGGTTGACTGGCAATCAAGTTAAGCCTTCCCGCGGGGTGTCCTGATGGACTTGGCGCGGGCACGGATTACTGGGTGAGTGCCGTGCATTGATCAACCCCCAGACCCCGTGGATGGTACTCTCCCCTATCGCGACGGGGTTAATCCAGTTGCTTCCTGCCGAGATCGGTGATTCTGATCTGTCGGTTTGGACTCTTACTCGAGAATTCCACAAACCCAGCTTTTTCCAAATCTTCTAGAGTCCCCCATCCAATCCCAGCTGGTAGCTGTCCTTTGGCGAAGAAGTCACATCCCACGACCTTAGCTTGGTCCGTTTCGGTTCTGACGTGTTGCAATGCGTCCATGTGCCATTTGTTCATATAAATCTCCTACAATCTTCCACCATAAGGGCTTTGAAGTCTCTGTTCTTTAGTCTGTGGGACATTTTCTTAATCTCACTCCAGGACCGCCGCCATTCTCGGGAATAAATTGAACGCCAGCCGTTTCTAGTGCTTGGTAGATAGTTGCCACTGTAGCCGTCTTTAACACTTCTCCTCGTTCAATTCTGGATATCGTATCCTGAGAAACGCCCGCTAGTTCGGCTAGATCCCTGACGCCCAGACCGAGTGCGGCACGTGCCATTTTTACTTGTGTGCTAGTCAAATTCATAACCGGGTTACGATTTCTCTTGATGTGTTTTTGATAATATGTATCGTAGCACTGTTACGAAAATCTAGCAACGGAGATAGCAATGTCGGATACAGTGAATCAAATCGACGCGAAAGAAAGAGAGGATCAGGTTCAGGCTTGGAAAAGGCTTTCCCAAGCGCGGGCTGATTTTGACAATGCAGCCCAAAATTCGTCCCAGAAGGAAGGGCAGGCATTATTCGATGAACTGAATGATTCGTTAGATCGTTTCATGACGATGCCCGCGAGCCTCGATTGGATTATCAGAGCCAAATTTCGCCTTTATGAGGAGGAAATCCTGGAATCGATGAGTGATTTCAAAAACTACCGGCAGCTGGTTTGGTTTGCTGCAATCAAGGCTGACGTTATGCGGCATGTCAAATGAGGGAGGTAGATATGACTGATACAAAATTTTCCATTGAAGAGCGCTTCAGCCGATTGCAGGCGTTCATATGGGCCATGAGTGCTGGCGATGAATGGTTGGATCGGGATCACCGCGATAATCTTAGCTGGATCAGGGCTGCCGCTTTGGACGAGCAGGAAGTGCTGAAGGACAAGCTCCGAAAAGAACACAAGCTGCTGGTTTAATCCTTTACTGTATCGCGGACAGGTGGCTCGCGCAGAGCCACCTACTCCCTGCTGGTTTAGCAGATTACAGGTGAATGCTGTTGCAACCTTAACGGAAGGTGCATTTTATTTCATTTGACGCTTGAGTTAGTCACGTGACTCATGGTAAGTTGTGCGAATAATGGAGAATTCGCATGGCAAAAGAAAATGAAGCGGCACGTATTTTAGCAAGGCATATGCCCACGCTTGATGAGCAGCATGAGCTTTCTGGTACTCCCTTTGATCCCACAGATTACGCCTTCACTGTCGCTGAAGCCAGTAAGGCGTCCGGACTCTCGGAGGGTAGCATAAGAAATTTTCTTAGGCGTGAAACGTTACCGGTCGGAAAGAAAAACAGGCTGGGTAGAATTATGTTCTCGGCATTAGATACTGTTCGGCTACGAGTTATCGGTGACCTAAACAAACTGCTGTCAGTAGACCCATCATCCGCGGCGCCTGTTGCGGAACATGTTGTTAATCACTGCGCGGCCTGGATGCGTCGAGAGAACAGCCACCTACACTCCGATGAGAATGGTTACCGTAAAGAAACCCGGTTGATTATTCATTTGGACAGGGAGACGGGCACTCCAGTAATGGCACCCTATGCTTGGGGTGAATCACTTTTAGGAATGAAGGTGCCTGACAGAGGCGACGAGCAAGATTGGGCAAGGAAACCCATAGTTATTCTGCCTGTTGAGCAAATTTTCGGGGATGTCCTTGAAGAACTGTTTCAGATACTGGAGGCTGAGCAATAAAGATGAGCGCTCGAAAGGCTAACCATATTCTCCCCTCTAAGCCTGACTTGCAAATACAGAGGGCTATCGCGGCGGCGCGTGCTGAAGGCTTGACCGAATACAAAGTTGGTAAGCGTGGTAAGGAAGTGTACGTCCTAGTCGGTAGTTTAGATTCCGGCGCTGACGACATCCAAGCAAAAATTGAAAGCATGGTGGATGATGGTCAGGCGTGACAAACCACCATATTATAAAATTCGCAAGGGCAGAGCCTATTTCGAATTAGGTAAACAGCGTGCGAGCGAAACAGGCATGAACTCTAGCACGCCGCTAGGTGTACATGGACGCAATTCAGAGGCGTTGGCTTGGAGATTGTATCACGAGTTCCTAGAGCTGGCGGGCAGGGGGGATGTTGTTAAAACATCAGCTTACCCCCAGGCGTCGTTAGGCGCGTTTTTTGAGGCGTATCGCAAGACCCCGACCTGGTCGCGTAAAAAGCCTACCACCCGAACGGAGTGGGAGAACTGCTGGAAGTATCTTGATCCAATTTACGGGCGCAGGATCATCAACCAGATAACACCAGGTGAGTTTGAGTCGTTCGCGTACGACTTGGAAGACCGTAAGGGAATCAACATTCGCTGGCGCGTCGTGAAGATTGCAAAGGCTCTCTTTAATGCTGCGGTCAAGCATCATGTTCTCAGCCAATCGCCAGCCGCAGTTGTGAAAAACACTCAACCAAAAGGCAGGAGCCAATACTGGTTTGCAGCCGAGATTTCACGTCTCGTGATGACAGCAAATGACATCGGCAAGCCTGCAATGTCGCTCGCAATCCGAATCGGATGGGAGACAGCGCTATCGCCCGTAGATGTGCGAAGTCTGAATCTCGATTGTATCGAAAGTGATGCTTTTGGTGCTTGGATCGATACATCTCGGTCAAAAACAGGTAGCGACGTAATTGCCGCAATCAGCGACCGGTTACACAAAGACATACGTTCGTATGTCAATCAGCTAGGGATTGTAATTCCTAGTAACCAACCGTTTCTTCGCACTTCTCGTGATAGCCACGAGTATCTGAAACCCAGATTCCTTAGTGATTTTCGACTAGTACGCGAGGCTGCATTTGGTGAGAATGAGAAGCGTCGATTTCAGGATATCAGGCGATCGGCCAACCTAGAAGCACAGCTTGGTGATGCGAGCCCCGACGAACGCGCGGAAATGCTCGCAAATACTCTCAATAAGGACAGCTTCCTTGAGAAAACTTACACCCCCAAAACCGTGCAGAGGTCCAGGCAGATCAGAAACAAACGACTGGAAGGACGAAATGTTCTCGCGGTTCAAAGTGTGAACACAACTGGCGGAGATGGGAAATGAGTATGAACCAGCCTAATGAAATCAATCACTTAGTAGGCACTGAGTCTGGCGGGCAGGGAGGGATTCGAACCCCCGGGACGCGCAAACGCCCAACGGTTTTCAAGACCGCCGCTTTCGACCACTCAGCCACCTGCCCGATCAGACATCGGTTCCTAGCGCTCACCACAGGCAAAAACAAGCCCTCTTTGCTGCAAGAGTTGCGGGAAATCGGGCGTTCGTTCCTGGTTAACGGTCTGGTAGGGAATATGAATGAAACATGCTGTGATTTTCTGATTCAGAAGGGTTGATCATGGCTGTCTCAAATTCCTTACGGCATAGCTGTCTTGTCGCGTTAGGCCTTGTACTGGTTTCGGCCTGTGCCTCGAACACGGATCTGCCGCCAGCCCCGTCATCCATTACGGGGGGCACCTCGCAGCCAGCGGGCAAAAACCCATATGGTGAAGCCAGCCCGCACCGGAAAGTCGGTAACCCCTACAAGGTGGCTGGCATCTGGTATTACCCCGAAGTGGATGAGGATTATGACGCACAGGGCGTCGCTTCCTGGTACGGGCCGAAGTTTCATGGCCGTAAGACAGCCAATGGCGAGATTTTTGACATGAACCGGCTGACAGCGGCACATCCTACCCTGCCGCTTCCCTCTATCGTGCGTGTGACTAATCTGGAAAACGGGAAGTCGATCAACCTGAGATTGAATGACCGGGGCCCGTTTGCGCATGGGCGGGTGATAGATCTCTCCCGGGCTGCGGCTGAAGAAATCGGCTATCGCCATGATGGACTGGCGCGGGTACGCGTTGAATATCTCGGAGAGGCAAGTTTAGATGATGCCATATTGGCCCTTGGTGAGCCGGAAGCATTTCAAAACGGGCGTCTGGCGCGCGTAACCCATGCCGCGAGCAATCAGGCGAACCCGCAATATGATACCGTCAGGACACGTATTGCCACTGGGCCCGAAATTACCGTCACCAAACCGCTGGCATCTGAGTCAGACCTTGATGCTGCGCTTATCAGGGATGCAAAAGTGGCTGTGGCCCGGGCTGAGGAGATGGTTGTCGAAACGGCGATACCGGCGGAAAACCTCGCTAATGTCAGCACGATCGCCCCACCCAAAGTGACACGGCGCCCAGTTGGTGTGGATAGAGCCAGCGACAGCCTATCAGAACCCGACAGCCCGGTTGCGGGGCGTTACACCGTTCAGGTTGCAGCATTTTCAGCTCGCAGCAATGCTGACAAGGTGATTGCCCTTTTCGAGGATAGCCAGCCGGTCAGATCCCTGCGAACAGAAAAACGTGGGGGCGGCTGGTTATACAAGGTTCGCCTTGGCCCGTTCACGTCACGCGAAGAGGCTGAATCAGCCCTGGAGCGGGCAAAAAGCGAAGGCTTTGCAGACGCACGTATTGTCCGGCTCTGATGAGCGCCGTATAAGAAGGCAAGCAATCTCGTAAAGTCGGCCACATGTTTGCGCGTTCAGCGACAATCTCATTTCTGTCTCTTGTTATTACGGCACTCAGCCTGCCAGCTTTTGCGGCTGAGCGATATTTCAGTACGCAGGCGACACACGCCATCATCATTGATGATACCTCTGGCGTCATCCTTTATGAGAAGAATGCTTTCGAGAGCATACCGCCTGCTTCAATGAGTAAATTGATGACTCTGGCAGTGGTTTTTGATGCCCTCAAGGAAGGGCGCGTCACTCTTGATACGGAATTCTATGTCAGTACTGAAGCCTGGCAGCTTGGTGGCTCCAAAATGTTTGTGCTGGTGGATACAACGATACCGTTACGGGAATTGTTAAAGGGTATCATCGTTGCTTCCGGAAATGATGCCTGTCTTGTTGTCGCACAAAACCTGACGGCGCCACTGGTCGGTCGTATCGAAAATGAAAGCCAGCTTGCTGACCCGGCGGAATTTGTTTCCTTGATGAACCGGAAAGCGCGTGCACTGGGACTGGTGCAGTCCAGTTTCGCCAATCCGACCGGTTTGCCTGATCCAGGTCAGCGCATGAGCATGCGCGACCTGGCGCTGCTGGCACAGCATATTATTCATACCTATCCAGAGTATTATTCCCTGTTCCAGCTGCCGGAGTTTACCTGGTCGAACATTACCCAGCAAAACCGTAACCCGTTGATTGCCGGCTTTGACGGGGCAGAGGGGCTAAAGACAGGTCATACGGAAGAAGCAGGATATGGCGTTGTTGGTGCCGCGAGCGTTAACGGGCAACGGCGCATTGTCGTACTGGCGGGGCTACCTACAATGAACGAGCGTGCGCGCGAAGCGAACCGCATGATGGGGCTTGCGTTTTCCGAGTTTGACACGCGGACATTTTTTGCATCTGGAGATATTGTGGGGGAGGCGGAGGTCTTCATGGGCGAGAAAGCGGCCGTGCCTTTGCGGCTGAGCAACAATGTCGCTTACACAATGCATCGCCGAAAGTTGGCCGGCGCAAGAGCAACTCTTGTCTATACGGGGCCGCTGAAAGCGCCGCTTCAAGCCAATCAGCAGGTTGCATTGTTGCGCATTGATTTGCCGGGAGAGGAAGCGCAGGAATATCCTCTGTTTACTGCTGAGAGAGTTCCGGGCATCGGGTTGTTCGGCAAACTGGCACAGGGCGCGCGGGCATTGCTGACACCGCCCAGTGCGGCTGATATAGAATAGATATGCACGGTTCCTTCATTACCTTTGAGGGCGTTGAAGGCGCTGGAAAGTCCACCCAGATTGTTGTGCTTGCTGACTGGCTTCGTGATGCTGGATACACTGTTATGATGACACGTGAACCTGGCGGCGCACCACAAGCAGAGCAGATCCGGGACCTGCTGGTCAGCGGGGATACGGCTTCATGGACGGATATGGGCGAATGCCTGTTAATGAATGCAGCGCGCACAGAGCACTTGGCACGCACTATTCGTCCGGCACTCAAGGCGGGTAGTATAGTGCTATGCGATCGGTTCATGGATTCAACGCGTGCGTATCAGGGCGGTGCGGGGGGCATCGACATGACAGCCCTGCGCCAGATCGAAAGGGCTGTTGTTGGCAATACCGGCCCTGATCTGACATTCATATTCGATCTGCCGGTTGCAGCGGGGCTGGAACGGGCAAAGACGCGAGGAGGCGATGACCGTTTTGAGAAAAAGGGGCGCGCCTATCACGAGCGGGTAAGATCTGCTTTTCTCCAGATTGCCGCAGAAGAGCCGGATCGCTGCAAGGTCATTCAGGCTGATCAGACGCAGGATAAAGTCACACAGGATATTCTCGCCATTATAAAAGCATGGCTGCCGGTAAAAGGCGGGGGGCATCATGACTGATACGGAACCTGACATCATTCTGCTGCCCGAGCAGCGCCATTCATTTGTTGGCCATTTGAAGCAGGAAAGATTCCTGCGCCGCCTGCTGAACGCAAATGCCCTGAGCAATGGATGGATGATCTGTGGTCCGTCTGGCATCGGTAAGGCAACGCTGGCCTATCGTCTGGCACGGGCTGTGCTTTCCGGAGCTGAGGCATTTCAGGATGATGAGACACTTGCTGTTGATATGTCTTCGAAGATAGTACGGCTCATCAACCAGAAGGCGCACCCTGATCTTTATATTGCCGAGCGCATCTGGGATGAGAAGAAGCAGCGCTATGCCACTGAAATATCAGTAGAAACCATTCGCAACCTCATCTCTGATATGGGGCGCACCAGCGCAAACGGTAAGCGTGTTGCCATTATTGACAGTGCTGATGATCTCAACCGTAACGCAGCAAATGCGCTTTTGAAAGTGCTGGAAGAGCCGCCCAAGGGTGCGCTGGTATTACTGCTGGTCAACGCGCCCGGTCGTTTACTGCCCACGATACGCTCAAGATGCCGGGTTCTTTCATTGCAGACATTACCTGAAGAAACGGTCGCTGACTTCCTTGAAACTGATGCGCAACTGTCCTCTGGTGATGCCCGGCATATTGCTGCGATCAGTGGGGGCAGGCCCGGCTACGCCATACATCTGGCAAAAGGAGAGGGGCTTGAAGCTGCGGCGCTGGCTGATGAATTCTTATCCGTTCTTGTATCCAGCGCAGGATTCAATACCCTTGCTGACAAATTATCACCGAAGTCAGCCGATGATTTGTGGCGCAGCTTCCGCATGATCCTGTTACAGAAGATCAGCCAACAGGCGCGTCAGAATGCCGTTGGTGAAGCAGCAAATGACATTCAGGCCTTTGCTTCTACATCACCCGCCACGCTCGTGCGCATATGGGAAGAGTTGAAACTACTTGTCGAGGCGGGCGAGGCACTGAACACAGAGCGCGGACAGCTTTTGCTGACAATGGGCATCAAGAGCCGCGCAATCCTGAGAGAGGCGGCCTGATGCTGGTTGATAGTCATGTGAATCTGCATGGAGAGAAGTACGAGGATGATCTCGACGAGGTTCTGGCACGTGCACATGAAGCCGGGATAGGGGCCATGCTTGCTATCTCTGACCAGCTGAGTTCGCAACCAGCTATTCAGGCGATCAGCTCTGCGCATGAGCATATCTGGCATTCTGTTGGTGTTCATCCGCATCACGCGAAAGATTATCCCGAGCTTACAGCTGCAGAACTGATAGAGTTGGCAAGGCAATCAGAGGCAGTAGGCATTGGGGAGTGTGGCCTTGATCTTTACTATGAGTACTCGAAACTCTCTGATCAGGAGCCGGTGTTTCAGGCCCATATAGAAGCCGCACAGGAGCTGCAGCTGCCCCTGATTATCCATACGCGCAACGCTGATGATCAGATGCAGGGAATGCTTTCGGAAGCAGATCAGGTGAAGCCTCTACCCTTGCTGATGCATTGCTATACGTCCGGCATGTCCCTGGCACAGAAAGCGCTGGAGCTGGGCGCTTATATTTCCTTTTCAGGGATCCTGACTTTCAGGAAAGCCGATGATGTTCGCGCCATCGCTGACATGGTGCCGCTAGACCGGTTGCTGATCGAAACAGATTGCCCATATCTGGCGCCAGTACCACATCGGGGGCGGCGCTGCGAGCCAGCCCATGTCGTGCATGTGGCTGACAAGCTGGCCGAACTCAAAAATGTGACCCCCGAAGAAATTGCGCGTGTGACGACCGACAATTTTTTCCGTCTCTTCAGCAAAGCTGACCGTAGCAAAGCGCTGGTGACATGAAGCTGCGCGCGATCATTCTCGGCTGTGGCTCGTCCGGCGGTGTGCCGCGTCCGGGAGGGGCTGACGGGAAGGGTAATTGGGGGGCGTGTGATCCTGCCGAGCCCAAAAACAGGCGCAGGCGTTGCTCTTTGCTGGTGCAGCGGGCGCATGAAACGCACGGGTGGGCAGCACCGGAGCTTACGACTGTTCTGGTGGATACTTCTCCAGATCTGCGCGAGCAGTTGCTGATGGCGCAATGTGGTCGTCTGGACGGTGTTCTTTATACGCATGATCATGCAGATCAGTGCCACGGCATAGACGACTTGCGTGTTATTGCCCTGAACATGATGGCGCGCATACCTACCTATGTGGACAAGGCAACAACTGGCCATCTGCTGAACCGCTTTTCCTATTGCTTCGAACAGGCACCGGGCAGTTATTATCCCTCCATCCTTGAGCATCGCGAAATGCCGGTTAACGGGACCACGCAGGAAATTGATGGTCCGACAGGCCCCGTCCCATTCACACCGTTCCTGCAACATCATGGGAATGTTGATTCGCTCGGCTTTATCTTTGGCGGGCAGGGGGGCATCGCCTATTCCAGTGATGTGCATGACCTGCCTGAAGAAAGCTTTGCGTTGCTGACGGGCACCAGAATCTGGATTGTAGATGCACTGCGCTATAAGCCGCATGTCAGTCATGCGCATCTCGACAAAGCCCTGGACTGGATTGCCCGCGTGCGGCCAAAGGGTGCCATTCTGACCAACCTGCATGTGGATATGGACTATCGCAGCCTGGAGAAAACGCTGCCTGCGGGCGTTCTGCCTGCTTTTGATGGCATGACGCTGGAGTGGGAATTAGAATAACAATTCTAATTTATTGCGCTATATTACGTAATCGCCGAAAGTAAGGATTTGCGCCTATGACCGCCACCATCGAAATGCCTGATTATTGCAGGCGTCCGGGGCCGCTTTCCTTCCTGATGGAAGCACGTACACCGTTCCAGTTCTTTTCTTTCATTCACACAGCGCCCGGCCTTTTGACCGCGCCGCGCGGTGATGGCCGTCCGGTCGTACTTTTGCCGGGCTATCTCGCGCCAGAATTATCGATGGAGCCATTGGCCCAGTATCTCAAGTTTCTCGGCTATGATGTCTATCCGTGGGGCCTTGGCACCAATCGGGGCAACGTGGATGAAGATATTGAGCGTCTCGGGTCGCGGGTCGAGGATCTTGAACAGACGTTCGGCCAGCAGGTCACCCTGATTGGCTGGAGCCTTGGCGGCGTTGTCGCGCGCGAAGTAACGCGGCTTTATGCGGACTCGGTCCGTGAAGTCATTACGCTCGGCACACCTATCATTGGTGGCCCGAAATATACATCCGTAGGCGCATTCTACGCGCGGGCACGGGGCATAGATCTCGACAGATTTGAAGAGGAAGTGCACGAGCGTAACTCGATCGGTTTCACGCAGCCTGTAACATCCGTTTATTCAAAAACTGATGGTGTTGTTGGCTGGCGCGCCTCCGTCGATGTCTATAATGCGCAAGCCGATAATATCGAAGTTTCCGGGTCGCATTTTGGCCTCGGCGTGAACCCCAAGGTCTGGACTATCATTGCCAGGAAGTTGGCCGAGACGGCGGAAGAGGCGGCCTGATTGCAAGGCTGGAAAACTCTGGTATCCTCCTGATCAGGAGGTTTGAATGGATAGTCTGCTGCGCTATTTTCTCTATTTTGTACTGATATTCTGTTCTCTGGCAGCCATCATAGGTGTGCTTGAAGCCCTCGGCATATCGCCATTCTCGGTGAGCCTTGTGCCCAATCCCCTTATCGCATTTGGCGGCATCGCAATCTCACTCCTGCTATTACGCACACGGCGCTAAATAAGGCTGGAATTAAGTCCAGTTGCACTGGCCTAGGGACGGTGTGGAGTATGGACTCACTAACCATAATTGTGGTGATGTGGCGAATGCTTTGGCTCTTGAGGCTGGTGTTCCAAGGAGGCAATTGGATTTTCACGTGGCTCCAAATGTGCAAAACTTCAGGGAACGGCAGAAGGGTTTTTTCAGGTCCCGTGTTTGGGGATGTTCATACAGACCGTAGGACAAAAAAATGAGAATGAAAGTTGTGAGCCTTGTCTTGTTATTATCAGCGTGTGCGCCGGAAAGGCCTGCTGCTGTAGATCCGGACTCGGTATTTACAGGCGGGAACTGGGGCGGTAGTGGTCATTGGCAGACTTGCAAGGAAACTACCCGCATAAATGAATATGTCTGCACAGAACAAATATTTGATGGGAGTATTAACAGAGCAGGTATTTACTTTCATTTGCCAGAGAGTAGTGCTGCCAAAGATCCGGACGGTGAAAACAATTTGCCATCAGGGTTTGCGATTTACCATAAAAGCGGAAATCCATATTACATGCTTGGGTTGGTGCAGCCCAGTGGTACGAACAACGTAACGTACATGGTTCTAAGGCCTCGGGAGTGTTACGATGCAATACTTCGGAATGATCCTTCGGAAGCGAAGTTGCTTTCAGCACAGAAATACAGTGACCTCTCGCAAGTTAGTCTTGAGACATACACTTCTATGCAGCGTGAAATAAATTCCGGCGCACTGTCGCAATTGGGACTGACTCTGCAAGCCTATGAAGATTTTCGGATTAGTACGGATCCATTCGACTCTTGCGAGATTCGTTTCCAATACCCCTAAGTGAGGGGATATTTGTGTGCTCAACGAAAACACAAGCCAATATGGCGGATAAGCGAAGCATAATCTTTCAAGATCAGGAATGCTTCGTATAGAGCCTGAAGCCTGAATGGGAACTCGGAAAAACTGAAAACAACCGGGTCCTCACACAGGTATTCAGGCAACAGGCATGGCTAATCTTCTCGGATAGCAAGTGCTATTTATAAATTAATTAAATCAAAATGTTAAGGCAAAGTAGATTTGCGAAAGTCTCAGCTATTTAGAAATGCGACAGGGGACTGGTTTATGGTTCGTATATAGTAGGATCTTTCTTGGCGCTCAGCAAGATAGAACAGTCTCATCGGGGCTGGATTTTGATGGTCTTTCCGGACTAAGCTGGGCCGTTAATGGGCGAGGGATGACCGCTCATACGAGTCTCGCCCTCGACCTAGGCGCAGCGGTGAAAGAGTGCCCCTCGGCCCGGAGCGGAGGGCCGTTCTGAATAGGGCAATTCACTTGAGCTGTTTTCGGAAATTTGCTATATTCCCTTTTAAAGAAATGGAAAATATAGCGGTACTCGTGAAAATAATTTTCTACTTTTGTTTTCTGTTTTGGGTGGTAGCCCATGGTTTCTTTTTTCTCGTGGTGGAAAATACTTGGTTGTACAAAACAGAATTTGCAAATTGGAATTTGTACTTTTTAGATAGGTTTTGGTCGCCTTTTCCGACGGAGAAACATTTTTCAGCATGTTAAGTCCTTTTAGTGGCTATTATGGTTCGTTCAGTGAAGTCTCAAGCATGCAGTCTGTTCTGGTATTTTGGATCCATTATTTTCTGCACTTAATTGGAATAGCTTCAATGTTCTTCGCATGGTTTGCACCCGTTGTATTTTTACGAAAATTTTTCAAACGGGGTTTAGCTTAGAACAACATTCAATGGCATCGAGGCTTTCGTGCGCGGCGAATTGCCAGCACCAAAGAGGCGCACAATTTATATTGTCGCAAATTATTGACCGGCTAAACCTGTTACCGTCCTGGCATTACCCAAGACGTAACATGCTCTTGCCGGCGTAAATACCCGTAGAATCAAGTTCTTCCTCGATGCGCAGCAGCTGGTTGTATTTCGCCAGCCGGTCTGAGCGTGCGAGTGAACCTGTCTTGATCTGCCCGCAGTTCGTTGCAACTGCAAGATCGGCAATCGTCGTGTCTTCGGTTTCGCCTGAGCGATGAGACATCACGGATGTATAGCCAGCACGGTGGGCTGTATCGACGGCGTTCAGGGTTTCCGTCAGTGTGCCAATCTGGTTGACCTTGACGAGGATCGAGTTGCCACAGCCTTTGCTGATGCCTTCAAGAAGCCGTTCTTCATTGGTGACGAAAAGATCATCACCGACGATCTGGCATTTGCCGCCGATCAATTCCGTCAGGCTGTGCCAGCCATCCCAATCATCTTCTGCCATGCCATCTTCAATCGACACGACGGGATACCGGTTCACAAGGTCAGCGAGATAGGCAGCCATCTCATCCGACCCGAGCATTTTGTTCTCGCCAGCAAGATTATACTTGCCGTCTTGATAAAACTCAGTAGCCGCTGCATCCAGAGCGATGAAAATGTCATCACCCGCACTATAGCCAGCTTTATCAATCGCTTTCATGATAAATGCCAGCGCTTCATCTGTAGACCCGATGCCTGGTGCGAACCCACCTTCATCTCCCACATTTGTGTTGTGTCCGGCAGCTGACAGTTCTTTTTTCAGTGTATGAAATATCTCTGCACCTGCGCGCAAAGCGTCAGAAAAACTGCCGACACCCAGCGGCATGATCATGAATTCCTGAATGTCGATGGGATTATCCGCATGGGCACCACCATTGATGATATTCATCATTGGCGCTGGCAAGACGCGTGCAGACGTGCCGCCCACATAGCGATAAAGCGGCAGGGCCATAGCGTCAGCAGCGGCTTTTGCCACAGCGAGCGACACGCCCAACAGCGCATTGGCGCCCAGGCGTGACTTGTTGGCTGTACCGTCGAGGTCGATGATCGTCTCATCAATCAGCACCTGTTCTTCTGCGTCCAGGCCAACAAGTGCTTCCATAATCTCGCCATTGACGGCATCAACCGCCGCGAGAACACCCTTCCCGCCATACCGATGATTGTCGCCGTCACGCAGCTCATGTGCCTCGTGTGCGCCCGTTGATGCACCTGACGGGACACCAGCTCTGCCGCGCGAGCCATCTTCAAGAAGGACGTCCACTTCAACTGTCGGATTGCCGCGGCTGTCGAGAATCTCGCGGCCTGCCACATCTATAATCGCCGTCATATCGCGCTCCATGAAAACAAGAAATCTGACGCCCTTCTAGGCCCTAGCCGAAGCTGTTCGCAAGATGCAAAACGCCGCCCCTGTGGGCGGCGTTGCAACAACTGAAATATGCCGGCATCGTCGATTTAGTCGCGCTCAATTTCCTTGATCGGTTTACGCTGGCCTGATGGCTTGGGCGTGGCCGGTTTTGGCGTTGAGGGCTTAACCGGCGGCGCAGGTTTGGGCGTTTTCGGTGGCAGGGCCGGTTTACCCGTGTTGGGCTTCCCGGTCGGGCGTGATGGTGCTGCAGAAGGCCTTGTGCCACCAGAGCCAGGCAATGGCTTCTGACGCTGTACATTGGGCTTGCCGTCGCTCCGGCGCGTCTCCGTCAGCGGATACTCGCTGGAATTATCCGAAGGGCGGCCATTATCATTGTTGGAATATCCCCCACGCGAGTAGCCGCCATATCCGTATCGGCCATAACCATAGGGATATCCATGCGGTCCGTACTGATAGCCTCTGCCGGGATACCATGCGCCATAGCGGCCATAAAAGCTGCTGCGGCTCGCATAATAAGCAGACTCACTGGCCGCCAGTGCGCTGATATCGGCGAAGCATCTGTCGGCTTCTACAGCGCAATCACGCTGGCACTGGTCTCGTCCTTGAGACAGGGAATAACCACTGCACTGGCTGAAGCAGACATTCGCCCGCGCGTCACAGGCGTCGTAAAGTCTGGAATATCGGTCTTCAGTGGTCACGCAGGCAGAAATCCCTAGAGCCAGTCCCGCCAGCAGAAGCACTTTCAGGCCTGATTTCACAAATGTACTGTTTTGAAGAAGAATCTTGTCAGCCATTATTCATCCTTTTTTCTGACGCCACCCGGCTCGGTTAACTTTAACCGGCAGAAAACCGTTAACAACGAAGATTATTGGGGAAGGTGCCAGCAGGAAATGGCCAAAACAAGGCAAGGCCGAAACCCTCTATCGGTTTCGACCTGAACATTATTCACACAATGAAGTGTCAGCCTGACAGACTAGTCGCGCGGCTCTGTAACCTGCCGACCGTTATACTCACCAGACTTGAGGTCTATGTGATGATTGCGGCGAAGATTGCCTGATTTTTTGTCCTCAATATACGCTGCTGGGGACAGTTTATCGTGCGAACGTCGCATACCACGCTTGGAGCGGGTGATCTTACTCTTAGGGACAGCCATGAGTGCCTCGTCGAATTCTGTTGATAATCATACAACCTGATTTGAACGGCAGCACATACCCATTCAGTGTCTGCTTGGCAAGGAAATAAAATGGTTAGCGGGCAATCCTGCTTGGTTAATCGCAACCTTTATAATTGCAACATTTCGCTTCAACGGGCTTCAACCCGTGGCTGTTACATCTGTCGGTGTAACGGAGTTGTGTATGTCGTTAAGTAAAGCGTTCGCCGCAGGATGCGCGATAGGTTTCAGTCTGTGTGTTTCCTTCTCAGGGCAGGCCATTGCCCAGTCACCAGAACAGTCTGTTAGCCCCTTCTCGCAGGTCGGTACAATCTGGTCACGGCTGGCCCCCGAGCAGAGAAAAATGGTCGACCTGCTGGCAGAAGATTTTTTTCAGAATGAGCTGTCTGATGTGCAGCAAAACCGCATCGTCACGAATCAGGGGCGCAAATATCGAGATGGTGAAGCACCAACCCGAGATCAGATAAGGGCGTCAAGACGTGCGGAGTGGCAGGCAAAGAGTCAGGCTGAAAAGGCACGTGCACGCCTTTCCAGTGGTGGCGCATACAATCTGCTGACAGCAGAGCAGAAGGCCCCTTTCCGGCTTTACGCAATCGATCAGCTGGATCTGAAACCCGCGCTGCATGTTGACCGAACATCAAGAGACAGCGCCGTTTAGGCAGCCGTCGTCAAACCAGCCTGCTCCGCACCAAAGCAGCATTGATGAATGATGCAAAAAGCGGGTGCGGGTCGAACGGGCGCGATTTGAGTTCCGGGTGATACTGAACACCGACAAACCAGGGATGATTTTTGTTCTCCATGATCTCCGGCAGCTTGCTGTCCGGAGACACGCCCGAGAAATTGATGCCCTGCGACGCCAGTTCCTCTGCCAGCGACATATCGACTTCATACCGATGGCGATGGCGTTCGCTGATCTGCGATTCTCCGTAAATTTCGTGGACGAGGCTCCCCTCCTCCAGCTTTGCCGGATAAGCCCCGAGACGCATCGTACCACCAAGATCGCTCTCCTGATGGCGGGTCTCGCGCATACCGTCCTTCTGCCATTCTGTCATCAGACCAACGACAGGGCGGCCACCTTGTTCAAACTCACTAGAGCGGGCATTATCAATGCCTAACAGGTTTCGTGCCGCCTCAATAATGGCCATCTGCATCCCATAGCAGATACCAAAATATGGAATGTCGTGTTCACGTGCGAATTGCGCCGCCCTGATCTTTCCCTCAGTGCCGCGCTCGCCAAATCCACCGGGCACAAGAATGCCATGGACATTTTCCAGCCGGGCCAGCGCGTTTTCCTCTTTTTCGAATACGGCCGAGTCAATCCAGTCAAGGCGTACACGCACATTGTTCGCGATGCCACCATGGATAAGCGCTTCGATCAGCGATTTATAGGCATCTTTCAGAACAGTATATTTGCCGACAATCGCAATAGCGACTTCGCCATCCGGCGAGGTTATGCGCCGCACGATTTCCTGCCAGCTTGTCAGGTCAGGCGGCGGCGCATCGTTGATGCCGAACAATTCCAGCACTTCACGATCGAACCCTTCCCCATGATAGGCCAGCGGTACTTCATAGATAGTGCGGCAATCCATCGCCTGAATAACGGATGTCTGACGAACATTACAGAACAGGGCAATCTTGCGCTTTTCACTTTCCGGCACTGGACGGTCAGCACGCACCAGCAGTATATCCGGCTGAATACCGATGGAGCGCAATTCCTTTACCGAGTGCTGTGTCGGCTTTGTTTTCATCTCTCCGGCTGACGGAATATATGGCATCAGCGTGAGGTGCACGAATAATGCATCGCCGGGGGGCAGCTCATTCTTGAGTTGGCGAATGGCCTCAAAGAACGGAAGGCCTTCAATATCCCCTACTGTGCCGCCTATTTCACACAGCACGAAATCCGCGCCGCCATGATCGTGCAGGACAAATTCCTTTATCGCATCGGTTACATGCGGGATGACCTGAACGGTTGCGCCGAGATAGTCGCCGCGTCGCTCCCGCTCGATAATCTGTGAGTAGAGCTGACCGGTTGTGATGTTGTCCGTTTTGCAGGCAGAAACACCTGTAAAGCGTTCATAATGGCCAAGGTCCAGATCAGTCTCAGCGCCATCATCTGTCACGAACACTTCGCCGTGCTGATAAGGGCTCATGGTCCCCGGGTCCACATTCAGATAAGGGTCGAGCTTCCGTAAACGTACTTTATAGCCTCGAGCCTGTAACAGGGCTCCAAGAGCTGCAGCAGCGACGCCTTTTCCAAGAGAAGAAACCACGCCGCCAGTAATGAAAATATATCGCGCCATGAAAGTCCGTCTTAGGCCGGATTCTGCCAGCAAGGAAGGTGGTTTCTTGGTTCAGGCAAAAAATTATTGTGGATCAGAACTGTCGTCGTCGGATTCACCCTCAGGTGCAGGCGATGATCTATCAGCCCCCTCACTGTCTGTCGCATCAGGTGTCACAGGCAGACTGAGCAGATCATCAGAGACGGCTTCATTGGTCGCATCAGTTTCAACGCCGAAACCTTCCAGAAGGTCACCCGCAGTGATGTTGCCATCGTCAGGTGCGAGAAGCGAATTGTCGTCACCGGTCAGTTCACGCGCAATCTCGGCCTGGTCCACACCTTTTGGCGCATAAATGCCAAGGCCCAGAGAATTGAGCATGAAAATGGCGCCCAGAATGGAGGTCGCGCGCGTCAGCGTGTTGGCTGCTCCGCGACCACTCATCAATCCGCCGCCGCTGCCACCGCCGATACCAAGTGCGCCACCATCGGATTTTTGCAGCAGGACAAGCGCGATCAGCGCGATGACTATAAATACCTGTAAAACAAGGAAAATCGTAAACATTGAAAATCTCTATTAGCGGCTCTGTCGGCCCCAAGAGGACTGCATATAGTCAAACACAACCTGCTTGCCAAGCCTCTGTTCGCTATGCATCGGCAGAGATTGCTTTTTCAAGTTCGGCCAGCTCCTCGCGAATTTCTTTCCGGCAGAAATGATGCAGGGGATGTCCAACACCAGAGACATATCTGAGGGTCGCGCCAGGAACCTTGTTCCTCAACGACATCCCGTGAATGGTGGACAGAACAACCGCATCATGCGTCCCGGCGAGCATCCTTAAAGGAAGCGACAGGGTTTCATATTGCGCCTCCATACGGGCAATCTGCGGATAAAGCCTGATGAGTGTTTCCGCATTTGCTTTGAATGTCCGAGGTCGAAAAACCAGCGGAATTTGCGCTTTTTCGGTGTAATTTTCAGGCATTGTGTTTGGCCAGAAAGCATCTCTGGTAACCTTGCTGGCATTCAAGCGGCTGTAAAAAGGCATGACCGCATATCGGAAAAAATGACCCAGAATTGGCATCACGGCGCAATGGTTATACCAATCTACACCGCCGGGCCATCTGTGGCTGACCGGGGCCAGCAACAAGAGACCCGAGAGCCGTGAGCGATGATTGAACGCCATGGAAAGCGCGATCGCCGTTCCAAGACTTTGGGCAATGACAACAGCTTTCTCTATGCCAAGCTGTTGAAGCAGACCATCGAGCAACTGTGCCTGAAACGCCAGATCGCTCACCTCCTGGCTGTAATCAGAAAAGCCGCATCCCGGACGATCGACAAGTATCAAGCGGTGCGTTTGTGCCAGGTCTCCCAGAGCAAGCTTCATATCCATGAGACTTGAACTGGCCCCATGAATAAGCAGCAAGGGATCTCCCTCAGCCTCGGAATTCAGGTCGAGATAATGCAATCTTATCCCGTCAACGGTCAGGAACTTGCCGGTTGGGTGATAACGGCGCTGTACATCATTGACATAAGCAAAGCCATGTATGAGCAGTCCTGCGAAGATCAGGATCAGAAAAAGCGCAATGATCATATGAGCTTAAGGCCTGCGTGTATTCTGCATCAAACGGCCTGAATGATCCCGTAGAAATCATCTGCTTTCAGGCTTGCGCCGCCAACCAACGCGCCGTTCACATTCTCGATGGCCAGAATTTCTGCTGCATTGGCGGGTTTGACAGAGCCCCCGTATAGAAGCCGCGTGTCAGGCGTCGTTTTTTCCCGGACAAGCGCATGGATTTCACGGATGTCATCAAGGCTTGGCACCAGCCCCGTACCGATCGCCCATACTGGCTCATAGGCAACGACATAATTTGTGTCTTCCGGGAGTGAGCCTGAAAGCTGGGCAGACACAACCGCGGCAGCATTACCCAGTTCCCGTTCTTCTCTGGTTTCACCGACACAAATGATGGGTGTCAGGGCTGCGTCTTGTGCAGCCTCTGCCTTCTGCTTTACCAGTGCGGTGGTTTCGCCATGATCTGCACGGCGTTCAGAATGGCCAACGATGATAAACATTGCCCCCGCCTCCTTGAGCATTTCAGCACTTACATCCCCTGTATGCGCGCCTGACACAGCGGTATGACAATCCTGCGCGCCGCACATGATGGTAGTGCCGTTTGCCTCTTTGGCAAGGTCGCTGATTAACGTGAAGGGAGGACAGATCAGGACGTCAGCGTTGGCTGTGTTGGCCGCCAGAAGCTCTTTCAGCCTGGTCACTTCGCCAAGAGAAGACTTGAGGCCGTTCATTTTCCAGTTTCCGGCTATCAGGTGGCGCATATTGGTCTCCCGTTTCTTTTATTTTTTTTTCGTGAAAGCGTTCTGCTGAAAGCGCCAAGGAAACACAAGTCCCTTGCCAAGATCAGCCACGATGCCGTATCGCTCAAAGCCGAGTTATAGACAATCTGGAGTTTCTCATGCTGACGCAGTTTCGCGGCGCTCTTAAAGGTGTAGTGGCATGGTTTATCATTGCCCTGCTGGTTCTGGCTTTCGGTCTCTTCGGGATTCCGGACCTGCGTAATTTTGCGCAAAGCCCTGCCTTGGAAGTTGGTGATACCAATTTCAGTACCGTTGACATCCAGCGGGAATTTGACCGCCAGTTGGATATCCGCAGACAGTCAGGACAACCGCTGACAAGAGAAGAAGCGATCAATGCTGGTCTGGTGACTGAAGTGCTGGACACCATGAAGGCGCGCGCTGCCGTGAACGAAGAAGCCCGTAACCTCAAACTGACATCAAGTAACGAAATGGTGGCTGAATTTCTTCAGTCCCTCGAAGGGTTGAGAAATCCGGCAACAGGACAGTTCGACCAGGTCGTGCTGCAAAATCTGTTGCAGCGGAATAATGTCTCTATCACCGAGTTCAGGGAAGATGTACGTACTGACTTGATCCGTGGGCAGCTTTTTGATTCGATTGCGTCACCAATGCAGGCGCCTGCAGGATTTGTTGAAGCCAGTCTTCTGCGTATTGCTGAGTCCCGTTCATTAGAATACCTGACACTGAACCCTGAAAACACACCCTTCTCTGCTGACCCTTCCGAGGAAGAGCTGAGAGCCTATTATCAGGCCAACACTGTCAAATATACGGAGCCTGAATATCGGGTTTTTGAACTGGTATTACTGACAAGGGAAAACTTTCAGGGTGACCTGACGGTATCCGAAGAAGATATTCGTAAACTCTTTGAGTTGCGAAAGGCGCGGCTTGATGTGCCGGAGACACGCACCATCGTCCAGATTCCTTATGCTAGCGAAAGCGAAGCGCTTGCCGCGATTGCTCGTCTCCAAACGGGTGCTGATGTCAGTGAACTCGCGCAGGAGCAATCTTTCACACTCGACTCTGTAACTTACACTGACGTTACTGAGGGTGACCTCGCTGATGCGGCCGTCGCGTCGGCTGTATTTGAGGCCGAGCAGAATGATATTATTGGCCCGATCTCGGATTTGTTCGGCAATCATATTGTGGCCAGGGTCATCTCGATCACAGAAGGACAGGAAAGTACATTTGAAGAGCAGCGTGAGGTCCTTGTTTCTGAACTGCTGGGGGAAGAAACAACGCGCTCCTTGCTTGATGCAATAGAGATTATTGAAACAGCAAGAGATGAAGGCGCCGTGCTGGCAGATGCCATGGCTGAGGTTCCAGATGCGTCTGTACAGACTTTCGGTCCTGTAGACCGTAATCTCCTGACGTCGGAAGGAGCTATTTTGAACGATCTGCCTGTCGAAGCGCTGGCGGAGGCTTTTGCCCTTCGTGAAGGGGAAGAGTCCGAAATCCTGCCACTGGATGATGATAACGGATATTTCGCCGTCACCCTTCAGGAAGTCGTCCCCCCTGCCCTGCAATCATTTGAAACCGTTCAGGAAGATGTGCGACGAGGCTGGCGCGCTGAAAAACAGGCTGCATTGATCGACAGTAAACAGAGTGATATCGTGGCGCGTCTTGGCGCTGGCGAAACACTGACGACAATCGCCGATGCAGAAGGTCTTGAGATCAATACGCTAACCGTTGGATTGCAGGATGCCGCAGCGATTTTTCCGCCATCCTTTATAGATGAACTTTTCAGGGCCGACTTGAGCGAAGCTGTTACCGGTGATAGCGCTGATGGACAATCAGCGTATGTTGCCAATGTCGTCGATGCCAGTTTCCCTCCACTGGCCCAGGCGGAATTCCTGTCACAGATTTATCAGGCTAACGCAGGTCAGGTTCTCACGCAGGAACTATCTGAGGCTTATGTCCGGGCGTTGCAGGATGATATCGGCATCAAACAGAATGATACCAGAATAGCACAGGTCTTTAATTCAGGTCAGGAGTAATGACTGGACAGGACGGTTTCAAAACGCCCCTGCCTGCGCAAGACGTTTTTGCGGAGACTTTTGATAGCGGCAAACCACAAGTGGTATGGCGCAAACTCGTCAATGACACCGACACACCCGTTTCTGCCTATCTCAAAATTGCCGGCAACCGGAAGAATGCCTTTCTGCTTGAATCTGTAGAGGGCGGTGAAGCTTTAGGGCGTTACTCTATCATTGGCCTGCAGCCGGACCTTGTCTGGCAGTTTCGTGACGGCGCCGTCAAACGTGTGCGATATGATGCCGATAATCAGGCCGTATCCGAGCAGGAGGATCGCCCGTTCCTGTCAAGCCTGAAAGCATTACTGGCGGAATCGCAAATTGATCTGCCTCCGGAGATCGCGCACCAACTCCCCCCGATGTTTGCAGGTGTGTTTGGCTATTTTGGCTATGATGTTGTCAATCAACTGGAAAAGTTACCAGACAATGCAGACAACAATCTCGATCTTGATGATGCCCTTTTCATCCGCCCCACGATAATTGCCGTTTTTGATGTAGTACTGCGTGAAGTTACACTGATCACACCAGTGCGCCCGTCAGCTGGCCAGAAATCTGATGATGCGTATGCGGATGCCTGTGACAGGCTGGAGACTACCGTCGCTGCGCTGACAAACGGCTCATTGCCCGTGAGCAACCCGAGTCCGGCAGGGGTGAAACCGGTTTTCACCTCCAATCTCACGGAAGCCGAATTCTACGAGATGGTTGAGCGGAGCAAGAGTTACATCCGCGCAGGGGATATTTTTCAGGTTGTATTGAGCCAGCGCTATTCTGCCTCTTTTGAGGCTGATCCGTTCACATTGTATCGGGCGTTAAGGCGTCACAATCCCTCACCCTTCCTGTTTTATCTCAATTTCGATAACTGTACGCTGGTCGGCTCAAGCCCTGAAATTCTCGTGCGCGTACGCGATAACAAAGTACATATAAGGCCCATTGCGGGCACGCACTCCAGAGGTGATCAGCCAGAGGAAGATCAGCGTTACGAAACAGAATTACTCGCTGATCCAAAAGAGCTTGCCGAGCATCTCATGCTGCTTGATCTGGGGCGAAACGATGTTGGACGCGCTGCAAAACTTGGCAGTGTTGAAGTGACGGAGAAGTTCGGCATCGAGCGATATAGTCACGTGATGCATATTGTCTCCCATGTGACTGGAGAACTTGCAGCAGACATGCATGAAGTTGACGCCCTGATGGCAGGATTTCCTGCCGGCACGGTTTCAGGTGCGCCGAAGATACGTGCCATGGAAATTATTGCTGAATTGGAGAAAGATCGTCGTGGTCCTTACGCCGGTTGCATTGGTTACTTTTCAGCCGAAGGCAATCTGGATACCTGCATTGCCTTGCGCACGGCCGTCATAAAAGACGGCACGATGCATGTTCAGGCCGGCGCAGGCATTGTCGCTGATTCAGATCCCGCAGCAGAAAATGAAGAGTGCAGAAACAAAGCGGGTGCCTTGATGAAAGCGGCCCTCACAGCCACGGGTCACTAAACAGGCTCGCCGCTCTGCTTATCTCAGCGCCGTTGCTGAAAGGGTTTCTGGCGGCATTTTATCCTCCAGTAGGTCGGCGACGGTTACCAGTTCAAACCCGCGCATTTCAAGCGACACCAGCCATGGGCGTATTGTCTCTATTGTGGTGTCATAGGGATGGGCAATCGCAATGGCATATCCCCTGTTCTGTGCGATAGCCTCCAGTTCACCCAACCGTTCCCGGACAATACGGGCGCTGAGATTGGTATAGTCCGAGTCAAGAAAGACATCGCGTGACAGGATGGTGAGACCGAGTTCTGCCGCCACAGTCGCTGCAACGGTCCGCCCGCTGGTGACGGAATCAACAAAATAATACCCACGCAAATCAATCTCGGACAGGACAATACGCATCTTTTGCCTGTCCTGTGTAAACAGGCTGCCCATGTGGTTATTAACCCCGGCATATCCCGAAAAGCTGTCCAGGTTTCTGGCGATCTTCTGTCTGATCACTCTGGGAGAATCTTCGACCAGCAAGGCACCCGGTCCAGCATTTGTCACGTTTGAGGCAGGCTGCATTGGCAGGTGCAGGAAGACATCGTGCCCTTTGCGCTTTGCATCCCCTGCAAGTGCCTCAGCATCCTGCGCGTAAGGTAGTATCGAAAAAGTCAGTGGTCCGGGTAACATGCTCAACTGCGTATATGCAGATGCATCAAGGCCAATATCGTCAAAAATGATGACGATTTTTGGTCTCCCTCCGAAATCGCGCATTGCTGGTAATGGACGAAGGCTGTCGGATGCTACAGGTCCTATAGCCTCATTTATCGGGGACGTCTTGCCAGTGCTCGAAATTGGTGTCGGTAGGATATATGCCTGCTCACCCGGCGTTGCCTGTATCTGTCCGCCAAAACCGGAAGAATGCGCCAGTACGGCTCCTGCGATGGTGCCAAGGCATACGGCTACGCCGTAAACTGTTCGTTTGTAAAGTTTCCCGCCTTCACGCACGCGTTTTCTGTAGTATCGAAAAATATCGCGCATCTTGCGTGCCGCCGGATCATCGTTATGAAACTCTCTTGGAGTTTTTCATGATTCTTGTCATCGATAATTACGACAGTTTTACCTACAATCTCGTGCATCTGATTGGCGAGATAGAGCCCGATATTGTTGTATACCGGAACGACTCGATTAGCCCTGATGATGTTTTTTCATCTGGGGCGCAGGCCATTGTCTTGTCACCAGGCCCCTGCACACCTGACAAGGCAGGCATCTGCCTGGAAGTTGCCAGAACGGCTATAGATAAATCCTTCCCCTTACTGGGGGTTTGCCTTGGACATCAGTCGATCGCGCAGGCATGTGGCGGTGAGATTGTGAGAGCACCAAATCTCATGCACGGCAAAACAAGCAGGATGCGCCACACGGAAACCGGGATATTTGAGGAAATCCGCTCTCCTTTTGAGGCAACCCGCTATCACTCTCTCGCTGTAAACAGGCAGAGCCTGCCGGAAGATATTGAAGTCACCGCTGAGTCGGAAGATGACAATGAAATTATGGCGCTCAAAGTGAAGGGAAAACCTGTTTTTGGGTTACAGTTTCACCCGGAGAGCATCGCAACGCAGCATGGCGTTACTCTGGTGCGTAATTTCCTGAATGCGGCAGTATAATGATGAATGAAACCATGACTTTCAGCGATATTGTTCGCAAAAGCGCGAGCGGCGACACACTGCAACAAGACCAGATGGCGCAAGCCATGCAGGAAATGCTCAGCGGCAATGTGAAGCCGGTCCAGATAGCGACTTTTCTCACTGCCCTTAAAATGCGTGGAGAAACGCCAGCTGAACTTGCTGCTGCGGCCTATGCAATGCGGCAGGAAGCAAACCGTTTCAACGGGCCTGAGGGCTGCCTTGACACCTGTGGGACCGGCGGCGACGGGGCACATACGTATAATATCTCAACTGCGGTGGCTTTTGTGCTGGCCGGGTGCGGAGTACCCGTTGCCAAACATGGCAACAAGGCTGTGAGTTCCTCGTCAGGATCATCTGATGTCCTGGCTGAGCTTGGTGTTAACCTGATGGCCCCTATGGACGTTGTAAAGAACTGCCTTGATGAAATTGGCATTACCTTTCTTTTTGCCCAAAGGCATCACCCCGCTGTGCGACACGTCGCGCCTGTACGTCAGGATATGGGTGTACGTACATTGTTTAATCTGCTCGGGCCGCTCACCAACCCGGCAGGCGCAAAACACCAGCTGCTCGGCGTATTCAACAGGAGTCTGACAGCGCCTGTAGCTGAAGTATTGCAACAACTGGGCGGGATTTCAGCCTGGGTTGTGCACGGCTCTGATGGACTGGACGAGCTGACGACAACAGGGCCAAGTTTTGTCTCAGCGCTTGCTGACGGCAATATCAGACATTTTGACGTAACCCCGAACGATGCCGGACTTGATATCAATACAGCCGATGAAATCCGTGGTGGCGATATCAGCCATAACGCAACCGCGTTACATGCCATGCTGGAAGGTGAAAAATCAGCTTACAGAAATATTGTTCTTTTCAATGCTGCCGCCGGCCTCATCGTTGCGGGTCGTGCTGTCAACCTCAAAGACGGTGCCTCACGTGCCGCTGAGGCCATTGATACCGGCAAGGCCGCCAGAAAGCTGCAACTGCTTGTGGAGCGGACAAACGCATGACCATTCTTGATGACATCGTTGCGTATAAGAAACTGGAAGTTGCTGCGAGCAAAAGGGACAAGCCACTATCTGTCCTAGAGCAGGAGATTGCCAGCGCAGAGCCTGTGCGTCCCTTTCTTGAGCGGCTGCGCAACGCTTCACACGACGGCTACGGGCTGATCGCAGAAATAAAAAAAGCCAGCCCGTCCAAGGCTCTTATCAGAGCTGATTTTGATCCCCCTGACCTTGCCCGCGCCTATCAGGCTGGTGGCGCAACCTGCCTTTCTGTTCTCACAGACACGCCGAGCTTTCAGGGCAAGCCTGAATTTCTGCAACAGGCGCGCGACGCCGTATCACTGCCCGTCCTGCGGAAGGATTTCATGATTGATCCGTATCAGATGGCGCAAGCCCGATCCTGGGGGGCTGACTGTATTCTGTTAATCGTTGCCTGCCTCTCAGACCAGCAGCTTGCTGAACTCGAAGAGGCAGCGCTCCATTATGATATGGATGTCCTGATAGAAACACATGACAAACAGGAGCTTGAGCGTGCTCTGCAATGCCGGTCAGAACTGATTGGCGTGAATAACCGTAACCTCAGGACGTTTGAAACCAGTTTGCAGACCAGCGAACGGTTAGCCACCCTGTGCCCGTCCGACAGACTCCTTGTCAGTGAAAGTGGCCTTTCATCACGCGATGATCTGGACAGGATGGCCCGCACCGGTATCCGGACCTTCCTGATTGGCGAAAGCCTCATGCGACAGCACGATGTCAAAGAGGCAACGTGCAAGCTGCTTGCCTGAAGATTCGCATGGCCCCTCCTTCCTGACGCCGGTGCATGTTGACCGACACAGTGAACATCACTAGAACATACATGATTTGTTCTCATGGAGGTTGTGCAGATTCGTTATCTGACCACCCGGAAAAGGATTGAAGATGCTGACTGCGAAACAACGCGAATTACTGGTTTTTATCGACAAGCGGATCCGCGAAACAGGTATTTCTCCCTCTTTTGATGAAATGAAAGAGGCGCTGGACCTTAAATCCAAGTCCGGCATTCACAGGCTCATTACAGCGCTCGAGGAGCGTGGATTTATCCGTCGCCTGCCACATCGCGCCCGTGCTCTAGAGGTACTGAGATTGCCTGATGACCTGGCTTCTGAAGAATCAATCAAGCAGCGTAAAAAAGGCTTTTCGCCTTCAGTTATTGAGGGCACAGGCGGCAACAGGCAAAAACGCGACAATGTTACGGAGCTGCCTGTCAGCAATAATGATAATGTCGTAGAGGTTTCTGTCCTGGGGCGTATCGCAGCGGGTACGCCGATCAGCGCTATTCAGCATGAACAGGACCGTTTTTCTGTCCCCAAAGCCATGCTTGGGTCGGGAGAGCATTACGCGCTTGAAGTTCAGGGTGATTCAATGATCGACGCTGGTATTCACGATGGTGACATTGTGCTTATCAAGCAGTCTGATGATGCTGGCTCTGGCGACATTGTGGTTGCACTGGTTGATGAAGAAGAAGCGACACTGAAACGCTTGCGGAAGAAAGGTGCTTCAATAGCCCTGGAAGCCGCCAACCCAGCTTATGAGACGCGCATATTTGGTCCCAATCGCGTGAAGGTACAGGGCAGGCTGGTTGGCCTCCTTCGGCAATATTAAACTACTGACGTTTCACAGGTTATGGGTTTTGCGCCCATGGCCTGTCACCCCTGAAGTGACGGTTTGATGAAATTACCGGGCCAGACTTGCCAAAGGTAATGCTCACGGCCCCGGAATTTGCCAGATAGTTTTTGTCTATGATGGCTGTGGAGCATTCACCAGGTTCATAACTGAAAATCGCATTTGGTATTACGATCAGGTCTTTACCCTGACAGTCCAGAATGGCTGCATTGTATTGTGTACTGATCCATACCGTGTGCCTGTCCCTCAAGGTTATTGAACAGGTTTTGCCATCGCACCCTCCGTGCGCAGGATTGTTGCGCAAGATCTGAAACATGGTTTGCACACCTGTCAGATCTTCACCCTGCCCGTTGGCACGCCGCCAATTCTGCACTGTGAATTTGTCTTAGCCCCCTATAACTGTGCCACTTAAATCGTATTATTCTATGAGAATGTGGAGGTATTGAGATGGCAAGGAAGAGATTTTCAGACGAGGACATATTGAACCTGTTGCGCCAGATTGAGCTGAGCCTGGCATCAGGAAGCGACGTGCAGACGGCGTGTCGATCAGCAGGTATCAGCGATGCGACATATTACAACTGGCGCAAACGCTATGGCGGCATGGGTAAGTCACAGCTTCAGGAACTGAAAGGGCTGGAGAAAGAGAACGGCCGGCTGAAGAAGATTGTCGCAGAGCTTGAGTTAGACAAACTCATCCTCAAAGAAAGTCTCGATTATTTAAAGCCCAAGGTCTGACGATTGCCAATCTACGTCAGGCCGTCATTCATGTGCGCAAGAAGTTTGGATCGTCTGAACGGCATACATGCAGAACGATTGGCCTTGCCAGATCGACCTATCACTATCGAGCAGTTCCCAAAGATGATGACAGCCTGCGGCTGGCATTAATCAGGTTGGCCAAGCAGTATGGTCGGTACGGCTACCGCAAGATCACTGAGCTGCTGCAGGTTGAAGGCTGGAAAGTCAATCACAAGAAGGTCGAGCGCCTGTGGAGAGAAGAAGGACTGCAACTCCCCAAACGTCACAAGAGACGCAAACGCCTCTATCATAAAGACAGCTCGATTATCAGGCTGCGTCCGAAGTATCCAAACCATGTCTGGGCGATTGACTTCGTACATGACAAGCTCAGCAATGGTACCCAGTACAAGATGCTGACTGTGCTGGATGAATACACCAGAGAGGCTCTCTGCGTGACCGTGAAGCCTCGGATGGGCAATGTAGAGGTGCTGGAGGCGCTGTACCCATTGTTCTTGGCGAGAGGTAAGCCTGACTATATTCGGTCAGATAATGGCCCAGAGTTTAAAGCGGAAGCGTTCCAGAAATGGCTGAGCAAGGTTGGCATCAAGCCGATACGCATTTATCCCGGCAGTCCCTGGGAGAACGGTTATAATGAACGTTTCAATGGGACACTACGCAGAGAAGTTCTGAATGCTGAATGGTTCCATACAATAGATCAAGCAAGAACAGTCATCACCAGGTGGCTCAGACAGTACAATCATATCCGGCCTCATCAGGCACTCAATATGCGTCCACCTGTTGACGTGCTTCCCAAAAACTGGACCATTTATGGCTGGAATTTTCTAATTTAGGGTCCCTTTACGGGACGAGGAGAATTCCATGAAACGAACGAAGTTCACCGACGCACAGATAGCATTTATTTTGAAGCAGGCAGATGAAGGAACGCCAGTAAAGGAGGTTTGCCGAAAGGCAGGCATCTCGGATGCCACCTTCTATAACTGGCGGAAAAAGTATGCTGGGCTGATGCCATCCGAGATGAAGCGGTTAAAACAGCTGGAAGAAGAGAACAACAATCTGAAGAAGCTTGTGGCTGACCTGTCTCTCGACAAAGCCATGCTGCAGGACGTTATCAAGCGAAAGCTCTAAGGCCTGCTCGCCGCCGGGATCTTGTGAATGATCTGATTGCTGTCTGGAAAGTCAGTGAACGGCGTGCCTGCCGTGTCCTGCAGGCGCCGCGATCGACACAACAGTACAAAACCCGGCGAGACGGTCAGGCCGATCTGAAGAAACGTATCAAAGAGATTGCTGAAACCCGGGTCAGATATGGCTATCGGCGCATCCATGTTCTTCTGAAAAGAGAAGGATGGGCGATAAACGCGAAACGCGTTTATCGACTCTATCATGAAATGGGGCTGCAGCTGAGGAACAAGACGCCCAAACGCCGGGTAAAGGCAAAGCTGCGCGATGACAGAAAGGAGGCGACAGCCGTCAATGAAACATGGGCCATGGACTTCGTTCATGATCAACTGGTGACAGGACGTAAGCTGAGAGTATTGACTGTAGTGGATACATTCTCCCGGTTCTCTCCAGTGATTGATGCAAGGTTCAGCTACAAAGGAGAAGATGTCGTCAGAACACTGGAGCAGGCTTGCCGGGTGTTCGGCTATCCAAAGTCTATTAGGGCGGACAACGGTCCTGAGTTTATCTCTCGAGATCTTGATCTGTGGGCATACACAAAAAACGTCACACTGGACTTCTCACGGCCGGGCAAGCCGACGGATAATGCCTTCATTGAAAGTTTCAACGGCAAGTTCCGGGCGGAATGTCTGAACACGCACTGGTTTATGAACCTTGACGATGCGCGGGAAAAACTGGAGAACTGGCGTAGAGACTATAATGAGTTTCGACCCCACAGTGCGATTGGCAATATCTCGCCTGTCGAACTGGTAAATCGAATGGCGGACCAATCACCGCCATGATCATCAAACCGGAAAATCCTCCGGCCAGGTGGTCCAACATCGGGGAGCACTTCAACTGTGCCTGAGACTCTAACAAGAAATGGCCCATAACAATGGGGCTTTACAAATTTCTCCCTGGAAATGCTTAGCGGGACCAGGTCTTCCGCGCCGCCATGGTGTAACCTTATCGCCATATTGCCGCCATCCCGGCTGATAAGCATATCGCTCCGCCACGGCCAGATCATCAAGAAGCAGCCAGCTGCAATAATACCCCCTCCAGCCATTCTGAGCGGCGACTGAAACAGGCATAATATCAGCCCCCCAATGATCATCATGCTGAAAGAGTAAGTGCTGATTTGTGCAACATTTGTCACAGCCCCCGGTATAGCCGAAACAAATGCAGCAACGCCAAGGACTGTCTGAACACCGAAAGCCATAATTCTCCACAGGATCCAGTCCAGTCCCGTTGGAATCAGCAAAATTGCGAAGATTGCTACCGGCATGATAAGCACTGCCATTACCGGCATTGCCAGCAGGTTCCCGGCAAGGCCGTATGCAGCATAGCGATTGAAATGAAATATCCCGAATGGTGCCGTCGCGATACCAGCCAGAATACTGGTTGCAGTCAAACCTGAAAAGTATAATGCTGACTTACCGAACCATCCACGATCGTTGATGCCACCTATTGCACTATTGCTGAGAGAGAACTGTTTACGGTGATACCATTCATAGGCAGAAATCAGCACGGTCACGGCAGCAAAAGACATCTGAAAGCCTGCCTGCCAGAGTGCTTCAGGCCTCAGTATAAGGATAAAAAGTGCTGCCAGAGCGACATTGCGCAGAGAAATGCCGCGCCTGTCCAAGATTATAGCTACGAAAACAACTGCCGCCATAATGAATGCGCGCTGTGTGGACCATGCGCCGCCTGAAATAAAGAGATATAAAAAGGCCCCGGCCAAGGCGACCAGAGCTGCTATTTTCTTGATCGGATATTTCAGCGCCAGATGCTCGTTACAGGCCAGCAGGAAACGTGTCCCTGCGAACAAGGACCCTGCAACGAGGCCAAGATGTAACCCAGAAATTGCCAGCAAATGAGCGAGACCTGCGTCGCGCAATATTTGCTCAGTGTCTTCATCAATACTGTCACGCTTACCCGTCACCAGCGCCACACATACGGCGCGCGCCTCTGGTGTTGCTGAGCTCAGGGCGTTGGATATTCGTGCTGCCAGATAAGTGCGGATACGCTCTATGGACAAAGCAAGAGCAGGCTTTGCCTCATGAGAGGATACAGTTACAGGGGGGGATGTCGCATAGCCGACGCCGCCTATTTTTTCAAAATAAAGCTGTCGTGCATAGTCATATCCGCCCGGCCTGACAGGTTCAGGCGGCGACGACAACATGGCGCGCACACGAATGATATCACCAGCAGTCAGGTCTGGCCTTTGGCCGCGCCAACTGAGGCGCACCCTTGTCGGCATATCCGTGAAAGCCAAACCACTTATTTTGGTTACAGCGACAGTATATCTCGCAGAATCCAACCGGTCTTCCACGAGCAGAAGGCGGCCTTCGACAAGATAAGGCGCCAGCCCGTCAGGCAGAAACTGTGTCGCGAGACTCGCCGTGCGAATTGTCGCTGTACTGAATCCTAGCGCCACAAGGATCAAGACAATCAAGACAGGCCTGATCCAGTGCAAATATTTCGATCGCAGGAAAAGCAGTACCAAGATAGCGGTCAAAACAACTGGCCCAGCTAACAAGGGTGGCTCCTGTTTCAGGCTGAAATATATGGCAATACCGATACCAACCAGCACCGGCGCCCACAGGATCAGAGACCCCCGCTCTGCCTGAATCCAGTTGCGACATCGGGCAACCAGCCTTTCGTCAGCAAAAAGGCGTTCCGCTACAAATGACTTCGGCGTGGCACCACTCCCTCGTTCATGCTATGCGCGCGTCTTCATATAAATCTATCCTACAGGATCACTTGTCCGCAATGAACAGTATTGTCACGCGCTTTGCCCCCTCCCCAACCGGGTACCTGCATATCGGCGGGGCCCGAACAGCGCTCTTCAACTGGCTGTATGCCAGAGGAGAGAAAGCAGCCGGTCAAGGTCAGTTTCTGCTCAGGATCGAAGACACAGACCGGGCTCGCCACAATGAAGCTGCCGTGGCAGCGATTCTCGACGGGCTTAGTTGGCTCGGGATTGATTGGGATGGCGAGCCGATTTCGCAATTCGCCAGAGCCGAACGTCATGCCGAAGTGGCCCGGCAGCTTCTTTCAGCAGGTCATGCCTATCGATGCTGGCTTACCGGTGAAGAACTGGATGCAGCCCGGCAGCATGCCAGAGAAAACAACACCCGTTTCGAGAGCCCGTGGCGGGATCATGAGGGCCAGACGCCTGATGGGCCATATGCTATTCGCCTCAAGGCACCCTCAAGCGGCGATCTCAGACTACCCGACCAGGTACAGGGAGAGGTGAGGTTTTCTGTCGCCGTGCTTGATGACATGGTGCTATTACGCTCAGACGGTACGCCCACATATATGCTGGCTGTGGTCGTAGACGATCACGATATGGCTGTGACGCATATCATTCGCGGCGACGATCATCTGATCAACGGCGCACGCCAGATGCAGCTTTATGACGCCTTGGGCTGGACAACACCCGTTTTCGCCCACATTCCCCTGATCCACGGCTCTGACGGTGCCAAACTGTCAAAACGCCATGGTGCGCTCGGCGTGGAAGCCTACCGTGACCTTGGGTATCTGCCAGAAGGACTGTCGAATTATTTGCTGCGTCTTGGATGGGCGCATGGTGATGATGAAATCATCCCTGTCGACAATGCGAAAAAGTGGTTTGATTTCAGTGGTATCAACAAGTCCCCGGCCCGGCTTGATCTGGACAAGCTGGACTATATTAACGCGCATTATCTGCGCGATCTTGAACCAGACAGGTTCATTGAACTGGCAACGCCATTCCTGCAACAGGCTGGTCTCAGCATTACGCAAGAACAGAATGAACAATTATTACGGGCCGTCCCATTTCTGAAAGAGCGTGCCAGCAACCTGGCAGACACCGCAACGGCCGCCATGTTTATTATGGCAGCAGAACCATTTGACCTCACAGGCAAGGCCGCCAAACCCCTCAAGAAGGAAGGTGCCCTTGATACGCTGAAAGAGGTGCGTGACCTCCTGACGCAGATGAGCGCATGGGACGAAACGCAGCTTGAAGAAGCATTGCAACAACATGCAGAAGCAAAAGATGTCGGATTCGGGCAGATTGGCCCACCGGTCAGGGCAGCTTTGACAGGGGGGAATCCCTCACCATCTCTTGGTCAGGTTTTGTATGTCCTTGGCAGAGACGTGGCCCTCGCCAGACTGGATTATCAGATAAGCTGAATACCGCCTGAGATCGATACGCGTCAGTTTGTGATAATTTTTACAGCTTAGAGACTGGATAATTTCAGCAAGACTTCTAGTATCGCGCGAAATCACTATGCGCTGCAGCGCACAATGGAGAGATATGATGGAAAGCAAGATCAAGCCTGCCGGTAATGTATCGATGAATGTGAGTGGCAAGGACGTTGAGTTTGGTGTCTATAGCGGCACGCATGGCCCGAATGTCGTTGATATATCCAAGTTCTATAAAGATACCGGTCTGTTCACGCTTGATCCCGGCTTCACTTCAACTGCAAGTTGTGAATCGCAAATCACATTCATTGATGGTGATGAAGGTATCCTCCTTTATCGCGGCTATCCGATTGATCAGCTTGCTGAAAACTCCGACTTTATAGAAGTTGCTTATTTGTTGCTGGATGGCGAGTTGCCAAGTGAAAATCAATATCAGCAATTCAAGCACGACATCACTTACCACACCATGGTGCACGAGCAGTTCAAGAATTTCCTGAGCGGTTTCCGCCGGGATGCGCATCCGATGGCGATCATGTGTGGTGCTGTCGGTGCGCTGTCTGCTTTTTACCACGACTCAACTGACATTAACGATCCTGAGCAGCGCCGGATCGCAACACACAGAATGATCGCCAAAATGCCGACGATCGCGGCGATGGCCTACAAATACAGTGTTGGTCAGGCGTTCGTGTCTCCTCGGAATGACCTTGGATACACAGAGAATTTTATGCAGATGTGTTTTCAGGTCTCTGCGGAAGATTATGAAGTCAATCGAGTGCTGGCAGACGCACTCGACAAGATTTTCATTCTGCATATGGACCACGAGCAGAACGCGTCGACGTCTACGGTTCGCCTGGCTGGTTCGTCCAACGCCAATCCGTTCGCCTGCATTGCAGCTGGTATCGCCTGTCTTTGGGGTCCTTCCCATGGTGGTGCGAATGAAGCCGCTCTGAATATGCTGGCAGAAATTGGCTCTGTTGATCGTATCCCGGAATATGTCGCCAAAGCCAAGGACAAGTCTGACCCGTTCCGGTTGATGGGTTTTGGCCACCGTGTTTACAAGAATTATGACCCCCGCGCGAAAGTCATGCAGCAGGCCTGCCATGAAGTGCTGGATGCCCTGCAGATCAAGAATGAACCACTCCTTGATATCGCACTGGAGCTGGAGAAAATTGCCCTTGAAGATGAGTATTTTGTCGAGAAAAAACTCTATCCGAATATTGATTTCTACTCTGGCATTACGCTGCGGGCACTAGGCTTCCCGACCGACATGTTTACTGTGCTGTTTGCGCTCGCCCGTACTGTTGGCTGGATTGCACAATGGTCAGAGATGATAGAAGATCCGAACCAGAGAATTGGACGCCCACGGCAGATATATACTGGTGCACCTCAGCGCGACTTTATCAATCGCAATCAGCGTTAAGTTACTGCCGCTCGTTTAGTAATGACAGGATCACTTCAGCGGCCTTTTCAGCCGCTGGTTCCTTGTCGACATCAAGATCAGAAAGAAGTTGTCCGAAGGCTTTTTTCTGTATGGTCTGTTCGGTGTCATCCGTTAGCAATATCTCAAGCACTGGGGCAATTAATTCAGCGGTACAGTCTTCCTGTAAAAATTCCGGAATTACTTCGCGCCCTGCTGCATTGTTCAGGATCGTCACATAATCAGTGGTCACAACAGATTTAGCCCAGAAAGCCGTTAGCGGGTCCGTCTTGTAAGCGACAATCATTGGTGTTCCGGCGATGGCAAGTTCTGTCGTCACCGTACCAGATGCTGCCAGCGCTGCCGTTGCAGCATTAAAGGCGTCAAAACGCTCCTCTGGCTGAATAAAAGTGATCAGATCCTGATGGTCAGCAAAAGAGTCTTTCACCAGACTGGCAACATTAGGCGCTGGCGGGATAACAATAGAAAGAGCTGAGTTCCTGTCGGCAAGTGCAGTAAATATATCGCCATACACCGGTGCCAAATGCGACACTTCAGACTTCCTGCTGCCGGGTAAAGCGACAAGAATAGACTTGCCTTCGAGGTTATATTTTTCTCTGAAACCGGCACCGTCCATACTCTGAGCATAAACAGTCTGGAAATTTGGATTGCCCACAAATTCAGCGTGAATGCCAGCATCCCTGAACCATGCCGGTTCAAAAGGCAGCAATGTCAGCACCGAGTCAAAATGCTGTTTAACGCGCTCAACCCTGCCCGGTCTTGAGGCCCATATCTGCGGCGCAGCATATTTGACCGTCAATGTATCAGGTGAATACATTTTGGTGTATCTTGCAGCTCTCCAGCTAAACGCCCAGCCGTCAATATAGATACCAATATCGGCCTGAAGGCTGGCTGCAAGCTGCCCTATCTCTCGGGCTCTCTTTACACCTTCAGGAATTGCCTTGAGGAAACCTGTCAGCCCAATGATGGAAAACTCATCGACCGGGAAAGAGCTTGAGAAACCTTCCTGTTCCATCAACATGCCACCACATCCGAAAAATACCGTGTCGTCAGGCAGTGATTTTTTGAGCACTTTATATAGGCTTGCTCCAAGCGCATCGCCAGAAGGCTCAATTGCGGCCAGCAGGACTTTAAGTGGTTTGGTCACTTATAATTGCCTCAGCTTTGAAGGTCGCTTTCGTTAAACCCGTACACGAAAAGCCCTTCCCTGTCAGCAAGTGTAATCAGGGATTGCCGGTCCATAATCAAGGCGGCATCCGCCTCGATGGCTATGCCAGCCAAACCAGCAGCGGCAGCCCCTCTGATCGTCTCTACACCAATCGTTGGCAGGTCAACACGCAGCTCCTGCCCGGGCTTTGGTCTTTTAAGCAGAACGCCCCGTCGCTCCTGTGTCTCGTCAGGCTCATACCCTTTCATGTCTTCGGGTAGATTGGCACACCGACGTAGCATCTGGTCCGTTCCCTCGGCAGCTTCAATAGCCAGCACAAAGCCATTTCTGACAATGGCTCCCTGCCCGATGTCAAATGGCCCGAGAGCGCGTATAACGTCCGCCGCTTTTCGCATATCAGATTTGTCTTTAACTGTCGGCTGAACACTGCCCAGATGCCCTGATGGGGCGAGCAAATCCTCTGCTACTTCTTCAGCACCAATGACCAGAAAGCCTTCTGCTTCAAAGGTGTCAACGAGTACATTCAAAATGGCGCCATCGCCCTTGCGCGCAGCGGATAAGGCTTTGGGGAGCAATGCGGCACCGCGCCAATCAGGTTTCAACACCGAAAAATTTGGCCTTGGTACAAGGCCTGCCATAACAATCGCATCGCAGGATTCCTGCTTGAGTAATCGTATGGTCTTTCCCAATTCGGCAATACCACATTCTTCACCATCGAAACCAGCGAGCGAATCGTCGGCATACCCCTTGAGTCGGATAACGAAGTATGGTTTTCCGGCGGCCTTGCAGGTCTGGGCCAGCTTTAAGGGTAGCTGACCACCCCCGGCAATAATTCCCAATCTGGTCCAGCGTTGCATATGTCAGGCTTTCGGTGTGCACAGAGGGCGAGAACTTTCAGCTTTTATAAAGCTGATTATTCTGGATACTTCTTCGCTGTCACTGAACATTTCTGACACGTCTTCAATGCGCTCCTGTAATGTGCCCTCTTGCGCAAAAAGAAGTCTGTAAGCAGATCGTATCTTGTGAATCACCGCGCGCGGCGTATTGCGACGCTTCATACCAACGATATTCAATCCTTCGAGGCGCGCATGATTTCCGATCACAGACCCATATGGTATAACGTCTGTCGTCACGAGTGCGGCCGCGCCAACAAAAGCATATATGCCTACACGGCAATATTGGTGCACGGCTGACATGCCGCCCATGAAGACAAAATCCTGCACCGAAACATGCCCGCCCAGGGTAGCGTTATTTGCCATGATAACGTTATTGCCCACGATGCAGTCATGGGCGACATGAGTAGAGGCCATGAAAAGACAACCATTACCCACCACAGTCTGGCCACGCCCACTAACGGTGCCGGGGTTCATGGTAACATATTCACGGATATTATTGTCCTGTCCTATGATGAGTTTTGTATCCTCACCCTTGTAGCCAAGATGCTGTGGTGCGCTGCCAAGTGAGGCAAAGGGGGCGATATTAGTCCGCTCACCTATTATCGTATTTCCGTCAATAACAACATGGCTCTTGAGAATGACATCATCCTCCAGAACGGCCTTACTGCCGATATGACAGAAGGGCCCCACCCTTACACCTGTTCCCAGACTGGCCCCGTCCTCAATTATTGCCGTCGGATGGATGACTGTGTCTGCCATGGTCAAATGCCTCCGGGATCTGCCAGCATAGCGGCATAATTTGCTTCGGCGACCACTTTGCCATCAACGATAGCTTTACTCTCATATTTCCAGACGGGTGGTCTTTTCTGTGAGGTTTTGACATGTATTTCCAACTGGTCACCAGGTACAACCGGGCGCCGGAATTTGACTTTATCCAGTCCCATAAAAAGGACCACTTTACCTTTTGTGTCCAGTTTCTCAGCATACGCCGTATAAGCTGCAGCAGTCTGCGCCATTGATTCAATGATCAAGACGCCCGGCATCACGGGTTTACCGGGGAAATGCCCCTGAAAATAAGGTTCGTTTATTGAAACGTTCTTGATACCTGTTGCCCCATTATCTGGTGTAATGTTGATGATTTTGTCGACCATCAGCATCGGGTAGCGATGCGGCAGCAGTTCCATCAAGGCAAGAATGTCGAGAGGGTCCAGATAATCCTTTTGCTCAATATCGCTCATCAATCTTTTCTCTTGTTTATTTTTTACCGGTGCCGGCAAGTTTGCTTACAGCGGCAACTTCCTTGAACCATTGCCGCGCTGGCTTTGCAGGGTATCCCCCCCATTTCTCACCAGCGGGTATGTCTTTCATCAAACCGGCACGACCAACAATGACAACACCATCACCAATAGACAAGTGGTCGGCCAATCCTACCTGTCCACCAATCATCACGTCGTCGCCAAGGCTTGTACTGCCGGATATGCCAGTTTGAGAGGCGATAGCACATCGTGCCCCTATCCGGCAGTTGTGGCCGATCTGTACAAGATTGTCGATCTTGGTTTGCGCACCAATGATAGTGTCATTCAACGCCCCACGATCAACTGTTGTATTTGCACCAATTTCAACTTCATCACCAATGATAACGCGGCCAAGCTGCGGTATTCGACGTTGCTTGCCATCAATCTGCACAAAGCCAAAACCAGCTTCACCTATTCTCGCACCGCTGGAAATGCGTGTATGCGATCCAAGCCGGGCGTGCGTGATAGAAACATTAGCCCCGATGATCGAACCCGGCCCGATACTCACGCCCGGACCAATCACGCTGTTTGCGCAAATCGTGACATCTGCGGCAATGTTTGCCCCTGCCCCGATGATCACACTTGGGTCAATGTTAGCGCTATCATCGATAATCGCATCCTTGCGATCACCATAACCAACTTCCTCAGCGATGCTTTTATGTAGCGCAATAGCAATTGTTGCAAAATCAGCGCGTGGGTTAGGCGTCTCCAGGATTGTTACACCCGGCAAGTCTGTACTCAGGTTAGCTTTAGCTGCAACTTTCGGAGAAATCAGACAAACGGACGGCAGGCTTTTCGGTTTTTCCGACAGGTATTTTGCATCAGTGATGAAAATGACCGCCCCTTCAAGATCATTGTCTGAAAAGTCTGCTACATGGCTCACGTAAGCTTGTGCCCCTGTCGCGACCGCCTTTTTGCCCAATAGTTGCTGCAGTTCAGCAATAGACAGTGGGCTGGCTGATTGGAAAAACCGTGAATCTATCATGATCCTGCTTACCTAGATTGCTTGTCCTTGAAACGGCAAGCTCACGTGACAAAAAAACTCAAGAAAAAGGCCCGTCATAGGACGGGCCTTACTATTCCATTTTGGAAAATATTATTGCTGCTGTGAGGCGGCGGCACGTTGTTGCGCTGCCAACCGCTGCTGGATCAGATCAATGCGCTCGACCTTCACAGTGGTGATTTCTTCATCCAGTTTGCCCAGTACATATTCTGTTATGTCTGTATCCGTTGAGGCATACATGACAGCGGAACGGTCAAGCAAAAGTGTGGCACCTCTGGAGTCAACGATCTCTTTGAGGATAGGACGCATGATTTCACTGATTTCTCCAAGTGCCTTTTGTTCAGCGGCTTGTAGTTCACGCACCTTGATTTCGCGCAACATGGGAATGTTGTTTTGTGCAATAGCCAGTCTTTGTGCCTCGGCAAGATACACAGACTCATCCATGCTGCCTTCTTTTGACTTCAATTCTTCGGCTTCGGCGATAATCATACCGATAGTCTCCTCAAGCTCCTTGTTTGCAGTAGTCTGCAAGGCCTGCATTTGCTCGGTAACAGATTTTCCTGCCTTTGAAGTTGCCAGAAGTCTGGACTGATCAACAATCAGGATGACAGGAGCTGCTTCTTCCTGTGCTACAACAGTACTCATACCGAGACTGCTTGCAAAGCTCCCCGCAACAGCCAAGGCCATAACGCTACATAATTTTGTAAAACTTCTTACACTCATAATACCACCTGTCCCAAAAAGGTTATCTTCCCCTATCTGATTAAAAAACCATGCCAGTTCTAGAATTGACCACCAGCACTGAAACGGAACGCTTCTGTCTGATCATAATCTTCCTGTATCAGCACTTCAGCAAGATCAATACGCACCGGTCCGAATGGTGAACGCCAGTCGATACTAATGCCGGCGGAAACGCGAATAGACATGTCATCCTGGATCGGCTCATCAAAAATTCCGTCACCGTTGAAGTCAACAAAATTCGTCACATCATCGTTAAGGATTTTACTTTCCTCATCAATGATGCCGACCGTGCCAAAATCAGTGAAAAGGGACGTATTGATATCGTATTGATCAGGAATAGGCAGCGGAATACGTGCCTCCAATGAACCAACTGCATAGGTTTTCGCGCCAAGTGCCCTGCCTCGTCCTCCACCAGGAGTACCATCTTGAAATACTCTGCGGGGTCCGACCCCAGCAACCTCGAACCCACGGAAGGAGGCGCCGCCTTTAAAGAATCGATCGGATATGCGGATATTGTCATCACCCCAACCGTCAACGTAACCGACGTCAAATTTCAGTGCGCCCACGAAGTCAAAAGGAAGAGGGCGATAATAAGCACCTTGAACGGTAGTTTTCAGATTCTGTACGTCCCCGCCCAAACCAGAAAAAGCCTGACTAATACCTATGCGCCAACCACGCGAGGGTAGAAAAGGATTGTTTAATTTATTGTAATTCAGACTGTAACCAACAGCTGACGTTAGAAACTCGCCTCGAGATTCACATGTTGAGTCTAACTGATTTACAACAAAATCACAAAAATCAGCTCGAACGACCTGTTGTCCGTTAGCGTCAACAGTGATGTCGTCCGGAGTAGCGCCTGCGATCAGAACAGTTTGTAGTTCTGAAGGGTTATTCAGATCTAAAGTGCCTGCAACTGACTGTATTCCTGGCTGACTAATTTCCAGATTATCATTTCTAAGTGTGTAGCTCAGCCCCAGCCTACCAGAATCTGAAACCGGAAAACTCATATTAACCCCGGCACCCAGACTATCTCTAACAAAACCTGATTCCTCAAAATCTACGCTACTACTAAACAGGTCGAAACCTGCCGCCAGATTTCTACCAAGGAAATAGGGTTCTCTGAATCGCACTGTCGCAGATTGCGTACGTGCGCTAGCTCTCAAATCAAGCTGCAAGAATTGGCCGCGCCCTAGTAGATTGCGCTCAGAGACAGAAAGGTTTGCGATAAAACTATCTTGTGATGATATACCTGCCCCAACTGAGAAGGAGCCAGTGGATTGTTCGGCAACTTGTACATCGAGAACTGTCCGGTCAGGAGCAGATCCAGGTAGTTCACTAATGGCAACATCGCTGAAAAAGCCCAATCCATTAACACGGCGCTGTGAACGGTCAACAAGTACGCGGTTAAAGGCATCGCCCTCTACAAGGTTGATTTCGCGCCGGATAACAGGATCGAGTGTACGTGTATTACCCCCGATATTGATACGTTCGACATAAACCCTAGGCCCCTCATTAACCTCGAAAGTAATATCGACGGTTTTCGCTTCCTCATTTCGTGTCAAACGAGGATTTACGTCTACAAAGGCGTAACCGGAAATACCGGTGGCATAAGTGATAGACTCTACGGCGTTTTCAATAAGTTCGCTATTAAAGGTTGTGCCACTGCGTATGGGTAGACTGCGTTCCAGCAATGACTCGTTCACTTTGGAGAGCGTCGTTTTGACATTTATCTTGCCAAAATCGTATTTCGGTCCTTCCTCGACCTGAAAGCTGATAAAAAAGTCTCCCCGATCAGAGGTTAATTCAGCTGTCGCAGCGACCACTTGAAAATCAGCATAGCCCAATCTGGTATAATGCTGCCGCAACAATTCCCGATCATATTCAAGACGATCCGGATCATAATTGTCATTACTCTCAAAAAACTTGTACCAGCGGCTCTCTGACGTAAGGACAACATCCCGTAAGTCCTTGTCTGAGAAGACCTCATTCCCAGAGAAGTTCACTTTGGCAACACCTGTAGTTGGCCCTTCATCAATTTCAAAAATGATATCAACACGGTTCTGGGGGAGTTGCACTGTCTTAGGCGTAACAGTAGCCGCAAAGCGACCAGAGCGACGATAAACTTCGATTACGCGCTGAACATCCGATTGCACTTTTGCAACTGTGTATACTGCGCGAGGTGCCAATTGAATTTCTTCGTTGAACTTGTCTTCTTTAGTTTGCTTGTTGCCCTCAAAGATCACCCTGTTGACGATCGGGTTTTCTTCAACCTCAACGAGAACAACATTATCGTTGAGGGAAAGGTTAACGTCCTTGAAAAGACCTGTTGCGAAAAGGGTTTTCAGCGCAACGTCGAGAGACTGCTGGTCGACGCGACTACCCGGCTGAATGATGAGATACGAGCGGACAGTATCAGCCTCAATACGCTGGTTACCACGCACCAGCACCTGCTGAACCAGAACGCCGCCTTCCTGGGCAATGGCACTGCCCCCACTCACTAAAGTGCCGGTTGCAAAAGTCGCCATGCCTGAGACAGCAAACAGAAAAGCTGCTGTAAGACTTGATACTTTACGATTTCCCATGGAAGACCCCTGCCCAGTTATACTCATGTCATACCCTTAAGTTTGGCCTTTCAGCCCCGGATGGTTATCCGGTCAGTTTCGATAGGAATTCCTGACTAATGTCATTCCAAGTGACGAATACCATCAAGAACAGCAAAATAACAATCCCGATTCTGAAGCTGAATGCCTGCACCGCCTCACTCAAGGGTTTTCCGGCAATCGCCTCATAGGCGTAAAACACCAGATGCCCGCCATCCAGCACCGGCACAGGCAGCAGATTGAGGAAACCCACGCTGATCGAGATCATTGCTGCCATCTGCACGAAATCCACAAGACTAATAAGCAGTCTGCGCCCAAGACTGACTTCTTCGGGCACAGCCTCGTCAAAGCCGGACATGGTAGATTGACCGGCATATTTGGCAATTTTGACGGGTCCGCCAAGTTGCGAGAAATCTTCTTTACCCAGGATTATACGGCCGAGAAACTTCACCGTCAGGCCAATCATATCGCCAACCCGGGCAATGGATTTTCCCATAGCCTCGAGCGGTCCGTAGCGAACATTCTGAAACTCAGGCGTAGAGCTGACCCCCAGAAAACCTGCGCTGACGGTGTTGCCATAGCGATCAAGCATTTCGCGGCGCTCAGGTGTGGCACGCAACAAAATAACTGAGTTGTTGCGCTCGACTTCAAAATCAAGTTCTTCACCGGTGCCGAGTTTCACGGCCTGGGTAAGGTCAGTCCAGTCGCGCACTCTCTTGCCTTCAACCGACAGCACTTTGTCACCTGGTTCGAAACCGGCTATCGCAGCAGGTGAATCCGGCTCCACAGAGACAATTCTTGCCTCTCGTACCGTTTCACCAAGCGACATGAGCAGAACAAAAAAGATCGCGATCGCCAGAACGAAGTTCGCCATTGGCCCGGCAGCGACGATCGCTGCTCTTTGCCATAACGGCTTGAAATGAAAGCAGACAGCTTTCTCTTCTGCGGTCAGGCGGTGTTCAAGCTCGTCTCTTTCGCTGCCTTTTGGAAACTGGGTCATGCCCGGAGTGTCGTCAGAACTATCCGCGTTATCGGCAGATTTCTCTTCATTAACCTCTGAAGATGGTGCTGAGGCCGGTCCGGCATCGCCAAAAAACTTGACGAACCCCCCCAGAGGCAACGCACTGATGCGCCATTCGGTGCCCTGTCTGTCGGTCCTTCTGAGGAGTACCGGGCCAAACCCGATAGAGAATACGTCCACTTTTACGCCGCACCAACGTGCCACCTGAAAGTGGCCGAGTTCGTGGAAAAATACGATAAACGACAAAAGAACGATGAAAGACGCCAGTGTGACCAGCAAACCGAAGATAATATCCATTTATATAGCTCGTATCACCTGGACAGATTTGAAGTGTTTGAGGGGCTAAGCGGAGAGAGTTGCAACTATATCAGACGCTTTTCGGCGTGCTTCCTTGTCAGTTTCCAGAACATCCTCCAGCGTAATCTCGCCGTCACACTTTGCAAATCCGAATGAAGTCAAAACCTGCTCTGTGACAGCAGTAATGTCCAGAAATTTTAGATGACGTTTCAGAAAGGCCTCGACTGCGATCTCATTTGCAGCATTCAGCGCGGTTGGCGCCAGCCCGTCAAGTTCCAAAGCCTCTCTGGAAAGGCGTAAAGCTGGAAACTTTTCCGCATCAGCCTCCTCAAAGGTCAGGTTAGCAAGATTGCTGAAATCCAGCTTCGGGCTGGGTGAGGCAACGCGGTCCGGCCAGGCCAGAGCGGAGGCGATTGGCGTGCGCATATCCGGCGTCCCCATCTGCGCCAGAACCGAGCCGTCAACATATTCGACCATGGAATGGATGACAGATTGCGGATGAACAATAATCTCAATATCACTTGAAGGCGTCGGGAAAAGCCTAGCAGCTTCAATGAGTTCCAGACCTTTGTTCATCATGGTGGCGCTATCGATTGAAATCTTTGCGCCCATGGACCAGTTGGGATGGGCGACAGCCTGTTCCACACTTACGGCTGCCATCTGCGCGCGTGTCCAAGTGCGGAACGGTCCGCCGGAAGCTGTCAGCAGGATGCGGGTAATGCGCTCCGGTCTATCGAAGTCGTAGACCTGAAAAATGGCGTTATGTTCAGAATCGACGGGTAGAAGGCGACCGCCCCCCTGCTTCATGGCACCTGTAAAGACACTGCCAGCGCAAACCAGGCATTCCTTGTTGGCGAAAGCGATATCAGCACCGCGTCGCGCTGCTGTGAGTGTAGGCTGCAGTCCGGCAGCGCCTACGATGGCTGCCATAACCCAGTCAGCCTCCATCTCGGCCGCTTCGAGCATGGCAGCGTCACCTGCGCCGCACGCAATCTCGGTGCCTTGCAAATGCGCCTTCAACTCATCGTATTTTTTATCGTCAGCGACGACAGCAAAATCTGCTCCATAACGTATTGCCTGCTCGGCCAGAAGGCGCGCGTTGCGATTCGCAGTCAATGCGACAACTTCCATGTTGGCGGCGCCGTTTGACTGCGCAAAGCTGATGAGATCCAGCGTGTTCTCTCCGACCGAGCCCGTAGAGCCAAAGATGCTGATGCGCCGCGGCACCTGATCTTTTGCGTTTGATACATGATCTGTCTTCACAGACTGCAATGGCAGGTTCATCCCGTTTCCTCGTTATCCCGTCGATGTGAAGCTATAGATGAATAGCACCAATGCCAATGCAGCTGTGGCAAAAAGCATTCCGTCCAGCCTGTCGAGGAGACCGCCATGGCCCGGAATGAAACCACCTGAGTCTTTGATCCCGAAATAACGCTTGAGCGCAGACTCGGCAAAATCACCGACAATCGTTGCTATGGAAAGGCTGATACCGATCATGGCCAAAACCCAGATGGACCAGTTCTCGCTGCCCAGCAAGGCAATAAAGCTGCAGCAGGTCATGGCCGTCAGAATGCCCCCAAAGGCACCAGCCCAGGTCTTGCCGGGAGAAATAGCAGGGGCCATCAGCGGACCGCCGATCATTTTACCAAAGACATAGGCCCCGATATCCGTTGCCCATACAGCGACCAGCAACAACAGGGTCAAGCTGCGGCCTGTCTCTGGTCCGTTGCGTATCCAGACAAAGGCGATGCACGGCATGATGAGATAAAAAATACCGATCATCGGCCATTGTGAGGAGCGCCCTTTCAGTCGCTCGGAAATGGCGCTGATAAGCCCGCCAGCCAGGGCCGTTGCATATGCCAGTTGGTATGATCCTCCGGCTGCCAGAAAGATTGATGAAATAGCAGTGAAAGACAGGACATAGAAAGCAGTGGAAAATTCCGTCCGGTCAACAATCCGGGTCCATTCAAAAACCAGAACGATACTCGTAAAGGCAATAAGCGCTGAGAACATCCGGCCCCCGAACCAGACAATCAGTATGGCAACGGGTGCGAGCAGCAGGATCATCACAGTCCGCTTGAATACTTTGCTTGCGGCAAGTGCCTGCCAGGGGGAATTTTCTGCGGGCTTCATGGCGAGACTTAACCAGCGTTGCGGCGTCCAAAGCGTCGCTCACGGGCATGGTAATCATCAACGGCCCGCAGAAATACGTCGCGGCTGAAATCTGGCCAGTATTCATCGAGGAAAATATATTCAGCATAAGCTGCCTGCCAAAGCAGGAAATTGCTGATCCGCCGCTCCCCGCTAGTGCGGATAACAAGGTCAGGATCAGGCGCATCGCCCGTATCCAGAACGCTGGCAATCTTCTGCTCATCAATTTCGTCCGGCGATACAGCGCCTTGCGAAATGTCCTGAGCCAGCGCGCGCATGGCCCGGATGATCTCGTCTCGCCCACCATAGTTAAAGGCGATCTGTAATGTATATCCTGTATTGTCGGCTGTTTCTTTTTCAGCGCGGTTGACCAGTAATCTTATGTCAGCAGGAAGTGTTTTCTTATCTCCAATGATGCGTATCCGAATATTTTCAGATACCAGTTTGGGCAAATCAGATTCGATATATGTACGCATCAGGTTCATGAGGTCACGCACCTCAGACTCTGGCCTGCCCCAGTTCTCGGTCGAAAAGCTGTAAAGCGTCAGGTGCGACAGGCCCAGTTCTTTTGCTGTCTCAATCGCGCGGCGAGCGGCCGCAACACCCTCACGATGCCCGGCCTGACGCGGAAGGCCGCGCTTTTCTGCCCAGCGACCATTACCGTCCATGATAATGGCGACGTGCGACAGCGGCTTGTCTACTGGCGGCTCCTTGCTTTCCTGCTCTTGCAGGTCAGTGATGTTGGAGACTTTCGCCTGCAGATCAAGAATGCTATCCGGCACACGCCGATCCTGACCAGAGAAAATGCCGGATATGCCTTTCACCAGCTTGTTTGAACCCTTGATTGGCACCCGGACTTTTTTCCTTCCAATACGTCATATCACGCCTGAACCAGATCAGACCTGCATGATCTCCTGCTCTTTTGCTTCAAGTGAGGCGTCGACTTCCTTGATGATACTGTCAGTCAATTTCTGTACATCATCTGCCAGACGTTTTTGTTCATCTTCTGAAATTCCTTCGGCTTTTTTAAGGCCTTCCATACCATCCCGTCGGACGTTGCGAATGGCAACACGCGCCTGTTCTGCATATTTGCCGGCAATTTTGGTCAGCTCTATCCGGCGCTCTTCTGTCAGCGCTGGCAGGGGAACCCGGACATTCTGGCCATCGGTAACGGGGTTCACACCCAGACCTGAGTCACGGATCGCTTTTTCAACAGCCCCGACAAGGCTCTGGTCCCATACCTGTACGGACAGCATCCGGGGCTCTGGTACATTTACGGTGCCAACCTGATTCATCGGCATCATGGAGCCATAGGCATTGACATTTACACTGTCGAGAAGGCTGGCTGAGGCGCGCCCGGTGCGCAGGCCGCCAAATTCTGTTTTCAGGGACTCAAAAGCACCTTCCATGCGGCGCTTGAGATCTTTCATATCCGGACCGGCTGTATCGTCTGCCATTTTCTTGTTTTTCCTTGTCGTCTTCTAGTCTTTGATAATCGTGAACGTGCCCTGCCCCGTCAATGCACCGACAACACCGCCTTCTTCGGCCAGCGGAAACACGACGATTGGAATCGCGTTTTCACGGGTCAACGATATTGCGGCCTGATCCATCACGCGCAAGTCATTCTTCAACACATCCATATAGGTAAGGGACTCGTATCTTTCAGCATCGGGGTTGGTTTTCGGGTCAGCAGAATAAACGCCGTCAACCTGCGTGCCCT